>DYCF01000005.1 GCA_019418225.1 Clostridiales bacterium | reverse complement strand
TAGAAGAAATACTTCGACTTGGAAAAACTTAGGCTTAAATTAACGGCTATGATATTTCTATTTTAAATCGCAATATTACTTATTTTTTGCAACAAAAAAACTATTCGCATTATCCTACGAATAGTTTTTTATTTTAAGGTTTTACCTCACTATATACATTTAATATTTTTTGTACAACGCTAACTGCACGTACGCTTTGAGCACCACCTTCTACAACTACTGCAAAGGCTATGGCATCTTTCGTATCTGCATCATCTTTTGCAAACCCCATAAACCAAGAATGGTCTGCTGAAGTTTCATTTTGAGCTGTCCCTGTTTTGCCACCTACAGTCATTCCATTATAACTTAGCGAACTTGCTGTTCCGTTAGCCGTAACAGCTAACATTAATTTTTGTAACTTAGTAGCAGTTGCTTCATCTAAGACAGCCCCTTCATAAGTAGGCATATTTTTTACTTTAATGCTCCCCTTCTTACTCATACTATAATCCATAAGATAAGGTTTCATACTTACACCATCATTGGCAATCATTCCTGCAACCATGGCCATATGAAGTGGCGTTACAAGTGTTCTACCTTGTCCGATGGCTGTAGCTGCCTTTTCAAACTCACTATCACTCGAAGTAAGTTGGAATTTACTTTTTGAATATGCCATATCAAAGCTTAAGTCCTTGTTGAAACCAAGCTTTTCTGCTGCAGCCTTTAGCTCACCTACTGAAAGCTGTTCGCCTAATTTAACAAAATAGCTGTTACATGATTTTGCAAAAGCGGTTTCTAGATTTACTTCACCATGTGCTATATGATCATAACACTGAATTGTATAATCATCACCACTTACTTCTCCTGTACAGTTATAAGTAAAATCTAAAGATTCATCCCCCTGTTTCTCCATATATGCCAAAGCTGTCACAACCTTAAAGATAGAACCAGGTGGATAAAGCCCCTGAGTGGCACGGTTCACTAAAGGCGTATTTTTTTCATCAGTCCGCAGTTCGTCCCAGTTTTCTGCAATGTCATTAGGATTAAACCCAGGACTTGCATACATAGCACGTATTTTCCCCGTTGAAGGTTCTAAAATCACTACGCCACCTCGCTCTCCTGACATAGCTTCTGCCACCGCACTTTGATAGCGGTCATCTAATGTAAGTACTACATCGCGTCCTTCAAACTTTTCATCTAAAAATGCTGCCTTAAACAAAGAAGTTACGCTATAATCTGGGTAAAGTAATTGTGTATTAGCTAATGCTTCTGCACCTGTTTTTCCATTTGTGGCATAGCCAACTGCATGGGCATATAACTTGCCACGTGGATAAGTACGTTCTTCATTTTCTGTAGTTGCAAGTACTACCATATTGGTGTCATAAATAGTCCCACGAATAACTTCCTTTTCCATTGCATTTAGTCTTGTGTTTTGTGGATGAACTGCTATCTGCTTTTCTTTCACAACGGTAAAGTATATAAAATAACCTATCAGCAGCATAAACATAGCCACAAAAATGCCTGTAATCATATAAATAATCTGCTGATCTTGATTTTTTTTAGTCGTTCTTCTTGTTTCTCTCTTAACTTCCTTTTGACTTCTACTCACCTTTTCTTCCACCTTTTTTCTCTTCATTCATTCTTCCTTTATAAGAAAAATACGTAATCAGTCCAATCATTCCCATACTTACTACAATAGAAGTTCCACCAGCACTTAAAAATGGACTTGTAATCCCAGTAAGTGGAATAAGCTTCATTACGCCACCTATAATAATAAATACTTGTACGGCAAAGATTGTAGCAATCCCAATGATGATTAAGCGGTAAAAAGCATGTGTATAACGAAACGCCGCTTGCAAGCAAAGTAAGATAATCCCTAAGTAGCCTAATAAAACAACTATTCCCATAAGGTTTCCAAATTCTTCACAAATTGCTGCAAATATATAATCAGAGGTTGCTAGCGGAATTTTATTGGGTACACCTCTCGTTAATCCACTTCCAAGCCATCCCCAAGTTCCCATAGCAAAAAGTCCTTGAACTACCTGATAGCCTTTTCCATTAATATCTGCCCATGGATTTAGCCAAGCTTCTACCCTTACTCTTACGTGAGAAAAGGCAAAGTAACCAACGACACTTCCAATCGCACCTGCCAACAAGCCAAGCCCCGGTAACCATGCACTACGTGTGGCCATAAGTAACATCATAAGTGCTGTTAAATAATAAAGTAGCGCAGCACCTAAGTCCTTTTGAAGTACTAAACATCCTAAAGCACCTAGCACCACAACCCCTGGAAAAATAAATCCTCTATAACCTTTTTTATGATTTTCGCCTGCACTCAGCGTAGAAGCTAAAAATAATACTAATGCCACCTTTCCAATTTCAGATGGTTGGAAGCTAAAGCCTCCAATGCTTACCCAGTTGGTAGCACCTAGCATTGTCGTTCCTGCTACAAAAGGTAAAAACATTGTTATAATGAGTACACCCAAATAAAAATACTTATTTCCTGGCTTAATTAAGATTGAGAAAATATTTGGGAATATCAATGCCACAATAACACCTACAACATATGCAAAAAGCTGTTTTGTAGCCAAATCATGATCAAGGCGCTCAAGCATAATAAAACCTATATCCATCATAAAGAACATAATTTGCCAAAGGACTAGTTCGTGTTGTCTTTTCCAAAGTTTAAGCAGCCACAATGTCAACATAATAATGACATACATCACAAGTCCATTAATCACAATAGGTGCTCTTAAAGCTTCATCCGCCTGCTTACCAACTAAAATACTAATCCCCGCCAAATGTACAAAGGTAATACATAAACTTAAAAATCTATTTCTTTCTCTTGTTGTGCCTAAACTATAGCTTACAAATGGTTTCATAAAGCTAAAGGCAACTACCATAAATAAAACGCCAAATCCGGCAAATATATACCGACTTAGCAAAATGACTAAATTAAAATAGCCCACACCATCTCCTCCTTATAGTGCTCCTTTAAAGCTAACACCTTCTAAACTTGCTGGTGTAAATGCTTTCCCCTCTAGGTAAGCAGATAATACTTTCTGTACTTCACCTACATCTTCTTTATTGAATTGAAGGCGTACATTCATTTGATTTTTAATACGTTGTAATTCACTTGTTTTTGTTACAACAGGCTCATAACTTAAAATTTGCATCACGCAAGCTTCACAATCAGTTTGAATGGCCCATGGTGTATTCTTACGGTCTTTAATTTTATAAAGCTTCTTTTCTTTTTCTTTCTTTTGGCAATGATTTGTATGGCGAAGAATGCATTGTTGTGATGTCATAACTGGAATATAACCATAAACAATTTTTTCTAAGCTTCCTTCTAATGGTAACATTTCTTCTAAAGTAAGTTCCATTGAAACAGTTTCACCTGCCACGCCCATGTTTTCCCATAAATTGATGCATTCATTATTCATGACATTTAAATTATAGTCAACAATAATTTTTTTACTTGTATCCTTTAATAAATAATACAAGCCCGTAGTACGTATAAGATAACCTTCTATACAGCTTTCTTCCCAAGCCATAATCGCCTCTTTAAAACGTTTATAAGTCTTTTCCTTCATGATTGAAGGGAAGGCAAGATACATCTGTACGTCTTTTTCCTTACATCTTGTTAAAGCCTTTTCCGCTAAGCTTTGGTCATATTGCCACTCCCAGTAAATACGTTTAATTTGTGACCATTTTAAGCATTCTTCTAATTGCTCTAAAGTTGTCACATGGACATACCATTGTCCTACTTCTTCATTTGCTTGTACATGATGATGCACTTCTTCTAAATGCACTGGATGTTTTTGAGGCATTACCCTTAAGATTTCTGCTTCTAATAAGCTTACAGCCTGTCTTCTCACTTCATTCAGCTGACTAATTGGCATATAAGCATTTTCATCCCAAATAATTTCATGCGTTTTAGCAACAAAAGAAGTACTTCCAAGCTTAGTTAACTGTTTAATCACTTGTTCCTTTGTAAGTGGGGCATTCATTGCATTTTCTAGAATATCTCCCTTATAAACAACCTTCTTATCTCCTGCCACAAGACTTACTTCTAAAGGTTCACCAATTTTACCTACTACGCTTAAATGAATTGGCATTTTACGTTGTGGTTTCTGATAAGAAGCACGTAATACTTTTAAAAGATTATGATTCTTAGTAAGATACGCTTCACTGCCTACTTCTACAAAATGTTCAAAGTGTGCTTTGATGCTTGTCCCCTTTTCACATTTTTTAGAGATGCCCATCCCTACGCTATCTTTACCTTTTCGGATAATTTCAAGACCATCTCCAGGATTTAGATCACGCTCAAGTAAAATAGTTGCCATCCCTGTTTTAGGCACAAAGTTTGTAACTACCCCAGCTTTTAATCCAATGTGCTTTGGACTTACTGGCGTAAGCATCGCCTTTGTGCCATGTTCAAAGTAATACCCCTTTGAAAAACCACCACGGTTAAATACACCTTTTAGGACATCTAAATCTTCTTGAGCCACCTTGTATTTTTCACCACTTAAAGCAAGGTCTACATATTTGCGATAAGTTTTCACCACAGATGCCACATATTCAGGAGACTTCATGCGGCCTTCCATTTTAAGTGAATGCACACCGCATGCTAAAAGCTCTGGTAAAAATTCAATACTACAAATATCTTTTAAACTCAGTAAATACGCTTCTTTAACAAGTGTTTTATCTTCATCCATTAAGCTATATTTCATACGGCATGTTTGCGCACAGCGTCCCCTATTCCCACTTCTGCCACCAATTAAACTGCTCATAAGACATTGTCCTGAGTAACTATAACATAAGGCACCATGAACAAAAGTTTCAATCTCAATATCACATGCTTTAATAATCTCTTCAATTTCTTTAAGCCCTAATTCTCTTGCCAGTACAACACGCTTAAACCCTAATGACTTTAAGAACATGACATCTTCAATGCTATGCGCTGACATCTGTGTACTTGCATGTAGGCGAAGTTTAGGGAAATATTTCCTTGCAATTGCTGCTACACCTAAATCTTGAACAATAATGGCATGTACACCTATTTCCTCTAAGTATTTAAGATACTCATAAACCCCTTCTACTTCTGCTTCTTTAATTAAAATATTAACCGTTACATAAACACGTACACCACGTAATTTGGCGTATTGTACGATTTGTTCGAGTTCATCTTCTGTGAAGTTATCTGCGTATTGTCTTGCATTAAATAATTTGCCACCTACAAAGAGGGCATCTGCACCATTTTCTACTGCTGCAATGGCATTTTCCATTTTCCCAACAGGTGCTAATAATTCTGCTTTCATCTAATTGTCTCACCTTTTCTATTTAATATATAATCTACATATTTCTGTTTTATTGCTTTATTAGTTCTTTTTAATATATTTATTTTACAACAATACAGGGAAAGAGAAACTTTCGTTTATCTTCCCCTGTTTGTATAATCTTTTTTATGATGTGAATGGGTTGCTACTGCTAATTGCTCTCGGGTTCGGGTGATTTCTAGTGATAACTCTTGAATACGTTGTTTCAATGCGGCATTTTCTGCACTACATTTCTCAAACTCATCCATACGTGCTTCTAACTGCTGTTTCGTCTTCACATATTCATCCGCCACATTTAATGCCACTAGCATATTGGCCTTGTGACTTGTAAGCTTTGTTTTACCAGCCACCTCTTGAATCTCTAATAATTTATCATTAATGAGACGTGCCACTTTCTGAATGTGTTCTTCCGACTCCTCGCCTTGCAGTGCATAAATAGCGCCACCAATGATGACTTCAATTCTATTTTTCGCCACTGTTTAACACCTCATTATTCTAGTTATTATTTTGCTTGTCACAATTATAGCATAACCCTTTACTAAATACTACTTTCTGAATTTATTTTACAAACTTTATTTCTTACAGCACGCTATACTTCCCAATTTTTTCCCATGAGACTTCCTAAAGTTGCTCTAAATGAAAGGCTTCATAAGCTTTAGGAGTTAGCATACGACCTCTTGGTGTACGTTGCAAATACCCTTGCTGAATAAGATAAGGCTCATATACATCTTCTAGTGTATCTCTTTCCTCCCCAATAGCAGCTGCTAATGTTTCAAGGCCTACAGGACCACCTTTAAACTGTAATGCAATCGCATGAATAATACGTCTATCAATTTCATCTAATCCATTTTTATCAATATTTAAAAGTTCTAATGCCTTTTCACAGCTTTCTGAATGAATATTGTTTTCAAACTTAATTTGCGCAATATCACGTACTCGTTTTAAAAGGCGGTTTGCTACCCTCGGCGTCCCACGACTGCAACGTGCAATTTCTAAAGCTGCTTCCTCTGTAATTGGCGTATTTAAAAGACCTGCTGTACGTTTAACAATCTGTCCTAATTCCTCAGCACTATAATACTCAAGGCGTTGAATAATTCCAAATCTGTCACGAAGCGGTGAACTTAACATTCCCGCACGTGTCGTTGCCCCAATTAAAGTAAAATGTGGTAAACTTAAACGGATAGATTTCGCTGTCGGCCCCTTACCCACAACAATGTCAATACAATAATCTTCCATCGCTGAATATAAAACCTCTTCTACATGACGACTCATACGATGAATTTCATCTATAAATAATATATCACCATGTTGCAGATTATTTAAAATAGCGGCAATATCCCCTGGCTTTTCAATAGCAGGTCCTGAGGTCACTTTAATCTTCACCCCCATTTCTGCTGCAATAACCCCTGCAAGTGTCGTTTTACCTAAACCTGGTGGGCCATATAATAATACATGGTCTAAAGACTCCTCACGAATTTTAGCTGCCTCGATAAATATTTTTATATTTTCTTTAATAGCAGATTGTCCAATATATTCTTCTAAAGAAAGGGGTCTTATATTGCTTTCTATTTCATTATCTTCTAATTGTAAATCACAAGACATGATACGTCTTTCCATTTTTCATCCCCCTTACATTCCTAATAAACTCAATGCTTTCTTAATTAGTGTCTCACTATCAGAACTATAGTCAAAGATTGCTTCTACAGCCTTTCTTGCATCTGCATCTTTATAGCCTAAAGCAGTAAGTGCTTCAATCGCCTCATTTTTAGCTGTATCATCTTTAAGGCCTGTCTGAAGAAGACTTAAATCTGGTACATAAAGCTTACCAATACTATCCTTAAGTTCTAAAATAATACGTTGTGCTGTCTTTGGACCGATACCACTTACTTTGCTTAAAGCCTTGCTATCTTGTTCTAAAATAATCTCAATAACTTCCTGACTTGTGTAAGTGTTTAAAACTTGCATTCCCCCCTTAGGGCCAATGCCACTTACACTAATAAGCTTTTTAAAGATTTCACGTTCTTCTTTATTTTGAAAACCATAAAGATCATGTCCATCTTCTTTAATATGCTCATATATATAGACTTTTATGGGTTCTTTGCTTTGTCCAAGCTGACTAAAAGCCGTACCTTGACAAAACACTTCATATCCTACACCACAAGCTTCTATTACTAAACTATTTTCATTTAATTCTTCTAATGTTCCTTTTAAGTATGTGATCATGGTCTACTCCTTTATTTTTAGTAGGCAATTTCTTCTCTATTTTACCTTACTCCCATATAAATAGCAAATGCGCCTTTAAGCTCACTGAACTAGGCTTTAAAGACGCATTCCAACTCCTTAATGAAGTGTTTTTTTACTGTTATCTGGCATGTATTTTAAAGGATGAAGTTTTCCATCTGGTGTTTGTATCTTTGTATTTTGTAATTGATTTTTAAAATTTGATCTAAAAATCTTTAAGTATTCTTGTCTTAAATTATTTTGTTCAATAGTTTCACTTTCTGTTAAACCAATTGTTTTCTTTTTGTGTGCCAGTTCATTAATACGTTTGATAAGTAAATCCATTTCCATGTCGTTAAATTCCTTTCTTAAGTCAAGCAATAAATATACGCTTTATACTAAGCCTTAAACCAAGTGCCCACTGCCTCACCTTTTAAAATGTCTCGGAGCACACTAATATCTGCTGCTGAAGCAATTACAGTATGAGAACCCGCACTCTTTGCAATTTTAGCTGCAATAATTTTAGTTGTCATGCCACCTGTTCCCATTGTTGTGCCTGCATCACCAGCCAGTAACTCAATCTCAGGTGTAATTTCTTCTACCACTGGAATAAGCTTGGCTGTTGGGTCTACTTTAGGATTTGCTGTATAAAGCCCTTCTATATCTGAAAGTAAAACAAGCAAATCTGCTTCCACAAGTCTCGCAACTGTAGCTGAAAGTGTATCATTATCACCAAAGCGATAACCATCAATCTCTGAAGTTGAAATACAGTCATTTTCATTGATAATAGGAATAACCCCAAGATCAATTAAAGTTTCAAATGTATTCTTCGCATTTGTTTTCTTGATTTCATCTTCAATCACGTCTTTTGTAAGTAGTATTTGTGCTATTACCTGATTGTATTCTTCAAAGAACTTTTCATACATTTTCATTAAAATGCCTTGCCCAATAGCTGCTGTTGCTTGCTTAAGTGGCAAGTCATCTGGTCTTTTGCTTCTACCTATACGCTGCATTCCTGCATTAATAGCACCAGAAGAAACTAACATAATTTCTTTACCAGCATTATTTAAATCTGTTAAAACACGTGCAAGTCGATCCATCTTCTCTAAATCAATCCTACCATTTTCATGTGTTAATGAAGATGTACCAATCTTTATAACAATACGTTTTGCTGCTTGTATTTGCGCTCTCATGTTTTCCCCCTCATTTATGTGAGTCATCTATTTATTGTATTCCTATTTTATACAAAAACTTTGTCTAAGCTAAAGCCCACGTACACTCACTGGAATGCTCGTTGCAACTTTTTGGCTTATTTCTTCAGTAAGTTCTTGAACTTTTACAAGACGTGCCATCCCTATTTTCTTTGTAACACTTAAGGCCTGTACGCCATTTGCATCTTTCTTTTGTTTTTCTTCAATGGCACTTACAGCTACATAAGCTGTCTTACCATCTTCTCGTGTCAACGCTAAGACATCCGCATCTGTTACATAACTTATGCCGACACAAGTAGCTTTACTATAAAAAGCTTTAATAAGTTTTTTACGATTTGTTTTTGTTTCATAAACATTAACGGGTACCTTAGTCACCTTACCCGTTTCATAACCAAAAGCCATAAAGCCACTATAATCTGCTGTGGCATGAATACTTATAATTTGTTCGCCATCTTCCATATCTAATAAATTTGGCAGATAAACCCCAAATTGGCTCGCCTTAGTATCTTCAATTTCATGTAACTTTAGTTTATAGACATTACATTTATTTGTAAAGAGTAATAAATCACTACGATTGCCTGCTTCTAGTTCTTGAATAATGCTATCATTTTCTTTAAGCTTCTGTTCGCCACTACTTCTTAACGAAACAAGTGTAATTTTCTTTAAGTACTGATGGTCTGTAAAGAACAGTCTGACATTGTAATCTTCAATAAGCTCCTCTTGTTTAGGTCGTACCACTTCTGTATGATGTAAAAGTTCTGTACGCCTTGGTGTACCATATTTCTTTTGAATTTGCTTAAGTTCATCACTAATAACCTTACGGACTTTATTTGGATGGGCCACAATATCTTTTAAGCGATTAATTTCCTTTTCAAGTCCTTCTAATTCTTTTAAAGTCTCTAAAATATATTGCTTATTTAAATGACGCAGTTTAATTTCTGCCACATATTCAGCTTGCATTTCACTAATGCCAAAGTGTGCCATAAGGTTTGGCACAACTTCCTTTTCCTTCTCTGTATGACGGACAATATCAACTGCTTTATCAATATCTAATAAAATTTGCTTAAGTCCTAAAAGTAAGTGATAACGTTTCTCTAACTTTTCAATGTTAAAATTATATTTACGAATGATACATTCTTGTCTAAACTTACACCACTCAGCAATAATTTCTTTAACACCCATTACTCTTGGCATACCATCAATTAAGATATTGAAGTTACAGCTAAAACTATCTTCTAATGGCGTTGCCTTAAATAACTTTTGCATTAAAAATTCTGGATCTGTGCTACGTTTTAAATCAATTGTTAATTTAAGACCTGAGAGGTCTGTTTCATCACGTACATCCGTAATTTCTTTAATCTTTCCAGCCTTAACAAGCTCTTCAATCTTATCAATAATTGCTTCTACCGTTGTGCTATATGGTATTTCTGTAATTTCAATGCAGTTTTCTTTTTTATAATAAGTATATTTACCACGTACTTTAAAACTTCCTTTTCCAGCTTCTAACACATTTCTCATTTCCAACTCATCATAAATAATTGTACCACCTGTTGGAAAATCTGGTGCTAAAATATGGGCCAGTACATCCGCATTCTCATCTTTTAAATAAGCCATTGTCGCATTACAAATTTCACTTAAATTAAAGCTACAAATATTACTTGCCATCCCTACAGCAATTCCTTGATTTGGATTCACTAAAATATTTGGAAAACGTGTTGGCAAAAGTACAGGCTCTTTTAAAGTGCCATCATAGTTATCCATGAAGTCTACTGCATTCTCCTCAATATCACCAAAGACCTCACTACAAACTTCACTTAGCTTAGCTTCTGTATATCTTGATGCAGCATAGGCCATATCTCTTGAGTAAACTTTTCCAAAGTTTCCTTTCGAGTCTACTAAAGGGACATTTAATGCCCCATTTCCTTTTGTAAGACGTACCATTGTTTCATAAATGGCTCCATCCCCATGAGGATTAAGCTTCATGGTTTGTCCTACAATATTAGCTGATTTTGTACGTACACCTTTAATTAAATTCATCTTATACATCGTATAAAGTAATTTACGATGAGAAGGCTTAAAACCATCTATTTCAGGCAATGCCCTAGAGACAATAACACTCATTGCATAGGGCATATAATTGTTTTCTAATGTTTCTGTAATTCTTTGTTTTACTATATTTTTGTTCATCGTCCCCCGTCCTTTCTCTATCATTTAAACACTATTTATCATGATTTTAGCTCATATCAGCTAAATCTAAATAGCGATGCCCTTCATCTGCTATAAACTGTTTACGACCTTTTAAATCATCTCCAAGAAGTACATCAAACATAAATTGTGTAGCCTCAACATCTGTTGGAAGCACTTGTATGAGCCTACGGCTTTCTGGACACATTGTTGTCTTCCACATCATATCTGGATCATTTTCACCAAGTCCTTTAGAACGTTGAATCGTATATTTCGTTTTTATCTTGCTTAAAATCTCTGTTTTCTCACTTTCTGTAAAGGCAAAGTAAGTATCATTTTTTGTATTAATTTCATAAAGTGGTGTTTCAGCAATATAAACCTTACCTTCTCTAATAAGCGTTGGTGCTAAACTATAAAGCATTGTTAAAATCAGTGTACGAATTTGATAACCATCTACATCGGCATCTGTACAAATAATAACTTTATCCCATCTTAAATTATCTATATTAAAGGTATTTAAATCTTTATTATGTTTTGATGTAATTTCAACACCACACCCTAATACCTTCAGTAAATCTACAATAATATCACTTTTAAATATTTTATCATAATCTGCTTTTAAACAGTTTAAAATTTTTCCACGTACTGGCATAATTCCTTGGAAATCAGCATTACGTCCTAACTTACAAGAGCCAAGTGCAGAATCTCCCTCTACGATATAAAGTTCACGTTTTGTGACATCTTTTGAACGACAATCCACAAACTTTTTAATACGGTTGGAAATATCAATATTTCCGCTTAATTGTTTACGTACATTAATACGTGTGCGTTCTGCTTTTTCACGACTACGCTTATTTACCAAAACTTGTTTTGCAATTTTCTCTGCTTCATTTTTATTTTCTGTAAAGTAAATGAAGAGGTATTCTTTTAAATAATCTTGAATTGCTTCTTGAATAAATTTATTCGTAATTGCTTTTTTAGTTTGATTTTCATAACTTGTAATTGTTGAAAATGAGTTGACGATTAAAATTAAGCTATCTTGAATATCTACAAAAGTGATTTTCTTTTCATCTTTATTATAGATCCCTTCATTTTTAAGGTATTGGTCAATGGCATATACAAAAGCATTACGCACTGCTTTATCAGGCGAACCACCATACTCTAAGTAACTTGAGTTATGATAATATTCTAAACAGTTTGTCTCATTACAGAAAGCAAATGCCACTTGAAACTTTAGTTTATATTCTGGTCTATCTGGACTATCTTGCCCTCTTGTTTCCTGCTCTACATATACTACATCTGTAAAAGCCTTTTCACCAGCAAGCTCTTTTGCATACCCCATAATCCCATCTTCATATAAATAAACAGTTTTCTGATCTTCAATTTCATCTTTAAAAACAAATTCAATATTTTTATTAACAACAGCTTGTCTTTTTAAGACATCATGAAAATAAGCCGAACTAATGCATACATCTGTAAAAACCTCTTTATCTGGCATCCAATGGATTTTACTTCCTGTACGTTTGTAATCGGCTTTTGTCTTTCTAAGGCCACCTATATTTTCACCCTTTTCAAAGTGAAGTTCATAAATGTAACCATCTCTTTTTACTTCTACGTCCATATACTCGGAACTATATTGTGTGGCACAACTACCAAGTCCATTTAATCCTAAACTAAATTCATAGTTGTCACCATCATTATTGTTATATTTTCCCCCTGCATAAAGTTCGCAAAATACTAACTCCCAGTTATAACGTTGTTCTACTTCATTATAATCTACGGGAATCCCTCTCCCAAAGTCTTCAATGGTAATGGAGTGGTCTTTATGCAAAGTGACATTAATTGTATGTCCATAACCTTCTTTTGCCTCATCGATAGAGTTGGCTAAAATCTCAAATACTGCATGTTGACAGCCTTCAATACTATCTGAGCCAAATATAACGCTAGGACGCAGTCTGACACGATCTGCACCTTTTAAGGCAGATATACTTTGATTATCATATGTTTTTTCTTTCATCTCTCATCACCTATATATTTAGTCTCATCTACTTACTGTAAATTAAAAGCTATCCCATTGTCAAGTTTTAAATGCTCCTTCAAATCTTTCTTTTAACAAAATTTTTCCTTGCTTTTTGTCATCTAAGGCGTATCTCTCACCTGTGTCATAGCAAGTACCTTCGGCTCTTTATAAGCCACATTAAAAGTTTCCACTTCCATACTTGTAATGGTGACTTCATTCTGCTCCGTAAGGGCCATTAAATGCTCTAATCCTTCTATGACTGTCCCAAATGCTGTATAACGTCCATCTAACTCAGGAGCATCTTTTAATAAAACAAAGAACTGAGACCCTTCTGTATTAAATTTATCACTTCTTGCCATGCACACTGTTCCTTGTAAACATTTCAGTTTATTAGGATAACCATTGTCTTTACATTCACTTTTAATAAAATAGCCAGGATAACCTGTCCCATTACCTATTGTGTCTCCCGTTTGGACGAAATAATTTGGTAAAATTTTGCTAAAGCCTAAACCGTTGTAAAAACCACACCTTGCAAGATCAATAAAATTACAAACAGTATTAGGCGCTGCTTCTGGATCAAGTTGCATCTTAAATGACGTATTATTTGATAAATCTACTGTCACAATAGGACGGCTTACAAGAGAGACCTCTTCTGTATCATGACTTATATAAAAATAGCTTCCTATGCCTATTATACTCATTATTAAAAAGATTAATAGAATTATCTTTTTCATTATCCACACATTCCTTCATTTTTTTATAAGTATGGACAAGCTAGGAAATTTTATACCAAATCTACCTTCTTAAACTTATGAGCGTATTTTTATAAGCAGAAATAAAGCGACTAGTAGCACATTATCAACTCAAATTTTGAGTTTGGAGTAGAAAAGTTAAAGGTCGAACTTTCCTAGTCTATAAAAAAACAGGGTGCATGCACCCTGTTTCATTTAATTATATATTATATAATTATTAATTAGTCTTCATCATAATCAGCGAAGAAGTTTTGATCGAATAAAGAAGCTACTGCATCCCATTCTTCGTCTGTTTCGATATCATCTAATTTTACTTCTTCACCGTTTTCTGAGTAACGATAGAAGAGTACTTCAGCTTCATCAGCATTTTCAACTTCTTCAGCTGGTGCTAAAGCAATATATTCTCTACCTTCACATTCAAAAATGTCAAGAACAGCGCAAGGCACTTCTTCATCTTCATCTTCGAAAGTTACATAGATTAATGTTTCTTCTTCGTGATCGTGTCCACATCCGCAATCATGTGCTTCATGTTCATGTCCACATCCGCAACCTGTGCCACATCCGCAGTTTTTGTTTTCTTCCATTTTAAGTTCCTCCTTAGGAATGAATTCACATTCGATTATAACATAGTTTGAGAAATTTTACCAAGGCTTCTTATAAATTTTCTTTTATAAGACGCTCAGCATTGCCATAAGTAATTGCATCTATTAGATCTGCTGAGTACTCTTTAGACAATCTTGTTACTAGTTTATCCATTTTTCCAGCATCACATACCTCTAACTTACACGCCATACCATCAAAGTCTGTTCCTAATGCTAAAATCCCCTTGCCGCCTATCTTATAGAAGTGGCCGATATGCCTTGCAATATCCTCTACCAGACTCTCATCCGTTCCATTTAAAAAGACACTATAAAAATTAGCCCCAATAATGCCCCCTGTTTCAGCGATAAGACGAATAGTTTCATCGGATAAATTACGGCTATGCGGCATGAGTGCATATGCATTACAATGTGATGCAATGATTGGTTTTTTATAAATAGCCGCTACATCTCTCACCCCATACTCCGATAAGTGAGAAATATCCACAAACATTTTATAGCCATTTAGTGCCTCTGCCACTTGCTTTCCAAAAGGTGTAAGTCCTTCCTTCATGCTATGGGGTGCACCTAATTGGTTTTTGTAATTCCAGGTAAATGTCATCATACGTACGCCCATATTCCATAAGGTATCAATTTCTCCGATGTCATGACCTATGGGGGCACCTTCTTCTAAGGATAAAAAAGCTGCAATTTTCCCCTGTTTTCTTAACGCTATATATTCTTCATAGCTTGTTGCAAGTCCTATTTCTTCCTTATTTTTTTCAATTTCTTGAAGAAAATAGTCTCTCATATGCTTTACATAGTCCATTAAAGGCTCCTGTACTTTTTGCATATCTGAATAAAGGGCAAACCACTGTGCAAAGTAATTGCTTGCTCTTAACTTGCAAATATCAATATGATAATCATTAGAAAACAAATGGGTCTTGTCGTTATAGAGTCTGTCAATTGTATCACAGTGCAAATCTATAAATGGCATAGTTCCCTCCTAGAATTTGTTAGGCTCTTCGAATGTTTGTCCTTTTGTATCTACTGTAACTGTTTTGATTACAACTGGTGTTTTTGGTTTGTCACCATATGTTGTAGGTGTTTTTGCAATATAATCTACAGTGTCCATGCCCTCAATAACTTTACCAAATGCCGCATAATCACCATCTAAGTGTGGTGCTGCTGCATGCATGATAAAGAATTGTGAACCAGCTGAGTTAGGATTCATCGCACGTGCCATTGAAAGCACACCTCTTGTGTGTTTAAGCTCATTTTTGAAACCATTTGATGCAAATTCACCTTTAATATGGTAACCAGGACCACCCATTCCACTACCTTCTGGGCATCCACCTTGAATCATGAAGCCAGGGATAATACGGTGGAATGTAAGACCATCATAAAATCCTTTTTGAATAAGTGAGATAAAGTTTTTAACGCTTTCTGGTGCAACTTCTGGATAAAGCTCTGCAATAATTTGTGCACCATCTTCCATAGTAAATGTTACAATTGGGTTTTCCATTTTAATTCTCCTTTAATGCTTGTGTTTTGCTAAATGCATCTCTTTAAGCTTATGCATTTTGTAAGAAAGCAATGTATGCTTTTCTCATTTCATATAAATCGGCCTTGCTTGTAATCTCCCAAGGTGCATGCATACTATGAACTGGTACACCGCAGTCAATAACATCCATGCCATAATTTGCAAGAATATATGCAATTGTACCACCTCCACCAAGGTCGATACGTCCGAGTTCTGAAGTTTGCCATGTGACATTATTTTGATCCATAATGTTTCTAAGTTCTGCTACATATTCTGCATTTGCTTCATTTGAACCTGATTTACCTCTTGAACCTGTATATTTGTTAAATACAACCCCTTTACCAAAGTAAGCTGCATTATTTTTCTCAAGTACACTTGGATGATTTGGATCATAGCCTGCTGTAACGTCTGAAGAAAGCATTTTAGAATTTGCAAGTGTTCTTCTTAGTTTTAAGCTAGAGTATTCTCCCACAAGCTCTAATACTTCCGCAACCATATTCTCGAAAAATTTAGATTGCATACCTGAAGCGCCTACACTTCCAATCTCTTCTTTGTCTACAAGTACTGTAGCTGTTGTTTTAATTGGATTCTCAACTTCAAGCTGCGCCTCTAAAGAAGCATAACCACATACACGGTCATCTTGGCCATAACCAATAATCATACTGCGGTCAAGTCCATAGTCGCGTGCTGGACCTGCTGGTACAATTTGTAATTCAGCAGAAACAAGGTCTTCTTCCACTATACCATATTTTTCATGTAGAAGCTTTAAAATATTTGCTTTTACCTTATTTTTTTCTTCTCCTTTAAGTGGTATAGAACCTAAACAAATATTTAAGTCTTCTCCCTTAATAGCTTCACTTAATTTCTTTTGCATTTGTTCGCTGGCTAAGTGAATAAGAAGGTCTGAAATACCTACTACTGGATCTTGTTCATCTTCACCAACTGTAATATTAACAACTTCACCACTTTGTTTCACAACTACACCATGAATCGCAAGTGGTAATGATACCCATTGATATTTTTTAACACCACCATAGTAGTGTGTTTTAAACATTGCAAAATCTGTATCTTCATAAAGTGGATTTGGTTTAAGATCTAGACGTGGTGAGTCTAAATGTGCTCCTAATAAATTAAGACCTTCTGAAAGTGGTCTTTGGCCAATGCAAAATAGAATTAATGTTTTATCTTTATAGTTGGCATAAACTTTATCACCTGCTGTAAGTTTTGCATCTTTGCCAATAAGCGTTTCAATATTACGATAGCCAGCCTCTTCTGCTTGTTTTACCATACTACGTACACACTCACGTTCTGTTTTATTATACGAAATAAACTTTCTATAACGTTCACCATATGCAAATAATGCTTCTAAATCTGCTTCAGTATACTCCTCCCATACATTTTTATACTCTTTTTTTAACTCATTTATGTTATCTGACATAATTTCCTCCTTAGATAATAATAAAATATTATACCATATTACATAATTATATATCAAACTCTATTCTACTGTATAGTATAAGTTAGGTTTTTCAAATTATACATGGATTAAATCATAAAAAAAAGATAACATAATTCTATTGCTTTTTTATATCTATTTAATAATATTCTACTGTTACAATCTTACCTAGATGAATTAAAATCTCTTGTAGGCGTTTTAAAACATTTAATTTAATACTTAATGCATCTGGAAAGTCTGGGTTTTGATGGGCAGGATTAATGGCTTGCCCTACTAAAAACTTAATATGGGTGCAATCTTCAAACAGCATTCTAGCTAACTTTGAAGCACCATCTTGCCCATATAAAAACTCTAAATCATTACTATTTTTTACTTTTTCTAGTTTTTCAATAGCTGCGCCCATGGTTAGTACACCTTCTGTTACCAAGTCAATCCCATCCATATAACCAATAGGTGGAATATTACGATCAATCATCTCTATATTTGTCCTTACTTCACGTCCTAGAATTCTAGAAGCAATATTGGCGGCTGTCCCACCACAAATAATTTTCTTGCCTTTGCTATGCATGAGTGTCTGAATAAGCCGTTCGTCATTTTCCTTATTTTTAGGAGGGCCTGAAAATAATACAGCTTCTTTAGGTTTAATGGCCTGGATTGTTGCAACAGTTGTATCATCTCCAGGCTGATTAATATAAAGGTCTTCACATACACCTAATAATAAAGACGTAATCTTTTTGGAATGCAGATTAGAAACATTTAAACTCTGTAAGTAATTAGCAACCTCTGGCCAGCTCCATCCTAAGTTTAATACCATTCCCACACCTGCATGAATGACACCATCACTTACAAAGACCAAAGTATCCTTTTCTTCTAAGGTAAGGTGACTTTCTTTAATCAGTCTCCCATTAATTTCTTTTGTTTGCCCCTCAAGCTCCTGTATTTTTCCATTTCTAAGGAAGAATACACCTGGATTATCAAATTCTGCAATATACACCATTCCTTCCTTATCTACTTTCACAATAGTAAAGGTGGAATAAGCCAATTTTCTTACTGAACACACCGGAAGTGTATGTATCATTGTATCCACTACTTCTTCTATCGAAAGGCCATCCTTTAACATAGTAATTGCAATCTTAGCCGTCAGGGTTGCTAAAATATTAGCCTTCACCCCACTACCTAAGCCATCTGAAAGCACTGCAATAAAACCATCCTGCTCATTAAAAAATTCTACTTTATCTCCACATAGTTCCTCCCCATGCTTATTTAAACTTCCTGTCGCAAAATCCATAAAAAATTTCATTTTCCCAAATCCTCTTCCTCTTGTATTAATTTTTTAAGCTTAGTAAGTGTTACCTTCGTTTCAGCTGTTGTCTCTCCTAATAAGCTAGCAATTTCTTGTGCTACTGTCATTTGCTTATTAATAACCTGTTGTGCCATATCAATGGCTTCTATCTTCATATTTTGTATTTGCTTTGCCATTTTTTCATCTCTTGTAATATCATTGGCAATCCACAACATCACCTGATGATAGTCACTCCAAATAATGCTTTCTATTACAGTAGCTTCTTTTTGCCCTACATTATTTTTATGATTTAAAATACCTTGCTTTGTCGCTCTGACCTTTTCAAATAATGATACAGGTAATATTGTCTGTATATTTTCATGAACTAGGTTTTCCCCATAAGTACAAAAGAAATGTTTTGCTGCAGGATTAACCTCTAAAATTTCTAGATTTTTATCTACCATAATAATCATATTCGGCGTCGTTTCAAAAATTACATTCGTTAATGTTTCTGCCTTTTGACGCATAAAAGGCAAGCACATAGTAGCTTCAGCAATACCATTATAAACAGCTACTGCCTTTTCTCTACATGTGTGATAACCGCAACTTCCACAATTTAATTCATCCAGCTTCGTCTCCTTACCTATACTGCTTAATATAGCTTCAATCTCTTCTTCAGTTGGCATTTTAAGTTCCTTCTTTAAATTTGGAAAATCCTTATGCAGATCAATAGTTACCTTGGTTTCATCTTTTTCTTCCTCTAATACTTTAGAATTTTCCCATTGGGCATAGTCTTTCACCCGCTCACTACGCTCATAAATATTGGTACCATCTTGTGGCATTCCTGCGCCGGCTAAGCAGCTATGACGACAACCATGTACTTCTAATAGTGTATTTTTAAACCCACCATTTTTGATATAAGCAATCATATCAATACATTCATCTATGCCATGAATCTTTAAAATCCTTCTTGGCATCTCTTTAGGATTAATCTTCCTTGTGACACCACCTACTATTGGATAACCTCGCTGCCTTTTATTAATTTGGTCAAAGGGGGTTTCTTCTAATTCCCACACATTAATTTTTTCCTTTTCAAACCAATGAAACAGTTCCTCAAATGTTAAGACCGCATCCAAATCTTTTTCTTCAATACCTTCTATCTTCTTAGATATACAAGGTCCTATAAAAACAATCTTAGCCTCTTCCCCGTACTTCTGTTTTAAGAGTTTGGCATGACAAGTTGCCGGAGAAATAACTGGAATCAAATAAGGCAACATTTCTGGATAATGCTTTTGAATAAGTGCATTGACTGTGGGGCAGCAACTTGTAATATAGCACTGCTCCCCTGGCATATTTCCAAATACACCATAAGTCTGTGTCACTAAATCCGCACCCACGACAGTCTCTTCTACACTGCTAAAACCTAGCTGGCGAAGTCCTGTTATTAAACGGCGACTCTTATTTTCAAAAAGTGCCGCAAAGGCTGGTGCCACAGAAGCTACAACCTTCTTCCCTTGATTTAAGTAAGTTTTTACAATTTCAACCTCTGATTTGACCTGCTTTGCATTTTGAGGACATACCTTTAAGCATTTCCCACAACCAATACAACGTTCCTTCATAATTTTAGCCTGCTCATCTTTAACTTCTATAGCATGCACAGGGCAAGCCCTAGCACATGCATAGCAGTTTTTACAATTTGCTTTTGAAAAATTAATAATCCACATATTGCTCTCTCCTCTTACAATACGTCTTTTAAGGAACTAATTCCTTCATAAATATTTCTTCTGCATTTTCCTTATTTACGGAAAATATTTGACCATCCCAGCGTACAACTACAACAGCTTGCATACAATTTCCTGTACAAAAAGCCCCACTTAATTCTACTAGATTTTCTAAATGATTCTCTGCTATTAAGCGTTTAAAAATCTCAATGACATCATATGAACCTTTGAGATGACAAGCACTCCCTATACAAATTTTAATTGTTTTCATGTCTTCTCCTCTTATATAATATTAAATAAAGGGGCTACACGCCTTGTGCATCCCCTATTTCTTTAAATACGTTTTTTTTCTTTATAATAAGTGTGTAAAAGTTCATGAGCCTTATGACTTAATGGCGCTTTCAAATAACAATCATAAAGTTCTAGGACCTCTGGATTTTCATGAGATTTACGCATATCATTTGCCTTATCATCTGCATAAAGTGCCTGACGACGTTTTTGTAAAATTTCAGCATCTCCATGGTGATAAGGTTGCCCTGCACCGCCAATACAACCTCCAGGACAAGCCATCACTTCTATTGCATGCAGTTTTCTTGGATTACCATTTCTAATTTCATCCATCAAAACTCTTGCATTACCTAATCCATGTGCAATCCCAATATTTAAATTCATATCTCCAATTGGTACGGTGGCAACACGTATTCCCTCAAAACCTCGGAGTGCTTCAAACTCCAATCGCTCTAATGTCTTTCCCGTTATTTTCTCATAAGCAGTACGAACAGCAGCTTCTATCACCCCCCCTGTCGTCCCAAAGATTACAGCAGCACCTGTGCCTTCACCTAACGGCCTATCAAAGTCCTCCTCTGGTAAGGTTTCAAAATCAATATTCATCTGCTTAATAAGATGTGCAAGTTCCCTCGTAGAAATACTAATATCTACATCACTATTAAATTCTTCTCGTTTCACCTCATATTTCTTAGCTAAACATGGCATAACAGAAACAACTACCATATCTTCTCTTGGAATATTCATCTTCTCTGAGAAATAAGACTTAGCAATAGCCCCAAAAATTTGTTGTGGCGAACGTGCTGTAGATGGTAAGTCTAATAAATCACTGTACTGAGTTTCAAAGAAATTAACCCATGCGGGACAGCAACTCGTTAAGATAGGAAGCCTTACACTTTGATCTCCTTTTGTTACCTTTTCTATACGATCAATAAGCTCTGCTCCTTCTTCCATAATTGTTACATCTGCCGCAAAATCTGTATCAAAAACATAGTCAAATCCCATACGTTTTAAAGCAGCTACCATTTTACCTGTTATGAGGGTACCTGCCGGCCAATCAAATTCTTCACCTAATGCTGCTCTTACAGCCGGTGCTACTTGTACAATAACCGTTTTATGTGGATTTGCAAGTGCTTTGTAAACATCATTAATATTTTCTTTTTCTGTAAGTGCCCCCGTTGGACAAACGGCTACACATTGCCCACAGTGGGTACAGACTGTCTCCATAATTGGTGTCCCAAAAGCTGTTCCTACAATAGCCTTAAACCCTCTATCTACACCGGCTAGGACTCCTACACTCTGCACTTTATTACACATCGCTTCACACCGTCTGCACATAATGCATTTATCCATATCCCTTACAAGAGAAAAACTACAGTCCATAGAATAGGTAGATTGCTCCCCATTTGTACCTATTTCAATCTGACGAAGTCCAAACTTTTCTGCTAGGTTTTGCAGTTCACAGTCTCCTGATTTAACACAGGATAGGCAATCTTTAGGGTGGTCCGACAAAAGTAATTCCAACACTGTTTTTCTGGCTTTCAACACACGCATTGTATTGGTTTTTACCACCATTCCTTCCATAACAGGTGTGGCGCAGGCCGGCGCTAGATTTCTCCTACCTTCTACTTCTACTACACAAATCCTGCAAGAAGCAGCTTTACTTTCCATTTGCGTGCCATGTAAATTTAAATAACATAACGTAGGAATATCTACTTTGGCAAGCCTTGCTGCTTCTAACACAGTGCTACCTGCTGGTACTCCTACGGTAATTCCATCAATGGTGACTTTAACTTGTGCCATATATGCCTTCCCCCTCTTCTAACCTTTTATAATGGCGCCAAATTTACATTTATTCATACATGCACCACATTTAATACATTTACTTTGATCAATGCTATGTTTATGTTTTACACTGCCTGTAATCGCACCTACAGGACAGTTTCTTGCACAAGCTGTACAGCCAATACATTTATCTGTAATTTGATAAGAAAGTAATGCTGTACATTGACCTGATGGACATTTTTTATCCTTTACATGGGCAATATATTCATCTCTAAATACCTTAAGGGTAGATAGTACAGGATTAGGCGCAGTCTGACCAAGTCCGCATAAAGCAGTATCTTTTATAATCTGACCTAACGCTTCAAGCTGCTCTAAATCTTCCTTGGTTCCCTTGCCAGCTACGATTTTTTCAAGCATTTCAAGGAGCCTTTTTGTTCCTACTCGGCAAGGTGTACATTTACCACAAGATTCTTCCGCTGTAAATTCTAGATAAAATTTAGCAACAGCTGGCATACAGTCATCTTCATCCATGACAATCATACCACCTGACCCCATCATTGAGCCTTTTGCAATAAGGTTGTCAAAATCTATAGGCGTATCCAAGTCTTTTTCTGTTAGACAACCGCCAGAAGGCCCCCCTGTCTGAACAGCTTTAAATTTCTTACCATCCTTAATGCCACCACCAATATCATAAATAACTTCCCTGAGTGTAATCCCCATAGGTACCTCAATTAGACCTACATTATTAATTTTTCCTGCTAGAGCAAATACCTTGGTTCCTTTAGATTTTTCTGTACCGATCTTATTAAACCAATCTGCTCCTTTCAAGAAAATTACAGGGATATTTGCAAAGGTTTCTACATTGTTAACATTAGTCGGTTTACCCCAATAACCACTTGCTGCTGGAAATGGTGGTTTTGTAGTAGGTTCGCCACGCTTACCTTCCATAGAATGAATCAGTGCTGTCTCTTCTCCACATACAAAAGCACCTGCGCCAAAACGTATTTCTATGTCAAAACTGAAGTTAGTACCTAGTATATTTTTGCCTAATAAACCATATTCCCTAGCTGATGAAATAGCTGATTCCAATCGCTTAATAGCTAATGGATATTCTGCCCGAATATAAACAAGGCCTTGAGTTGCCCCTATAGCATAGCCACAAATCGCCATAGCTTCTACTACAGAGTTCGGGTCGCCTTCTAGAATAGAACGATCCATGAAAGCACCAGGATCGCCTTCATCTGCATTACAAACTACATATTTCTGATTTGATTGATTTTTATAAGCAAACTCCCATTTCAAACCAGTAGGAAAACCGCCACCGCCACGACCACGCAGTCCTGATGCCTTCACTTCATTAATAACATCTTCTTGTGACATGGTAAGCACCTTGGCCAGTGCAGCATATCCATCTCTAGCGATATACTCTTCAATATTAGTTGGATCAATGAAACCACAGTTTCTAAGCGCTACACGCATTTGTTTTTTATAAAATTCCATATGCTTTGAATCACTAATATGTGTATTAGTCGTAGGATCTGTATAAAGCAATCTTGCCACCTTACGTCCTTTTACAATATGTTCTTTTACAATATCCTCTGCATCTTCTGGTTTAACTTGTACATAAAACGTATTATCAGGTAATATCTTTACAACAGGTCCTTTCTCACAAAAGCCAAAGCAGCCTGTTCTCAGCACTTGTACCGCATTACTCATACCAGCCTCAGCTATGTACTTCTTTAAGTTTGCTACAATTTCAGTAGAATGTGAAGACATGCAGCCAGTTCCACCACATACTAGAATATGCATGGTATACTTAGACATCTTGCGACCTCCCTTATTATTCATCTAGGGATTTATGGCCTGTAGGAATGATTCCCTCTATCATTTCCCCACCTAAAACATGCTTCTCTAATATTTCTAAAGCACGTTGCTTTGTCACATTACCGTATACTACTGCTTCCTTCCCTGGTAACTTAACTTCTACAGTAGGTTCTGCATAGCAATATCCCATACATCCACCTTGTGTAATCACTACATTAGTAAGGTTTCGCTTTGCTACCTCTTCTGCTAAGAAATTCATCACTTCACGTGCACCTGCTGCAATGCCACAAGTGGCCATTGCTACACGAATCACTGCCATTTGTTCTACCTTCTCACCTTTTTCACGTAAGTCTACTTGATTTTTAACCTTTTCTCGCAGCACTTTTAATTCGTCTAAGGACATAATTTTAGGCATGGATGACTTCCCCCTTTAAAATTAGCGATATTCATTTAAAATATTTTTTACCTGTTCTCTAGATGTAATCTTACCATATACTTTATCTCCAATCAGTACAACCGGTGCAAGCCCACACGCTCCTACACACCTTAATGCATCTAATGAAAATACACCATCTTCTGTTGTCTCCCCAATTTGAATGTCTAATTCTTCTTTGAAAGCTTCTAATACTTTGTCTGATCCCCTTACATAACATGCTGTTCCTAAACATACAGAAATCGGATTTTTACCTTTTGGTTTCATTGTAAAAAACGAATAAAAACTTACAACACCATACACTTGTGAAACAGGTACTTCTAGCTTCTTAGCAACAAATTGCTGTACCTCTTTAGGTAAGTAGCCAAATATACCTTGTGCTTTGTGTAATACAGCAATTAATGCGCCCCTTTTCTCCGGTAACTCCTGGATAAATTGTTCTAACTCCTTATATAAGCTTTCTGTTAATTGATTGGTGCAATTTTCACACGCCATGGGTCATCCTCCTCATATAACAATGTTTTTGTTGTTATTTTACTGAATTATTTTCATATTTCTGTCTACTTTATGAAAATAACATAGCCCCACACAGTTGTCAATTAATTCATTTTTTAACAAAGTTTCTTACCAATTTCCTTCTATCTGATTTGTAATTGAACAACTTTGCGTCTTTAGTTTATCAAGTAAAGATTGCACGCGCTTCTCATTTAGTTCTAAAAAATAATTAGCTTCGCTTATATCTTGTAAGTAATGAGCATCTGAAGATATGATAATCTGATGTGCTTTATACTGTTTTGTATATTGCCTCAAATCTGCTGTTTTAGAAATCTCCAAGGTATTAAAAATAGGTTTACTAGGTAATACCCCTAACTGACTTATGATACTATAACTATTTCTATCAATATGTGCTGGATAAATTACACCACCTACTGCTGTAACACATTGAACAATTTCACTAGCAGACCACTTTGTAGCCATCAGCAACAAATCTTCTATTTCACCTATCACCTCATCCTTCTCATTTAAACACTGCTGTCTGCCAAATAATTGAATATTATTTTTAATCTTGGGCATACCTGTTTTAATATAAGCTTCTATCTGCTGTGCAATCTCATAAGATGGAAATAAAGCAATCATGTGAAATTCTTCTTCACATTCTATTTCCATCCCCGCTACTACAAGCAGATCATTATCTTGGCCTACTTTCTGCACTGCCTTACAGTTAAGGCAAGTTTGATGATCTGTAATAGCGATTACATCTAGTCCTTTAAGCTTTGCCATGTTCACAATATTATGTGGGGACATCATTTCATCTCCACACGGTGATGCAGCTGTATGGATATGCAAATCATAATAAACCTTCATAATATTGCCCTACTCTAATAGCCTTGATAATTTGCTTGCCAGTTCAAAACTGCTTTTGCTTGAAGTAAATATAGGAATCTTTTCTTCATTGGCTTTTTCAATTGTATCTGTATTTGGTTCTACCCCCTCTGCTAAAATAATGGCACCAATACCTGTCATTACACCTACTGCTATACTATTCATATGACCTTGCACTGTAATCCATACCTCTTTTGCTTGTGCATGAGCCATTACAAAGCTTAATAGATCCCCCACATAACCACCTTCTATGGGCTCATCTAATCCGCCCTCACCCCCTAATAATTTAATTTCCATCCCATTCATCATTTCTCTTACTGTCATTTAACTTCCACCTTTCATTTTTTCACTATCTGTTGGAATAACCGTTTGAGTTAACCTGTACATTTGATCAGATAATTCCTTAATTTTTTCACGTAAAATAAAAATGCATTCTTCAATATTAGACTTTTGCATCACTACATCCTCTGCAAAGCACCTACATGTAGGTGCACCACATGAACCACAATCTATTTGAGGTAACCTTTTATAAAGATTTTCAATATCCGTCATTTTCTCTAGTGCCTTATTGACATCATTATCTAATGTAAACACCAGTCTTGGCGATAAATCTTTTTCAAAACCATATGGTATTTTTCCTAAATGCTCCTGTAACTGTTTCCTATTAAGTGCCGTTTCCATCTTATTGTTACTCTCCTCATCAATCCATTTCTTTAAAGTATTACGACTCATAAAAGCATTTTCTATATTTAAAACGCCACCTAAACAACCACCGATACATGCTAAAGCCTCTATATAAGCAACCTGATTTAATGTCCCATCCTCTACCTTTTCTAAAATACCAATCACATTATCCATACCATCTACTGAAATATGATTTTTAATTCTTACTTCATCTACACCGCCAGTACGCATAGCCCAGGCAATTCCCTTCGAACCACTTTGCCGTCTTGCCCCTTTATACGTTGGGTGACCTAATATATTTAAAATCTGCTTATATAAACTTTGTATAGAAAAAACTCCATCCACAGCCGAACTTTCAATTCCCTTAGGCCGATGAATATCAGTTGCTTTTGCAGGACATGGGGAAATAAAAAATACACCAACCTCCCCCTGCCCTATTCCTTTTTCTGCATATTGCTGCTTTATAAAGCGTGCTGCCAATTCCATAGGTGAAATAATCGGTAAAATATGATGAATAAGTGAGGGAAATCGCCGCTGAATGAGGCGTATAATAACAGGGCAAGCAGAAGAAATTACAGGAAACGTTTGAGCTGTCTGTAAATACTCATAAGTATATTTTGAAATCATTTCTCCTGCTGCTGCCACTTCAAAGACTTCTGTAAAACCTATTTCATATAAAGCATCTAAAATGCTGGTAATTTGTTGAGCCTTAGGAAATTGTCCATACAACGACGGCGCTGGCAATGCCACCTTATACTTAAACTGATTCATTAAACTTATATCATCTGTCACTGCCTTCTTAGCGCCATTTCTACAGATTCGAATACAATTTCCACAATCTATACAACGTTCTTCAATAATAGTTGCTTTAGAACCTCTTACACGTATTGCCTCTGTTGGGCATCTTTTAATACAATCTGTACATCCAATGCATCGTCCTTGGTCTAAGGTTACTGAATGACTATGCACTTTTTCACCTCCTATTTCGGCATTAAAAGCACCTTAATCCTCACAGTTGTACCTTTTCCCCACTTTGAAGTGATATTCAATTCATCACTATATTTTTTAATATTAGGCAGTCCCATTCCTGCTCCAAATCCTAACTCCCTAATATGTGCAGGTGCAGTCGAATAACCTTCCTTCATAGCAAGTGCAATATCTGGTATACCTGGGCCCTCATCTTTAAGCACGATTTCCACATATTCGCTTGTTAATACCACATCTATTTCTCCGCCCTTGCCATGAATGACCATATTCATTTCCGCCTCATACATAGCTATAGCTACTTTCCTTACAATCTCTCCACTTATACCAAGCTGCTTTAAAACCCGCTTTACAGCTGCCGAGGCCTCTCCTGCGCGTAGGAAATCTTCTCCATCCACTTCATAATGTAACTGCATCTAATTCTCCCCTTTTTCTCCAAGACCTTTGCTGTATAATTTACCACACGCAATATAAAGTGGCTGTTTGGTAGAGAGCAAACAAATTTGCTTTTCCTTTGCTAGCTGCTGCATATCTTCAGTCGGTACTTTTCCCCTGACAAATACAATACCTTTTATGTCTAACATATCAGCTGTTCGAATAACCTGTAAGTTAATAAGTCCTGTAAGCAATAAAATATGGTCACTAGCAAAAGCCAGCACATCACTCATCAGATCACATCCACAGGCTGCCGAAATATCTTCATCTAATAGTTCTTCCTTTGAAAATACTTGTGCTTCTAGTATTTCTTTGACCTGCCTCAGCTTCATTGTTCTTCCCCCTTTTTATACAGTTTCATAGCTGGTAATGTGACTTCAAATAATCCCGTTAATGGATCTGCAAAAATACGGATTCCGCCTTTTTCTTTAAAAATCGCCTTTGTTTTCTCAAGCCCAATGCCTAGATGAAAATCATTCTGCTTTTGCCCCATAAGTAGTAATCTTGTATAAAGCCACGTATTCACTCTTGTTTGTCTATTTCTAGCTTCCTCCCACTCATGACTCATAGGATTTGTCACCTTTATATATTCCTCTCTAATATAAATCTTAATATATGCTTCATTATTCCAATAATTCCTATGAATGATTGCATTCGTTACAACTTCTAACAACCCTATTTTCGGATATGTACTTGGTAAAATCTTTTCCATTAGTCCTTCAAATTCGTCAATCATATTAAAAATATTTCCCCCGATAGCCTTTAACTGATTTGCCGTTTCTACCTCTAATACTGCTTGTGGAATATACATCTGTGGTAATATTCCAAATAAAAGTAAACCACCATAAGTTGGATAGTAAGACTCTTTTTCTAAATCTACTGTTATAATTCCTAATGCTTCTAAAAGTGTTTTATTTTCGCCTATTCCTCCCTGCAAATGTCCTATATGCTTTTTTATAAGGTTTTCATTTAAGTCTGCGAGGTTACTATTCCTACATGGCACATTTTCAAAACTCAACATACCATACTGTTGTAACATATTGGCAATCTCATGTCTCGTTGCTCGTCCTGTTGTAGAACCTCTCCGAATATAAAAGGCCCCCGTCATTAACATCTGATGTGGAACCTGCATGCTTTTATAAATGGTAATTACACCCAGCTTCTTTCCCTCATAAGCAATCATGTCAAAAGCAATCGGTACAGGCGGCATGCTCCTATTCGCAATAATCTGTTGCAATCTCTCTTCAATATTTTCAGGAACATCTTCTATGCCTACAACCTCCCTTGTCTTGTCCTTAACGCCAAAAATTATGTATCCTCTTCCGCCCGGTGTATTTGCCATGGCAATAATATCTCTTACCAATTCCTTTTTCTCAGAATCCAATTCAATAGATAGTTTTAGTTTAAAATCTAGCTTAAAGCTTTCTTCTTGCTTTAAAAGATGCTTTACTTTATTTGTATTCATCTTTCCCCTCCTGTATGTCCATTTCATGAAGATTAATATTCACTTTCCTTGCTTTTTACATATACTGTAATAAGTTTATTTTTAACTTCCAGGAGGTATGTATGTCCAAGAAAAATAAAGATCCAGAAGCTTATCTACGTTTCTTTCATATTGCCTGCTTTACCCCTTCTATAGATGTCTACATTGATGGTAAAAAATATTATTCAGATGTCCTATACGAAGACTTCACTCATTATAAACTGCACACCTATGGTGAGCATCAAGTCATACTTACCCTTAATCATTCAACAGAGCCTATTTATGAACGTACAATCTCTCTTAGTGCCTATAAAATTTATACACTTATCTTATTAACAGATCCTAAACATCGTGACCGTATAGGACTTTATCTGATAGAAGATGTCACACGCGGTATTCCTACTGGTCACTGCATGTGCCGCATCGGTCACTTTAATTACAGCACCTCCCTCCTAGACCTTAGATTTACTAGTCCAGAAAAAAAAGATATTTATAAAAAGGTCTCTTGCTATGAAATGACACCTTATTTTCCACTACTTCCTAATACCTATACTCTTAATATATTAGTTAATTTAACACAAAAACCATTTCTAGAGCTTAATAACTTAGAACTTAAATTAGAACGCTTTTATACACTTTATATAATTGGCAATAAAAAAGAGGAGACACCACCACAGATTATATTATCTATTGATGGTAACTCCTATTTACATTTAACCAAGCCTACCGATTAAACACATGCTTTATTTAAATTTCTTTTTCTTATTTTTAGGTTTAAATCCATTTTTTGTACTTGTCTTACTTTTACCTACTGCTTTTTCCTTATTAGGCTTAGCTTTAATACTTTTAGTGTTCTTTCTATTGTGTGCAGCTTCTTTTAAAAGTTTAGCTTTCTTTGCCTCTGCTTCTTTTGTACCACCTTTACGTACAGAATAACCAAAGGTTCCTAATGGTTCACCTAATGTAAGGTAAGTTCCATGAGAATAGGCAATTAGATCACTATCATTGAGATGGAACTTACCTTTTTCATCCATAAATTCTTCATTCACATAGATATTTAATACCTTTGCTATAAACATATCATGTGAGCCTAATTCTTTAATCTCGGTCACTTCACAAACTATACTTACAGGACTTTCACCAATCATTGGACACTTTGTATCTTCATCCCAGATAGGAGTTAGTCCCATTTCTTTGAATTTATCGTAATCACGGCCACTTTTTACACCACAATAATCCGTTGCATAAGCTAAATCTCTCGTTGTAAGGTTGATTACAAAATAACCTGTTTCCTTAATAATATTATAAGAAAATCTAGAAGGTCTTAGTGAGATATAAGTCATAGCTGGATTTGTACAAATAGTTCCTGTCCAACCGACAGTAACAATATTAGTACGCTCTAAATCACCACAACTAATCATAGCTGCTGGAATAGGATACACCATATTACCGGCTTTCCACTTTTGTTTTTTTATTTTTTTCATCTTTTAAATCCTTTCAATCTATATAACTTTAGCATATCAATATATTAGTGGTATTTCAAGTCTACACATTCGCAACTACACCAATAAACCATCCAATCAAGTTTACAGTCATATGCACTATGATAGAGCTTTGTAGTTTATTTGTTTTTTCCTTAATAGTTCCTAAAAGTATTCCCATTATACTAGCATATATCTTTTGTAAGGCTAAACTATGCAAGCTCCCAAATAATAAAGCCTGTGCAAGTATTGCAATCACTGGATTAAATTCTCTTTTAACAAATGATTGTACTTTTCCTCTAAATACATATTCTTCTAAAACAGGTGCCATAACAACAATTACAATAAAGTTTAAAATAGGTTCACTATGATCAAACATCTCACTAATTGCACTATAGCCCGGGAAATAAGGTAACAATATTAAATTAATACCTATACATATTCCGTATAATAAAACACCTATCCCTATATAAGCAAAAATTTCTTTCATACCTAACCAAATTCTATGCATTTCAAACTGCTTATTTTTATAATCAACTCCCAGTACCACCCCTAGACATACTAGCTGTGATACTAAATTTAATGCATAATGATGGGCACTATAGAAACTTTCATAAGCTGTTTTTCCTACTATTAAATAAGTGAGATTTCCTACTAAAAGCTGACTTCCTATAAACCATAGTAGCATTAAAATCACATAACCAATGACTTCTATTTTTTTATAATGTCGCATAATGCTCCTCCTAACACACATATCCTATTATCTTCACAATAAAAAGGCCTACCAAAAAGTAGGCCTTTTTATTATTGTTGTTGTTCTGGTTTTTCTACTAACACTTTATGTGATAAATTGATGCGACCTTGTTTGTCAATTTCAATAACTTTTACTTCAATTGGATCGCCAACATTTACAACATCCTCTACTTTTGCAATACGTTCATGTGCAAGTTGAGAAATGTGTACAAGACCCTCTTTACCTGGTGCAATTTCTACGAATGCACCAAAGTTCATAAGGCGTACTACTTTACCCATGAATACTTGACCTTCTTCAACAGGTTTTGCGATACCTTCAATCATTTTAATAGCTTGCTGTGCTTTATCTGCATCTGCACCACAGATAAATACACGCCCATCATCTTCTATATCAATTTTAACACCAGTTTCTTCAATAATACGGTTAATCATTTTACCCTTTGGTCCAATTACTTCGCTAATTTTCTCTGGGTCAATAGTAATTTGTGTAATAACTGGTGCGTATGGTGATAAATGATTACGTACAGCTGGAATGGCTTTTAACATAACATCATCAATAATATGGTAACGTGCTTGTCTTGTATTTTCTAAAGCACCTTTAATAATTTCTGGTGTTAAACCTTGGATTTTCATATCCATTTGGATAGCTGTAATCCCTTTGTGTGTACCACCTACTTTAAAGTCCATATCTCCAAAGAAGTCTTCTAATCCTTGAATATCTGTAAGAAGTACGAAATCATCATCTGTTTCTCCTGTTACAAGACCTACTGAAATACCTGCAACAGGTGCTGTAATAGGTACACCTGCAGCCATAAGTGCAAGTGTTGAACCACAGATACTAGCTTGTGATGTTGAACCATTTGAGCTAAGTACTTCTGATACTGTACGAATTGCATATGGGAATTCTGCTTCTGTTGGAAGTACTGGTACAAGTGCGCGTTCTGCAAGTGCTCCATGTCCAATCTCACGACGTCCTGGTGCACGTGGTGCACGTGCTTCCCCTACTGAATATGGTGGGAAGTTATAATGATGCATATAACGTTTAGAAACCTCTAATTCATCTAAGCCATCAAGTACTTGCATTTCTGATAATGCAGCAAGTGTTGCAACTGTAAGAACTTGAGTTTGACCTCTTGTGAAAAGACCTGTACCATGTGCTCTAGGAAGTAAATCTACTTCTGCAGCAAGGTGTCTAATTTCATCAAGTTTACGACCATCTGGACGTTTATGGTCTTTTAAAATCATCTTACGCACAGTTTTCTTTTCAAATTGATAAAATGCATCTTCTAAATACTCAAGGTAATCTTCTTTACCAGCTTCAGTTAATTTTTCAGTAACTAACTCTTTAAGTACTTTAAGTTGTTTTTCTCTAGTTTGTTTATCATCTGTAAAAACAGCTACTTCCATTTCTTCTGAACCAATGTAAGAAGTAATTTCATTGTAAATCTCTTCTGGTACAGCAAATCTCACATAATCCATTGCTTTTTCTTTACCACAATCATCTTTTATACTTTGGATGAATGATACCACTTGTTGGTTAAAGTCATGTGCCTTCATAATCGCATCATACATTACATCATCTGCAACTTCATTAGCACCTGCTTCAATCATCATTACTTTATCTTTTGTAGAAGATACTGTTAAAGCTAAATCTGATTTTTGACGCTCGGCTTGATTTGGATTAAATACAAGTTCACCATCTACAAGACCTACTTGTACAGAACCTACTGGACCCGCAAATGGAATATCTGAAATATCCACTACAAGTGAAGCTGCAATCATAGCTGTCACTTCTGGACTACAATCCTGATCCACAGAAAGAACTGTTGTTGTGATTACAACATCATTTCTATAATCTTTAGGGAATAATGGACGCATTGGACGGTCAATTACCCTTGATGTCAAAATAGCTTTTTCAGATGGTCTTGATTCACGTTTAATAAATCCACCCGGAAGACGTCCTACTGCATAGAACTTTTCTTCATAATTTACACTAAGAGGGAAGAAATCTACTCCTTCTTTAGGTTCTTCACTTGCTACAACTGTCGCAAGAATTACTGTATCACCATAACTTACCATTGCTGATGCATTAGCAAGTTCTGCTACTTTTCCAATCTCTACTGAAAGTTTTCTTCCAGCTAACATGGTTGAATAATTTTTTACCATATTCATTTCTCCTTTCAAGTTATCATTGTAAGAAGTAAGAAGAGAAATTTTTGTTGCGCAATCTTATAGTTCGCTTAAACTGTATTTTATACTCCTATTTTCTTTAAGCAAATTATAACATTGCACACAAAACATCATTCCTCATCTTCTTACAAATTAATTATCATCAACAACATATGTAAAGTATTTTCAAGACTTTTATATATCAAATTCTTTAGAAACTTTACAAAAAAGGGCGGAATACTCCACCCTTTTTAAAATTATTTTCTGATTCCAAGTTGAGCGATGATTGCACGGTATCTTTCGATATCTGTTTTGATTAAGTAGTCAAGAAGACCTCTTCTTTTACCAACCATCATTAATAAACCACGACGTGAGTGGTGATCTTTTTTGTGTGTTCTTAAGTGCTCTGTTAAGTGGTTGATTCTTTCTGTTAATAAAGCAATTTGAACTTCTGGAGACCCAGTGTCTTGTACTTTTCTACCGTATTGAGCAATAATCTCTTGTTTACGTTCTTTTGTCATTGTAATGACCTCCTATAATTTTAAATATTTATGCCAAGCACTAAGATATGGTCGGAGCGTCCGATATCTGAGTACTGGTCGTCAACATGGATTAGTATACCATAAGTAGACTTATTTTGCAAACATCTTTATTAGGAATTAAATATACTTTTTACAGCTATACGATCCTTAGCAATTTGCTGACTTAAGGCATCTACACTTGGGAATTTTTGCTCAGGTCTTATGGCATCATAAAATCTAACTTCTACAGTCTGACCATATATATCTTTATCAAAATTAAATATATGTGTTTCGATCATCTTTTTAGCGCCATTGACCGTAGGATTATATCCTATATTAGTCATTCCCAAATACTCTTTATTATATACAGTTACTTTCGTTGCATATACACCATTTGGTGGATAAACACGATCTGGATCTGCAATCAAATTAATTGTTGGAAAACCAATTGTACGTCCTAATTGTTTTCCCTGTACCACATTCCCTACAATTGTATAGGGATGACCTAACATCTCATTAGCAAGTTCTATATTGCCATCTATAATTAAATTTCTAATAGTCGAACTAGAAATCATTTGGGCATCGTATTTTACTGCTGGTACTACATATACTTCCACTTGATGCTTCTGCCCTAGCTCTTTCAGAAATGTAGGATTCCCTGCCTTATTTTTGCCAAAATAATAATTTTCTCCTACTACTAATACTTTTGCTTTAAGCTGTCTTATTAAAATTTCTTCAAAAAATACTTCTGGTGAAATATTAGCAAAGGCTTTTGTAAATGGGTATTCTATGAGTATATCAAGACCTAAACTTTTTATAATCTGCTTTTTATCTCTACGCGACATAATGAGTGGCTTTGGATGATTTCCGATTACCCAACTCGGATGAGGATAAAAAGAAAAAACGATGGTTTTAAGATGCTTCATCTTACCTTGCTCTTTCGCCACCTGAATTAGCATTTGGTGACCTCTATGTACACCATCAAAATTTCCAAGTACTACCACACTTTCTTCACTTTGACTTACATCAGCAGTTCCATAAATATATTCCATCCTCGTACCTCTCAAACTATTTTTCATACTGCTTTTTTACTATATCATGTTTTTTCCTCGATTAAAAGGCCAGAAAAAATGCCCCTTTCGTAACTTTATACTAAGAGGCTTTCTCCATTATTCATTATAGAACATTTTTTCTACTTGTAAACAGTTCTTTCCTTCATCCCACTTATAAAGCGCAATGAATCTGTTCTTTGTATCATAAATACGAATAAAATCTTGCTTGTAACTTTCTTCAAATGCCACAACCGCATGTAACTTTAATGCATTTCCATTATATAAAAGCCTTTCTAAAGATGGTTTCACTGTACATTTAGGTAACTCTTTAAAAATTTCTTCTAAATCCTCAATATATGCTGTAATATTTGCTTTTACTGCTTCAAGTTCAGCAAGTTTTAAACTATCCTTTAGCTCATAATGTCCTACTTTAGTACGTAGTAAAGTCCCCATATGCGCACCACAACCTAGCTTTTCACCAATGTCTGTACAAAGTGTTCGAATATAGGTTCCCTTTGAACAGTGTACACGAATCTTAAATTTATTTTCTACCAATGATTCAATGATTTCACAATCATAGATCTTTACCTGACGTTTAGGACGCTTTACAACTATTCCTTTTCTTGCAAGTTCATATAGTCTGATACCATTCACCTTAATTGCTGAATACATAGGTGGAATTTGCTCATAATCCCCAATGAAGCTTTTTACAACCTCTTCTACTTGTTGCACTGTTACCTCTACTGGGCGTGTTTCTAGAACTTCACCTGTTGCATCTTCTGTCGTTGTGGTGACACCTAAAATAACTTCTGCCTCATAGCATTTATCTGCATCAGTTAAGTAAGGCACAACTTTAGTAGCTGGCCCAATGCATAATGGCAATACCCCTTCTGCTTCAGGGTCTAATGTTCCTGTATGACCTACTCTGCGTTCTCTTAAAATACCTCTTACCTTAGCTACTACATCATGTGATGTATAACCACGTTCTTTATACACATTAATAATTCCGTTTAACATATTTAACCTTTCCTCAGTTACCTTAATTTAGCATTTTAATTCAAAAATAAAAGGCTGCTTAACGCAGCCTTTTATCCATCATTTATTTACTCATAACATCTGAAATCATTTTAGACATTTGCATACCACGTTCGATAGATTCATCTAATCTAAATAAAAATTCAGGTGTATTTCTAAGATTAATACGACGTGCTACTTCTCTACGGATATAACCTTGTGCTTTTGATAAAGCTGCCATTACATCTTGTTTTTTATTTTCTTGAAGAACACTAATATAAACTTTTGCTGTTTTTAAATCATTTGTTGTATCTACTGCTACAACACTAATCATTGCATCTTGTACAGCAGGATCTTTAATCTCACTACGTACAATCTCAGCAATTTCTCTTCTGATTTCTTCGTTAATTCTAGTTAATCTTTGACTTGCCATTTTTATCACTCCTCATTTTTAAGCTACTATAGGCGTAGTAGTTTAAAACTATCTTGGGATTTCTTCCATGATGAATGCTTCTACAGTGTCGCCTTCTTTGATGTCGTTGAATTTCTCAAACATTACACCACATTCGTAACCTGTAGCAACTTCTTTCGCATCATCTTTGAAACGTTTAAGTGAAGTAAGATTTCCTTCGTATACTACGATACCATCACGTACAATACGTACACCAGCATTTCTTACGATTTTACCATCTAATACATAAGCTCCACCAACAGTACCAAGCCCTGATACCTTGAATGTCTGACGAATTTCTGCATGGCCAACAACTTTTTCTACGAATTCAGGGTCAAGCATACCTTTCATAGCAGCTTTAATATCTTCAATTGCGTTATAGATAACACGGTATAAGCGTACATCTACACCTTCATTATCTGCCATTGCTTTTACTGTTGAATCTGGTCTTACATTGAATCCAATGATAATAGCACCTGATGCAGAAGCAAGTTGTACATCTGATTCTGTAATTGTACCTACACCACCATGAATTGTACGAATACGTACTTCTTCATTACTTAATTTTTCTAAACTTTGTTTAACTGCTTCAACTGAACCTTGAACGTCAGCTTTAATAATAATGTTCAGGTCTTTCATTTTACCTTCTTGAATTTGTGTAAACAAGTCATCAAGAGAAACCTTATTTGGTGTTTGCCCAAGCATTTGAACACGACCTTGTGCACGCATTTGTTCTGCTACTTGACGTGCTTGTTTATCACTCTTAGCTACATAGAATAAGTCTCCACCTACTGGAACTTCAGAAAGACCAAGGATTTCTACTGGTGTACTAGGACCAGCTTTTTTCACATTTCTACCTTTATCATCAATCATCGCACGTACACGACCATATGCACATCCTGCAACAATTGGGTCACCTACTTGAAGTGTTCCAGATTGTACAAGTACTGTAGCTACTGGTCCACGCCCTTTGTCAAGTTGTGCTTCGATAATTGTTCCTCTTGCTTTACGTTTTGGATTTGCTTTAAGATCACCCATTTCAGCAACAAGAAGTACCATTTCAAGAAGTGTATCAATACCTTCACCTTTAAGTGCAGATACTGGTACACAGATGATATCTCCACCCCAGTCTTCTACAAGAAGTCCTTGATCTGCAAGTTCTTGTTTTACACGGTCTGGATTTGCACCTGGTTTATCAATTTTGTTCATTGCAACAATGATTTGTACTTCTGCTGCACGTGCATGGTTAATCGCTTCAATTGTTTGTGGCATAACACCGTCATCAGCCGCAACTACAAGAATTGCAATATCTGTAACTTGTGCACCTCTTAAACGCATTGCTGTGAAAGCCTCATGTCCTGGTGTATCTAAGAAAGTGATTTTTTCACCTTTTAAACTTACTTGTGATGCACCAATATGTTGTGTAATACCACCTGCTTCTTTAGCAGTAACATGAGTTGAACGAATTGCATCAAGTAACGATGTTTTACCATGGTCAACGTGACCCATTACTACAACAACTGGAGGACGTTTTTCTAAATCTTTTTCATCATCTATGATTTCTCCAAAGATTTCTTCCATTAAGTCTTTTTCTTCTTCTGGTTCTGTAAGCACATCAAACTCTTCAGCAAGTTCTGTTGCTGTTTCAAAGCTAATTTCTTGGTTAATCATTGCCATGATTCCCTTTTTCATTAGTCTTTTGATAAGTTCTGTTGCTGTTACATCTAATTTATCCGCTAATTCTTTAATAGAAATACTAGCTGGAATTTGAATTATTTTTATTTCATCTTCATTTGTGTCTGGTTGATTATTCTTATTCTCTATCATATCTCTCTCTTTACCTTGTTTTTTTTGTGATTTATTTTTGGCTGGCTCTGTTGTCACTGTTGCGGTTTCTGTGTTGGCCTTATTTGTAACTTCTTTGTAGTAATTCATAACTAGATTTGCCTCTTCATCTTCTAAAGTACTCATATGACTATGTACTTTAAAGCCATATTCGGCTAGTATATCCATAATTTCTTTACTGCTAACATTAAGTTTTTGGGCAACTTCATACACTCTTACTTTCGACATACATCCACCTCCAAATGTGATTACTAACTTTCGCCGATTAATTCCTTAATCTTACGGGCAAAATTTTCATCGACTATTGCAATTACTGCACGTGGGTTTTTACCTACCCTGTCACCGATTTCTTCTTTTGTTCCCCACTGTACACATGGTATGTTACGGTAACTGGTTTTATCATTAAATAATTTTTTTGTATTATTTGATGCATCTGTAGCAACAATTACTAAATAAGCTGTTTGATTAAGTACTGCTTCTTTTGCTGCAAATTCACCTGTCACAAGCTTACCAGCTTTCTGACATAAACTAAGCATTTGATAAATTCTACTGTCCATCGTAAGCCTCAAACTCTTTTCTTAATTCGCCGTAAATAGATTTATCTACTGCCATTTTAAAAGATCTTTCTAATCCTTTATTTTTTTCAGCCTTATTAAGACATTCAACATCTTTACAGATATATGCCCCTCTACCTGGCTTCTTTCCATGAAAATCAAGTGAAAAATTTCCTTCTTGATCTCTTACGATACGAATCATATCTTTTTTATTTTTCATTTCGTTGCAACCTGTACATTTACGCAAAGGAATCTTTCTTGTTTTCATAGATCTTACTCCTCTACAGTTTCTTCTGCTTGCTCAGCTTCTTCTATTTCTTCAGCTTCTTCATTTTGAAGTGCTTCTAACTCTTCAGCTTTTGCACTCTTGATGTCAATTTTCCAACCCGCAAGTTTTGCAGCAAGTCTTACATTTTGACCACCCTTACCAATAGCAAGTGTTAAAATGTTTTCTGGTACGATAACTTTTGCATTTCTTTCGCCTTCAGTTTCCTCAAGCTCTACACTAAGTACTTTAGCTGGGCTAAGTGCTTCTCTGATGAATTCTTTTGGATCTTCGCTCCAATGTACAACGTCAATTTTCTCACCATTTAATTCTTGAACGATGTTATTAATACGTTTACCTTTTTCACCTACACATGCTCCTACTGAATCTACTAATGGGTCATTTGAGTAAACAGCAATTTTTGTACGAGAACCAGCTTCCCTTGCAATACTTTTAATAACAACTGTCCCATCTTTGATTTCTACTACTTCTTGTTCGAAAAGTCTTTTTACGAGTTCTGGATGTGTACGAGAAACTATAACTTGTGCACCTGCGTTTCTATTCTTACCTTCAGCTTTTCCTTCATTTTTATTGAAATCTTTTACTGCTAAAAGATAGAATGCTTTGTATTCGCCGATTCCACCATTTGCTTCCATTTGTGCATCAAAGTTATCATTTGGCATAGCTTCTGATGTTGGAAGTGAAGCTTCTGTGAAATCTAATTGGACAATATAACCATTTTTTTCTTTTCTTAAAACTTTACCTTTAATGATATCGTTTAATTTAACGCTATATTGTTCGTAAACCATTTGTCTTTCGGCTTCTTTAATCTTTTGAATAACAACTTGTTTTGCATTTTGTGCTGCAATACGGCCGAAGTTTTTAGGTGTAATTTCTACATCGATAATGTCATCTAATTCTACCATAGAATTGATTGCTCTTGCATCTGTTAAACCAACTTCTAAAAGTTCGTTATCTACCCAACCATCTTCTACAACAGTTTTTGAAGCATATACTTTAACATCTCCTGTTGTTTCATCAATGTTAATTTTAAGATTTTGTTTACCATTTGTGCTTACGCCAAAATGTTTTTTACAAGCTACTTCAATTGATTGTTTAATGGCATCAATCAGCTTCTCCTTATTAATTCCTTTTGATGCGGCAATTTGCTCAATCGCCATAATAAATTCTTGATTCATTTTAATCCTCCTCCAAGTTTATGCTTAATTCCAAGTGTCGCACATTTTGTGTATCACACATTTTCCCAAACATTCTTATGCTAAATAACTCAGCTTACAGTACATTATTCTCTTGTCCTTTTAAACTGTATCATATATTTATACTACATTATTATGCAAGGGGCTTACTATCTCTTGTATTAGAACATAATTGCAAGTCTAACTTGTGCTACATTTTTAAGATTAATTGCTAAGCGTGTGCCCTCATCATCTAAAATAAGTTCATCCGCTGTTTTTTCTACAAGCTCTGCTGTAAGATGTTTTTGCTTATTAATTGCTTCATATAATTTTACATCTACCATACGACCTTTGTATTTTACATACTCACGATCTCTTTTAAGTATACGGTCAAGCCCTGGGGAACTTACCTCTAAAATATAAGCATCTTTAATAACATCTTTTTCATCAAGTACTTCTTCAATTGCACGACTTGTAAGTCTGCAATCTTCAATGTTAATCCCGCCTTCTTTATCGATATATATTCTTAAATAATAGTTAGGACCTTCTTTAACATACTCTACATCTACAAGTTCAAAGTTGTTTTCAGCAAGTATTGGTTCTAAGTAGCCTTCTACCGTCTCTATAAGTTGTTTTTTATTCATGCCATTCATCCTTTCATACAATATAGTTTGACATAAACTAAATTATATATACATCTAAACAATACGAAAGAGTGGGTAAAAACCCACTCTTTCGGAAACGTTCATGATTATAATTATAAATTATACTACTAATAGGCGAAAAAAGCAAGTCTCTTCGAGAAATCTACATTTTTATTTTAAAGTTCAGCAATCTCTTGCATTAACGCTTCAAATAATGCTTCTTCTTTTACCTTTTTCACAATTTGACCTTTTTTAAAGATTAAGCCTTCTCCACGTCCACCTGCAATACCAATATCTGCTTCTCTTGCTTCACCTGGTCCATTGACAGCACATCCCATAACAGCAATCTTAATATCTTTTTTAATATCCTTTGTTGCTGCTTCTACTTTTTTTGCAATTTCAATCAAATTCACTTCTGTTCGTCCACAAGTTGGACATGCAATAATTTCAGGTCCAAACTTTCTAAGTTCTAATGCTTGAAGCACATTTTGTGCACATGTAATCTCTTCTACTGGGTCATCTGATAAAGAAACACGAATTGTATCCCCAATGCCCCTTGATAAAATAGCGCCAAGCCCTACTGAAGATTTAATTGTCCCTTTATAAAGTGTACCAGACTCTGTAATACCTACATGAAGTGAATAATTAAATTCCTGTGCAAATGTTGTATATGTCTCAATGGCAAGTGGTACATTCGAAGCCTTCAATGACACGACAATATCTCTAAAATCTAAGCGTTCTAGAATCTCAATATGTTTTCTAGCACTTTCAACCATAGCTCTAGCATTTACACCACCACAAGCTTCCATAACACTCTTTTCTACTGAACCAGAGTTTACACCAATACGAATTGGGATATTATATGCCTTTGCCTTTTCAACAACAGCAATAACCCTTTCCTCATTACCGATGTTCCCTGGATTAATACGTAACTTATTAATACCATTTTCAATTGCCATAAGGGCTAAACGATAATCAAAGTGAATATCTGCAACTAGGGGTACATGAATACGTGGCACAATTTTTTCAATAGCCTTTGCTGCGGTTTCATTTGGTACTGCTACACGTACCATTTCACATCCTGCTTCCTCTAAAGCTAGAATTTGTGCTACTGTTGCCTCTACATCCTCTGTTTTTGTATTTGCCATTGATTGGATAATAATAGGATTACCACCACCAATGATAAGGTCTTTAACTTTTACTGCACGTGTATTTTCTCTTGTATAAAAACTCATCGTCCAATTCCCATCCTTATTAAATCATTATATAGAACTACTACTGTTAAAAGCATTAAAAGTACCATGCCTACAAAGTGTACAGCACCTTCTTTTTCTGCTGAAATAGCTTTACCACGAATCATCTCAATCACAATAAATACAAGGCGTCCACCATCTAACGCTGGAATCGGCAATAAGTTAAAAATACCTAAGTTAGCAGATATAATTGCTCCTACATAAATAAGATTCATTACTGCCATTGATAAACCACCCATTTCAAGTCCTGCATCCCATTGTTTAGAGGTTTGATCTACCACGCCTACAATACCCGCTACCTGATTCATACCAACCTGACCTGTTGCAAGCTGAATTAAGCTGCCCCAGATTTGTTTTAACATATCAAGCATAGCTAGGAAGCCCATTTTAATATCATAAAAAATGTTATAATGTGTACGCTCTACTGTAAAACCAAAACGTGCTACACCATCTTCTTGCATTTTTGTACTTATCTGAACATCCTCTTTCGTACCATCTGTATGCTTGACAGAAAGTATATAGGTTTCTTCCTGATCACTTAACTCCTTAGACAAATCTGCAAGTTTACTTACCTTTACACCATTCACGGCTATGATTTGATCACCAGCTATAAGCCCTACCGTAGCAGCTGGCATATCATCCTGCACAGTTGCAACTATATTACTACTGTAGCCTAAATATCCTACCACAATACTCATTAAAATCCAAGCCAAAACAAAGTTCATCACAGCACCAGCTACAACAATGACAAACTTTTGCCAAGGTTTTTTGGAACTCATTGCCTTAGGGTTATCACTTACCCCTACCTCTTCTTCCATACTGCAGAAGCCGCCTATAGGAAGAAGACGAATAGAATAAAGTGTTTCACCCTTTTGAATTGACCATACTTTAGGTCCCATTCCAATAGCAAATTCATGGACTAATACGCCATTTTTCTTTGCCATAATAAAGTGCCCCCATTCATGAATAATGACGACACAAGCAAATATTAAAACAAGCATGATTACAAACAACACTTTGTCTAACATTTATCTACCTTCTTTCTACTACACGCTCTTGCCCAAGCATCACTCTCTAAAATTTGTTCTAAAGTTGGACTACTTATACATATGTGTTCTTCCATCACGTTATGTATAATTTGAGGTATTTCCATAAAACTAATTTTTCCATTTAAGAAGGCTTCTACAACTACTTCATTAGCAGCATTTAAGACAGCTGGCATTGTCCCCCCTACTTTTAATGCATCATAAGCATATTGTAAGCAAGGAAATACATCTTTTCTAGGATGTTCAAAAGATAAATTTTTAATCTCTGCTAATTTCAGTTTAGAAATACAGTCTAAATGCGTACGTTCTGGATAATAAAGCGCATAACCAATAGGATGTCTCATATCTGGCATACCAAGTTGTGCAATAGTTGAACCGTCTACGTATTCTACCATAGAATGGACAATACTTTCTTTATGCACAACCACATCAATCTGCTCTGGTGCTACATCAAATAAATGTTTTGCTTCAATCACTTCTAACCCCTTATTCATCAACGTTGCTGAGTCAATAGTAATCTTACTTCCCATCTTCCAGTTTGGATGATTAAGCGCCTGCTCAACAGTTACATTTTCTAATTGCTCTTTAGTATACTCCCTAAAAGGGCCACCTGAAGCAGTTAAAATGATATTTTCAATTTCACCATGTTTGTTTCCTCTTAAACATTGGAACACTGCAGAATGCTCACTATCTACTGGTAAAATAGATACGCCATGTTTCTTAGCTAAATTCATAACCAGTTCACCAGCTGTAACAAGTGTTTCTTTATTTGCAAGTGCAATTGTCTTTTTAGCTTCAATGGCACGAATTGTAGGAAGTAGACCAATCATCCCTACTACAGCAGTTACAACAATTTCTGCTTCATTTAATGTCGCAACTTCTATAAGTCCTTCTACACCTGTTACCACATCAATCTCATATGATGTTCGTTTAAGACGCTTCTTTAATTCTTCCGCCTTTTCCTCTTTCATCACACATACAAGCTGTGGTCTAAATTCTTTAATTTGTTCCTCTAATAAATCAATATTACTATGTGCACTAAGGCTTACAACTTCCATATTCGGATCACGTCTTACAATATCTAATGTCTGTGTACCGATAGAACCTGTTGAACCTAGAATAGCAATTTTCTTTTGCATTTTAAAAACTCCTATCTTACTATTTTTTCTGCGACTACAACGGCTAAATAAATCATAGGTGCAACAAATAAAATACTATCAAATCGATCTAATATGCCACCATGACCTGGTAATAAATTCCCAAAGTCCTTTTTACCAAAAGTGCGTTTAATTGCAGAAGCTGCCAAATCTCCAAATTGAGAAATTAAAGCTGCAACTACTACAGCAATCACTACAAGTATCATGTAGTCACTTAATATAGTATATCTATAATGTGTATAAATTATGGTGTAAATGAACCCAAGCACACCTGCACCAATCATACCGCCTATACTACCTTCTATAGTTTTCTTAGGACTTAAAACAGGTGCTAACTTATGCTTTCCAAATGCACGACCAGTAAAGTATGCAAATGTGTCAGATCCCCATGAACTTAGGAAAATAAGCCAAATCCAAAAATCACCATACTGCATTTTTCTAATAAGTACTATAAAGCTAAAAAGTAAAGGAATATATAATACGCCTATTACAGTTAAAGCTACATCAACAATAGAATATTTAGGATAGCAAATTACCATGGTCATAAGTGTTGCAACTATTAAAAGACTTAAGTAAATTGTAAAATAATTTTCTACCAAACCAAAAAATAAAAAGTACACCACGGTAGCAACATATCCAATATATTTCATAGGTTTATGTGTATCTTCTATGGCACGATAAAATTCAAATAATCCAATTAAGCTAATTCCTAATATTGTAAACTGAAGTACCGGATTTCCTAATAATATAAGTCCAATAATAATAGGTAGTCCAATAACTGCTGTTAATACTCTTGTACCCACAGGTTTTCCTCCTATTCGCTTTTACCAAATCTTCTCTTACGTGTAGTATATGCTTCTAATGCCTTATCAAATTCTTTTTTCGTAAAATCTGGCCATAAACAATCTGTAAAGTAAAATTCAGAATACGTCAGCTGCCATGGTAAAAAATTACTTGTACGGACTTCACCACTTGTACGAATCATAAGATCTGGGTCAGGCATATTAGCTGTATCCAAATACCCACTAATCATCTCTTCTGTAATTTCTTCTATAGTCATTTTTTCTGCTTTAACATCTTCTGAAATTTTTTGAATCGCACGCTTCAATTCATCACGACCACCATAGTTAAATGCCATATTAAAGCAAATCCCTGTTTTATCTTTAGTAACTTTCATTAACTGCTTCATCTTTTCTTTAACATCTTCTGGAATATTCGTTGATTCTAAGTCGCCAATAACATTAAAACGTAAGTTTTTCTTTGCTGCTGATTTAAGATTATTATCTAAATATCTTCTAAATAAACTCATTAGTCCATTTACTTCTGACTCTGGTCTGCGCCAGTTTTCAGTTGAAAATGCATAAACAGTTAAGTATTTAATACCTTTTTTATCTGCATAGTCTAATATAGTCTCTAATGTCTTGGTGCCACGACGATGTCCCTCATTACGCGGTAAATTTCTTTCTTTTGCCCATCGTCCATTGCCATCCATAATAATTGCAATATGCTCTGGTAAATTCATCATATTTTATTTCCTCCTATACTAAAAAACTCCTCATAAAGAGGAGCTTTTATATTATACAGATAAAATGTCTTTGCTTTTTGCTTCTACAATTTTATCAATTTCATCCACAAATTTATCTGTCATTTTTTGGATATCTTTATCTGCAACTTCTTGTTCATCTTTGCTAATTGCATTATCTTTTTCCATTTTTTTGATTGCATCCATTGCATCACGACGGATATTTCTAATAGCCACTTTAGAAGCTTCGCCTTTTTTCTTAATTTCTTTTGTAAGATCTTTACGACGTTCTTCTGTGAGTTCTGGGAATACTAAACGAATTACTTTCCCATCATTTGTTGGGTTGATACCAAGGTCTGATTCATTAATTGCTTTTTCAATTGCTTTTAAAACTGTTGCATCCCATGGTTGAATTTGTAAAATACGTGCTTCTGGTACACTTACATTACCTACTTGCTGAATAGGTGTTGGCGAACCATAATATTCCACCATAATACGATCTAAAACGTGTGGATTAGCACGTCCTGCACGGATTGTTGCTAAATCAGCTTTTAACGCATTAATTGATTTATCCATTTTTTCTTCAAATTTTTTTAATGTTTCTTTCACTCTAATATCCTCCTTATATTACCCTTCTATATAAATAGTTGTACCTATTTCTTCACCTTCAGAAACTCTTATAATACTATTTTCTGCACCTAAGTCAAATACAATAATAGGTAACCTTTGCTCTATACAAAGCGTAGCAGCTGCTGCATCAATAGCTTTTAAATCTTGGCGCAACATATCTTGACAAGAAATACGTGTATATTTCTTAGCATCTTTATTTGTTTTAGGATCACTGTCATAAACACCATCAATATTTTTTGCAAATAATAATGCATCAGCTTCAATCTCACATCCACGAAGTGCAGCACCTGTATCTGTTGAAAAGAATGGATGCCCTGTTCCTCCAGCAAAAAATACGATTTTCCCTTGTGCCATATGTTCTAAGGCCTTATCTTTAGAAAAAAGCTCTGTCATACTTCCTAATACAAATGGTGTTTGCACAACACTACCAATACCTTCCGCACGGCACACATCCGCAACATAAATAGCATTCATTACAGTTGCAAGCATACCAATTTGATCAGCTTTTGTGCGGTCCATATCACCTGATGTACGACCTCTCCAGAAATTCCCACCTCCAATGACTACAGCAACCTCTGTGCCATTTTCAGCAATTTGTTTAAGCTGTTTGACAACACTTACAATGATGCCATGGTCGAAGCCTCTTTGTGCTGCACCAGCTAATGCCTCACCACTTAATTTTACTAATACACGTTTATGTTTCATTGTCTTCTCCTTTCTGCTACCACTACTCTATCATAAAAAATTGCTAATTTCTAGATATATTTTACGTTAATTCTTAAAGAAAATGTCTATTATATCTTCTTCATAAGTAAGCAGCATAAAAAAATATATTCTCTATCCTGAAATAAATTGGCTGATGCCGCATTATCTATGGATAAAGGAAAGTTAAAGCTTAGACTTTCCTACTCCATAAAAAAGGGGACACACGAGTGTCCCCCTTATCATTTATCCAGTCGTTAATAAAATTAACCTTGGATTTGTTTTGCAACTTCTTCAGCGAAGTTTTCTTCTTTTTTCTCGATACCTTCACCAGTTTCAAAACGAACGAAACCTTTAACTGCATCTGCACTACCAAGTTCAGCAGCTACGTATTTACCTACTGTGAAGTCTGGATCTTTTACGTATTCTTGTTCTAATAAACAGATTTCTTTAAGCTGTTTATTAAGTCTACCGATAACCATTTTTTCAATGATGTTTTCTGGTTTACCTGGATTTTCGTTAAGTGCTTGGTGCATTAAAATTTCTTTTTCATGGTTTTTCTTTTCTTCAGAAACGTCTGCTGTAGACACGAATTCTGGGTTAACAGCAGCTACTTGCATAGCTACGTTTCTTCCTACTTCGTGAGCTTTTTCACCTTCAGCAGCAACTTCTACTAAAGCAACGATTTTTCCACCACCGTGTGTGTAAGCTGCAATAGTTCCATCTGTTGTTACTTTTTGGAAACGACGAATTGTTAAGTTTTCACCAATTGTTGCAATTTTTTCTGTTAATACATCACCAACAGTTTTAGATGCATCTTCTGGCCAAGCTAAAGCTTTTAATGCTTCAACATCAGCTACATCGTTGTTAAGAACGATGTTTGCTACTTCGTTTACGAATGATACGAATTGATCATTTTTAGCAACGAAGTCTGTTTCTGAGTTGATTTCTACGATAGCAGCTGTTTTACCATCAGCAGAGATAGCTTCTTTTACAAGACCTTCTGCAGCAACACGGTCAGCTTTTTTAGCAGCTTTTGCTAAACCATTTTCACGTAAATACTCGATAGCTTTTTCCATATCACCATCTACAGCATTTAATGCTTTTTTGCAGTCCATCATACCTGCTTGTGTTCTTTCACGTAATTCTTTTACCATAGCAGCTGTAATTGCCATTTTTGTTCCCTCCAATAATCTATAATTACTCAGCGATTGTTTCGCTAGCTTCTTCTTTAACTTCTTCAGCTGTTTCTAACATTTCGCCTTGGTTAGCTTCAATGATAGCATCAGCCATTTTAGCTACGATTAATTTAACGGCACGAATAGCATCATCGTTACCTGGGATTACATAGTCAACTTCTTCTGGATCACAGTTTGTATCTACGATTGATACTACTGGAATTCCTAAGATATGAGCTTCTTGGATAGCAATTTTTTCTTTGCGTGGATCAACTACGAACATAAGGCTTGGAAGTTCTTTCATTTCTTTAATACCGCCTAAGTTCTTTTCAAGTTTATCCATTTCTTTTTTAAGTTCAATTACTTCTTTTTTAGGAAGTACTTCAAATGTACCGTCTTCTTGCATTGTTTCTAATTGTTTAAGTCTTGCAATACGGCTTTTAATTGTAGAGAAGTTTGTAAGCATACCACCTAACCATCTGTTGTTTACGTAGTACATACCACTTCTTTCAGCTTCAGATTTAATTGATTCTTGAGCTTGTTTTTTAGTACCAACGAATAATACTTTACCGCCTTCAGCTGCTGTTTCACGAATTACATTGTAAGCTTCGTCAACTTTTTTAGCTGTTTTTTGTAAGTCGATAATGTAGATACCGTTTCTTTCTGTGAAGATGTATTCTTTCATTTTTGGGTTCCATCTTCTTGTTTGGTGACCGAAATGTACACCTGCTTCTAATAATTGTTTCATTGAAATTACACTCATTGTAATACCTCCTGGTTTTTTCCTCCGTATATATTGAATACAAATGGACTTTTTATAAGCACCCCATACGTACATCTATATACGTGCGTTTTTCTGACTTAGTATATCACACCTTATTTATAAGTTCAATTGTTTTTATAAACTTTTTTACCTAATCTATCATAAGTTTCTCAAGTAATTCATTATATGACATATTTTTACTTAAAACAAAGGTACCTTCATTTAACTTCGTTGTCATTTTTCTTTCACTTATATAATCTCTAAAATCTTTAGCATCATCTATTACCCCTGCTGCCTCTAAAATCTCACATGTATCAGATGCTGTCATTTTAGGTGGAATTGTTACAGTCACTTCTTCAACTATATCTTTGTCTGTAGACTTCTTAACTTCAATAGCTTCTTCTTGATTATCACTTGCTTCTTTGTTTTCAGCTACTTGCTCATTCACTTTTTTGACTTCCACTTTCTCACCTTGTGCTATTTCTTCTGCTGCATCTTCCACTTCTGCCGGCAAAGTAGCTACAGTTTCTTTATTTTCACCTTCTAGGATACTCTGTGCCTTTTGGCTTGCATTTAAGGTTATGCCCTTTTTATATTCTGTTGTATTTAATAATAATAATAAGTTTAAAATGCCCGATAAAACAATGCCACAGCCAAGTCCAATTAGTCCAAATATAAATTGTCTTTTTTTCCCTTGCATCTTCACTACCTCATTTTATAAAGTGATAAAATCAGTTGAACTTCACCTACCCCTTTGCCTAACTTTCTTGCAATATCTTCTACTTCTAGTCCTTCATCTGCTAATTTTGTAATATCATTTATATGATTTACTTTTTTGCTTTCATCATTTTTCTTGACTTCTTCTGATGATTGCGTTGCCATTTCTTTTGCGTAAGACTCTAATGTTTCTCTAAAACCTTGATTCTTCTTTTCTTCTTCCTCTAAGAAATAACTTAAAATGCCTTCTAGATCTTCCTTACCTTCACTTGGCTTATTCGTCATGCTCGTATAATAGCCTGATTCATTTTCATGATATACAAGCATAAAAATACCAATTACTATGAGTACAACACCTATTGTAATCCATAGTAAATAGAAAAAGGGAAGATTTTGCAATGTCATCTCCATCTGTTTTCTCCTTTTAAATCCTTATATCAATTGATGTATGCTTTTTTTCTTCTATGCCCTGTTTTTTAGGGGTAGTAACTGATTTATTTTTTTTCTTATCCTGACTTTCTTTTCCTTGCTGCTGTTTCTTTTTACTTTTATTAAGATCATTCTCCACACGTTCACCCTTTTGTAATTCATTTACCTTTTCACGCTTATTCTGTACCTCTTTCTTTAACAATGTAGAAAATTGATCTTGCTGAAGTACCTGTGCTTGTTGTTGCATTTGTTGTCTTGATGCTACTTCTTGCGTTTGCTGGTAAACTGTTTGTGTATCAATTGGTCTTAACATCTTATCTCACCCCAAATTTATATTTTATCCTTACCACTTAATCCTATCATATCTAGTGATATCTTATAGTGGTAACATCATATTATATTTTCCAAGATTAGCTCTTAGTCTAGATACTGCCTTCGTATGGAGCTGAGATACTCTTGACTCTGACACTTCTAGTACCTTACTTATTTCTTTTAATGTAAGTTCTTCAAAATAATAAAGGAAAATAACCTTTTTTTCTCTTTCTGGTAACTTATCAATAAGTTCACTTAGCGCATTTTTCATTTCCTTATCTTCTACATAATCATCTGGAAGTGGTGCTTTAGGATCTTTAATCGTCTCAAATTGAAAGGTATATTCATCAATGGAGACAAGTGCACTAATATTTACATCTTTTAATAAGTCATTATATTCTTCTAATGAGATACCTAAAAAAGAGGCTACCTCTGCATCTTCTGGTCTTCTACCTAACTTTGTTTCGAGTTCCACATATATTTTATCTAATTCTTTTTGTTTTTTTCTTAATGTACGTGGTACCCAATCTAATTTACGAATAGCATCTAATATAGATCCTCTAATTCTTAAAGAAGCATAAGTTTCAAACTTAACGTTTTTTTCTAAATCAAACTTGTCAATCGCATCTATAAGCCCTAATATGCCATACCCTACTAAGTCATCTAAATCTACATATTGATTTAAATATATTCCTAATCTACCTGCAACTAATTTTACAAGATATACATAATGTTCAATAATCATGCTTTTAGCTTGTGCATCTCTTGTTTTACTATATTTTAACCAAATAGCATCCATTTCTCTCTTGTCCATATAAGAACCCCCATTGTCTCTACCTATATTTCTTTTACGCCATGCCCTATGGTTTTTACAACAAATACACCCGTTGCTGTATGAAGTTCTACTGTACGACCATAATTGCTTCCTGTGTCACTTGCTATAATAGGAATACGAAAGGCTTCTAAACAGTCTATAACTGCACTTACATTCCTTGTTCCTATACGCATCATATCATCCATATTTTTAAATTCGAACATATGTGCGCCACCTGCAATCTTAGCTACTAAACGCGTATTTCGTGCACCCTGACTCACAAGTTCTTCAATAAGCTGTTCAATAGCTGTATCTGCAAATTTTGCTACATTGCTATTATTTTTAATCTGCGTACTATCTGGTAACATAATATGGGCAAGGCCACCGATTTTAGCTACATTATCATATAATGCAATGCCTACACATGAACCTAGCCCTAATGTTGTTAAAATATCTGGTGCCTTTGCAACTTTTAAGTCAGCCATTCCTACTTTTATTATCTTTGCTTCACTCATAAATTATCTCCTAATGAGTCAAGTACTTTATTGTAAGAGTTATTATCCAAAATCAATATATATGTACCACTAAGTACGCCATTTTTATCATGAAAAACCGTTTCTATAAATAACATGGTATTGTCACTTCTTACAAATTCTATAGCTGGATAACTTAAAATTGCACCTGCCATATCAATGGCCATTTGTGGTGTAGAAACATCAAACTGCAATCCTGTAAATGTATTTAGGGCACTTAGATAAGAGCCTGCTAAAATATTACCTGTCTCACAAAGTGCTGAATAATCAAGTTCATCTAGCTGCTCTATCCCTGTTGCATTTTTGCCTAGCATTAGGTTTATAATCTTAAGTGCACTTTCTGTTTCAAAGGCGAGAAGTAACATGGCATTAAAATCACCATATACATTAATGATCATTCCAGCAATGACTTCTTCTGCACTTCCTAACACTTCACTTAATTCTTGTATTTGCTCAATACGTACCCTTGCCACATTCATGTCAAGGGTACAACCTAAAAGTTTACCTAATGAAGTCATTGCATTCCCAGAAGCAATATTCCCCGCTTCTCTTAGCACATCCATCTCTTCATCAGTAATATTTTGGTAATTTCTTTTCCCCATTTTTCTCCCCCTTAATCACATTTAATTTTCGAAAGCTTCTTCAATGATATTAGGAAGGTTTAAAAGTGTTACAATATTATCTTCCACTTTCCCAACGCCAAGTATATGATTTACTTTCATCTTGCCTTGAATATTTTGTACGTTTTCAATTTGTGTTTCTTCAATTTCAATAACTTCTTTTACCTCATCTACAATAATGCCTACCATAGCATCTTCTATTTTAACAATAATAATTCTTGTTTTATCTGTATATTCTACTTTTTCAAGCCCAAATTGATCACGAAGACTCACTACAGGAATAATTTCACCACGAAGATTCATAACACCTTTTACACAATATGGTGCCTTTGGCACACGCATAACTGCTTTCATCTTCTCGATAATTTGAACACTTTGGATATCAATCCCATAAGATTGTTCACCTAATTTAAACACGATATATTGTGTAATGCTCTCTAATGTGTTTTCCATTTACTTCACCCCTAGATTAATGAATTAATATCTAAAATTAATGCAACTTCACCATTTCCTAAGATTGTTGCACCTGCAATAATATCTATACCGCTTAAATACTTGCCTAATGATTTAATAACGATTTCTTGTTGACCTATTAATGAATCAATGATAAATCCTACTTGACGTTCACCTTTTTTAACAATAACGCCCATCATTAAGTCTTTATCTTCCTCTTCTGGAAGACCTAGTACACTATGTAATCTTACAATTGGAATAATCTCGTTTCGAACCATAATAACTTCTTGATTCTGAACAAGCTTAATATCTTCTTTATGTACATCTTCAATGTTTTGAATATTACTAAGTGGAATAGCATATTTTTCATTTCCGATACTAATCATAAGTGCTTGGATAATTGCAAGTGTAAGTGGTAATCTTACAATGAACTTACTTCCTTTTCCAAGTTCTGTTTGGACTTCAACATGTCCACCAAGTTCTGTAATCTTACTTTTTACAACATCTAGCCCAACACCACGACCTGAAAGATCTGAAATTTTCTCAGCAGTACTGAAACTTGGTCTAAATAATAGTTCAATAGCTTCTTGTTCATTCATAGCTGCTGCTTCTTCTTTTGTGATTGTGCCTTTTTGAACTGCTTTATTTTTAATAGCTTGAACATTAATACCTTTACCATCATCTTCAACTTCGATAACTACACTATTACCATCTTGATAAGCTTGTAGTTTAATGGTTCCTTTTCTAGGTTTACCAATTGCAACACGCTCTTCAATTGTCTCAAGTCCATGGTCTGCTGCATTTCTAAGTAAGTGAATAAGTGGATCACCAATCTCATCAATTACAGTACGGTCAAGTTCTGTTTCTTCCCCTGACATTACAAGATCAATATCTTTCCCCAATTTACGTGAAATATCACGAATCATACGTGGAAAACGATTAAATACAATTTCTACTGGTACCATTCGTACTTTCATAACTGCATCATGTAAACTTGTTGTTACACGTTCTAAGTATTCAACTGAATCATTATAATTTGCACTAGCGTCTTGAGCATTTACATTTAACCCTTCTAATTGTGTTTTAACTATAATAAGCTCACTCACTAAGTTCATTAATGTATCAAGTCTATCAATATTAACTCTTACTGTTTTATTTGATACTTGTTTATTATTGTTATTAGCTGCCTCATTAGCTACTGGATGGGCTGATGTTGGCGCTGCTGATGTCTCTGTATGTTCTTCTTTTTTAGGTTCTTCTACTTCTACTTTAGCATCTTTATCTTTTTCAAATGCTTCTACCACTACTGCATCAATTTCTGAAACACCCATAATGACTTCTTCAAGTTTTTCTCTAGTTTCTTTTGTAACAAATACAATTGTAAAGTCATTCTCAAATTTCTCATCTTCAATATCTTGTGTACTAGGTACACAGTGGATAATTTCTCCAAAACGCTCTAAGTCTGTAAAGATTACAAAAGCTCTTGCTGACTTTAACACACAGTTTGGAGATAATGTTACTTTGATTTGGAATACATTCATACCCATTTCAATTGCATTATTTTTTACTAATTTTTGTGTATCAGGTAATTCAATTAAATTTTCATTAGCTTTTTCTTCTGTCTCTTTTACATCTTTGCTTTGCGTATGTTCTGTTACTGGTGTTTCTGCATGAGCCACCTCACCCTTACTTTTAATAATCTCAGCAAGGCTTTCAATAAGATCTGTATGATCATCTGTGCCTTCACTTGATGTATTAATAATTTCTTCTACATAGTTCTCTAAGGCATCTAAGCACATAAATAATGTATCTACCATATCTGAATTAATTTTAATCACACCTGAACGGATATCTGAAAGTACATTCTCAATATTATGTGTAAGCTTTTGCATTCTTACAAATCCCATTGTTCCTGCCATACCTTTTAAAGTATGTGCAACCCTAAAAATTTCATTGAGAATTTGAATATCATCTGGATTATTCTCTAATTTAAGTAAATTCTCATTTAATCTCTGTAAGTTGTCTTTTGATTCCTCAATAAACATATTTAAATATTGACTAACTTCCATTTTGATCCCCCGCTATCTTTTTAATCATTTTTGTAATTTCATGACTAGGACATATATAGTCTGCTAGTCCAGCATTAATAATTGCTTTTGGCATACCATAGACTGTGCAAGTAGCTTCATCCTGTGCAATGACTATGCAGCTTTGACTTTTTTTTAGATTCATAACACCTTCTAAGCCATCAGATCCCATACCTGTCATAATAATAGCTATATATTTTTTATGACATTCAGCGTTCTGAGCTAAAGCATTCATCATTACATTTACTGACGGTTTATGTCCTTTATAAGGCTCCTCATCTGTAATGATAATATGTGGAGTCATTGTATTACTTACCTTAAGTTGCTTGCCCCCTGGTGCAATATACACTTCACCTCGTTTAAGCACCTCACCATGTACTGCTTCCTTTACTGTAAGTGCTGTCATTGTATTTAGTCTTTCAGCTAGTGTTTTAGTAAATCCTGGTGGCATATGCTGCACAACAATATATGTTGCAGATAAGTTCTCATCTAAGTTTTTAATAAGTTCACTAAGCAGCTTTGGCCCACCTGTTGATATACCCATTGCTACAATATACTCATAATTTTTTTCATATATTGGCTTTTTAGTTGTCTCATTATTCATCTAATTAATTCTCCTATTACTATGGAGTATATAGTTACTATAAATGTTTTTATTGTTTATTTTTATGCATACTTGATTGACATGCTTTTTTTTGTTAAGAATTGGCAACTAATGAGAAAATAAACCTTTAAATCTATTTAGCCAATGACCTCTTGTTGATTCATTTTCTACTGGCATTTCACAAATACATTTAGCAATCTCTTTATATGCAACGCTTGACTTAGCCTTCTTATCATAAATACTAATAGGTACTTGAGCTTTTCCTGCCATAAATAACTTCTCATCATATGGTACAAAGCCGCTATAATGAATATCTAAACTTAAAAAGGCCTTTGCCACACCTTGTAAGTTTTGAAAAACTTGTACAGCTTCTTGTTTTGATACAGCTTTATTAATGATGATATTGATTTTGACCTTCTCTACCATATGACTTGCAATTGTTTTAATAAGTGCATAACCATCTGTAATAGATGTAGGTTCTGGCGTAATTACAATATATACTTCTTGTGCAAGCTTACAAAACTTTAATACAATCTCATTAATACCAGCACCTGTGTCCACAACTAAAAGATCGCCTACTTCTTCTAATGAAGCTAAGGCACGGCTTACCTTTTCAATTTGTGCGGGTGTTAAAAACAACATTTCTTTAATGCCCGACCCACCAGAAATAAATGAAATATCATATTTACTCTGTGTCACAAGTTCCTTTATTTCACATTGTTCATTTAATAAATGAGAGAGATTATATTTCGGTCTTTCTCCTAATATAATCTCTACATTAGCAAGTCCAAAGTCTGCATCTAAAATAATAGGCTTTTTGCCTAGTTCTTTAAGTGCAAGTGCTAAATTAACACTTAAGTTACTTTTTCCTACACCGCCCTTTCCGCTAGCTACTGTAATAACTTTCATATTGCCATTGGTTTCAAGCGGTTCATTTCCCATATTATTTGCCACTAGTGTTCTTAATACCTGTGCTTGATCATTCATACTGTATTCTCCCTAGTAAATCAACAATGTATTCTTCTTCATTAAACAGTTTAATATCGGCTGGTACATTTTGACCTGTTGTTACATATTTAATTGGACGTTGTGCATAGCAAGAAATATTTAATATATTTCCCACTTCATCAGTTTCATCTAACTTGGTAATAATCAGTTCAAAGTCATTTGAATCTCTTCCATAAGTATCAATAATATTCATAACATCCTTAGCTGCTGTATTGGCATTCATAACTAAAAATACCCTTTTCTCATTCACACAGTTTAACAGATTCCATAATTCTTCAACTTGTTCCTTGTTTTTATGAGAACGTCCTGCTGTATCTATGAAAATATGGTCCATATGTGCCCACTTTTCTAAAAGCTGTGGAATATCTTTTTCATCATATATGATTTCTATTGGTACCCCTAGAATATCTGCATAAGTTTTAAGCTGTTCAATCGCGGCTATACGATATGTATCCGATGTAAAAAGTACCACCTTCTTCTTTTTCTCTAGCACATACTTAGCTGTAAGCTTTGCAATGGTAGTTGTTTTTCCAACACCTGTAGAACCAATAAAAAATACTGTTTGTGGTAATTCTTCTTTTACCTCATGCTCACCTAATAGCTCCTCTATCTTTGTATATAATAGGCGTACAACGTTTTCAACATCAGCTTCATCTTCCACTGCTGATAAAATCCCATCACATAGAGGCTTTTTAATCCCTATACTTAAGAACTTGTCTTCTAATATAGTGAGAAGCTCATTCTTATGACTACTTAGTGGGTCTATATTATTTGTACTGTTGGCATTTGCATTTTGTTGCATATACTTTAAAGTTACTTCCATATTTTTTATTTGTTCATTTAAACTTGATAGCATCTTAGCTGTTGAAGCTTCCTCTTCTTTCTTGAGTACAATTGGCATAGCTTCTTGCATCACATCATGTATACTATCAGTTGCCTCATCATTTTCATCTTTTACAGCAATTGTTACAACTGTTTTAGCTTGTTTAAAAAATTTAAAGCGTCCTACTGCTTCTTTTTGTGTGCTTAGTACAACTGCCTTATCTCCGTACTGCTTTTCAATTTGACTTAAAATAACCTTTTCATCTTTACCCTTAATCTTTAGTATTCTCATGCAATGCTCACCATTCCTATTGATTGAACTTCTACATTTTGTTCTACTTCATTGTAAGAAATAACAATTAAATCTGGTATATACTGCGCCGTTAGTTGCTTAAAGTAAATTCGTACAATTGGTGAAGTTAAAATAATAGGTTGAAGTCCAATTGATGTTAATTTATTAATTTCTTTCTTTAATGCATTAATTATCATTTGAATTGTCTTTGGATCAAGTGCAATGTAAGCACCTTGCTCTGTATGTTGTACATGCTCCATAATTTGCTGCTCTATGGCTGGGTCTAATGTAATCACTTGATTTGTACCCGAATTAAATATGCGTTTAGAAATGGCACGAGATAATCCTTGTCTTACATATTCCGTAAGCACATCCGTATCTTTAATAGATGTAGCATAATCTGCAAGTACTTCACAGATTGTCACAAGGTCTCTTATAGATACACCTTCTTGTAAAAGGTTTGCAAGTACCTTTTGAATATCCCCTATACTTAAAAGCTTTGGTGTTAACTCACTAATCAGTGTAGGATGTGTTTCATTTACATTATTTATTAATGTTTGAACATCTTGTCTACTTAAAAGTTCATGTAAATAGCGCTTGATTACTTCTGTCAAATGGGTCGCCACAATAGATGGACAGTCAACTACTGTGTAACCTCTCATCTCAGCTTTTTCTCTTTGTGCTTCTGTAATCCATAATGCTGGTAAGCCGAAAGCTGGTTCTGTTGTAGCAATACCATCAATTTCTTCTTCTACATAGCCTGGATTCATAGCCATATAATGGTCAAATAAGATTTCACCTTTTGCCACTTCAATACCTTTTATCTTAATACTATAAGCATTAGGTTGCAGCTGAATATTATCTCTTAAGCGCACAATTGGTACAATCGTTCCTAATTCTAGCGCAATTTGTCTTCTAATCATAACAACACGATCCAATAAGTCTCCACCTTGATTTACATCAGCCAGCGGAATCATACCATAACCAAACTCTAATTCAATCGGGTCTACCTGTAATAAAGAAATAACATTTTCTGGTTTACGAATTTCCCCGACTTCTTCATCTTCTGAAGCAATTTCATCCTCTACAGCTTGTACTTGTTTCATCTTACCGATGCGATACGCTAAGAAGAACCAGACAGCTGCCATCGGCAACGTAGTAAGTGGCCCCATTGGTGTAAATACACCAAAGATAATTAAAACAACACCTACAACATAAAGTACAACTGGTGAATAAGCAACTTGTCCTAAAATAACATTACTCATACTATCTTCTGAAGCTGTTTTCGTTACTAAGATACCTGTTGCAATAGAAATAAGTAGGGATGGAATTGCACTAACAAGACCGTCCCCAACAGTCATAACTGTATATTTTTGAAGTGCTTCTCCAAACTCCATGTCCTTCATAACGACACCTATGACAATACCACCTACAATATTAATAAGTGTAATAAAAATACCAACCACAGCATCATTCTTTACGAATTTAGATGCACCATCCATGGAACCAAAAAACGCCGCTTCATCTTGAATCTTTTTTCGCCTTTTTTTAGCTTCTGCTTCATCAATAAAACCTGTATTTAAGTCCGCATCAATCGCCATTTGTTTACCAGGCATCGCATCTAATGTAAAACGTGCTGTTACTTCAGCAACACGCTCTGAGCCTTTTGTGATAACCTGCATATTTACAATTGTAATAATAACGAAGATAATAATCCCAATGACTAATTCTCCGCCTGCAACGAATTCTCCAAAGGTCTGTACAACTTCTCCTGCATAACCATCTTGTAAAATAAGCCTTGTACTTGAAATATTTAAGCCTAATCTAAAAAGTGTCGTTAAAAGTAACAACGTTGGAAATAATGATAGATCAAGAGGTTCTTTTGAAAAAAGTGCACTCAATAATATCATAGCTGCTATAGAAATATTTAAAATAAGTAGCAAACTTAATACGGCATCCGGCAATGGAATAATAATTAAAAATATGATAGCAATAACAAATAACCCTAGTATTGCATCTCCCGCTTTAAATTTCACTTTAACCCCTCCTATTTTTTATGTTTGTTTTCCAAATTATATACAAAGGCCAAAACTTCTGCTACTGCCCCATATAATTCTGGTGGAATCTCTCTATCTAAATCAACAGTGTAATAGAGCGACCTGGCTAGTGGTCTATTTTCTACAATCTGTATATTACACTCTTTTGCTTTTTCTTTAATTTTTTGTGCCACATAATCTACACCTTTTGCAACAACTACTGGTGCACTTCCTTTTTCAGGATCATATTTTATGGCTACTGCAAAATGCGTTGGGTTAGTAATGATAACATCTGCATCTGGTACAGCTTGCATCATACGTCTCATAGAACCTTCTCGCATCTTTTGTCTAATCTTACCTTTAATTTGTGGGTCCCCTTCAGCATTTTTATATTCCTCTTTAATCTCCTGCTTTGTCATTTTAATGCTATCTTCATGCTTGTAACGCTGATAAACATAATCAAGTACTGCTAGGATTAAGAATGCTCCCCCCACAAAGAAACCAATATTTAAAATAGTACCCCCTATATTCTTAAAAATCTGTGGAATACTCATATCATAAAACTTTAAAAATAAAGGTACCTTAGCAATAATCATCTTATAAACAACAGTTCCCAACACACTTACCTTAGCTGTTGAAATAAGTAAGTTCACAATCATATCCTTAGAAAACATTCTCTTAAAGCCATTCATAGGGTTCATTTTTGAAAACTTAGGCTGCATAGGTTCCCAAGTTACTTTAAATCCTACTTGAATATAACTAATGATAAAAGCGACAAATCCTAAAATAAGCCATAGCGGTACACATATAATTAAAAGCGACTTAATGCCTTCTCCAATATTAAGAAGTAAGTAACTTTCATTCTGAATCTGAACATTATCTCCTAAATGTAGAAAGCTATACTTTATATATCTTGTAATTTGGTTTAACATATAGCTCCCTAACACGGTCATTGCACCGCAAAACCCCACTATGATAACTGCTGTATTTAAATCATTACTTTTAGCGACTTGTCCCTTTTTTCTAGAGTCTTCACGCTTTTTACTGGTGGCCTTCTCTGTTCTACCTTCACTTTCTGCCGAGAAAAACTGAAGATCTAAAGTAATTAATTGCTTATTCACTGTGGCATCATTCCTTGTATTAAATTCATAATTGTATTCGTTAATCCATCTGTAATCATTGTATTAAATGTCGGTATTAAATTAAGTGTTAATATAATTAGTATAAATAACACTAACATTTTAAGTGGAATACCAATGACAAACATATTCATTTGTGGTACTGTTCTAGCCAATATACCAAGACCACAGTCAATAATTACAAGAATACTTAAGATTGGAATTGCAAGTTTGAAACCTATTATAAAATACTCGCCAACCGCATCTATTATAGTAGGGGTAATACTTTCACTAAAAACTGCTTTATTAATAGGAATCACATGGAATGACTCTACTACCATTTGAATAAACCAATGATAACCACCACTTGTTATAAAAAGTACTGCAAATGCTAATTGATAAAGCTTTCCTATAGTAGGTACCTGTGCACTACTTGTGGGATCCATAATCGTACTCATACTTAAACCGCCTTGTGTGCTCCATAAACTCCCTACAAAACTGTAAATCTGAAAGTATATACGAAATGAAAACCCTATTATAAGTCCTACAACAGCTTCCTTTATAACTGCTAATGTAAATCCTAAAAGCGTCTCATTGTATGTAATGCTTATCTCTCCTATCGTTAGTGCTGTAATAAGTGATAAACATAATGCAACCCCACTAATCGCCTTAAGTGGTACTTTAGTTTCATTTATAATGGGTAAAAAAGCAATGGCACATACAATGCGACAAAATATTAATAAAAACACATCGATATGCGTATATAAATACATTAATTCTTCCATGCCATCATTCCTTATAATAATGTACTAAAGAGACTAAACATCCTAATTGTATATGTCTCTAAAATATTCATAATCCATGGACCAAATAAAATAAGAGCTAAGAATACACCTATTATTTTAGGCACAAAAGATAATGTTTGTTCTTGAATTGAGGTTGCTGTTTGAAAGATACTGATAATAAGACCAATTAATAAACCTGTTAATAATAGTGGGAGTGATGCCTTAATAATCATCAGCATCGTCTCACGCATAATGTCTAAGACAAGTTGTTCCATAGTATCCTCCTAAGTAAATGTTTTTAAAATCTGACCTATGATTAAATTCCAACCATCGACTAAAATAAATAATAATACCTTAAATGGCAATGAAATCATAGCTGGTGGTAACATCATCATCCCCATGGACATAAGTGTTGATGAGACCACCATATCTATTACAATGAAAGGTAAATAGATTAAAAATCCTATGATAAATCCAGCACGTAACTCACTAATAATAAACGCTGGTACTAATACATGTAGAGGTATTTCTTTTAATATTTGACTACTATCCGTTATAGGTTCTCTTCCTGATAAATCCATAAACAATTTAATATCTTCATCACGTACTTGAGCCAGCATAAATTCTTTTAAAGGTTCTACCCCTCTTTCAATCGCTTGCTCCTGCGTAATCTCATGATTCTGATATGGATCAATGGCATTGGTTTTTATATTTGAAAAAATAGGGCTCATTACAAAGAATGTTAAAAATAGAGCAAGCCCTACTAAAATTTGATTTGGTGGCATTGTTGTCGTTCCAATAGCCGATCTTAGAAAATGTAATGAAATAATAATCCTAAGAAATGATGTCATCATAATTAAAATAGATGGTGCTAAAGCTAAAATAGTAAGTACAAATACCATTTGCAATGCACTGCTTGTTGATTGCACATCACTTGCATTTTCACCACCAATTGTTATACTTGGAAATGTAATACTTGTGGCCATTACATTAGGGCTTAAAATTACAAAGCATCCTAAGACAAGGCTACAAACAAGTATTATATTCTTTATCTTATTCTTCGTCATGGGCTTCCACCTTTTTACCTTTCACAAAATGGCTAAGTTGTTCTGCAAAAGACACAGAGGCTACTTCTTTAAACTGAAGTTCTTTTTCATCAATTTGTCTGCAATAGTTTAGACCTTGTTTTTGTCCACCTGCAAAAAGATGATAGGCATTTCCTACTTTAATAATATAAATATAGTTAGCTCCACCTACTTGAAGAACTTCGACTATTTCCATATTTTTATTAAAGTGCATTTTTTTACTCATCATCGCCATTTTTTGTGTCACATAATATGTAAGGGCTAAAATACCTGCAAAAACGATAAGTAATAATATAATGTCGAATATATCTTTTGTCATCTTAACCTCCATTCTAGATAATCTTCATCACCATTTTATTTATATTTACGTATATACAAGTATTAGTGGTAGCCCAAGGACATACCACTAATACACATTGCATGCATAAATATACGTTATATTCAGGTGAATTTTTACACTGTATAAATATGCATTTTATTATCTTACTGTTTATCCTACTACTTTTCTAACAGCTTCAAGTACACGGTCTGCTTGGAAAGGTTTAACAATAAAGTCTCTTGCACCTGCTTGAATTGATTCAATAACCATCGCTTGTTGTCCCATTGCTGAACACATTACAATTTTAGCACCTGGATCAAAACCTTTGATAGCTTTAACAGCATCAATACCATTCATCTCTGGCATTGTAATATCCATAAGCACGAGATCTGGTGTTAACTCCTTATACTTATCAACAGCTTTTAAACCATTTTCTGCTTCACCTGCTACTTCATAGCCATTTTTACTTAAAATATCTTTAATCATCATACGCATGAATGCTGCATCATCAACTATTAATACTTTTTTTGCCATAATCTATACACCTCTCCTTAAATTCTTTGTTCTGGATTAATAATGTCTGTAATACGAATTCCAAAATTCTCATCAATTACAACAACTTCGCCATTTGCTACAAACTTGCCATTAACTAATACATCTACTGGTTCTCCCACTAAACGTGAAAGTTCAATAATACTGCCTGGTCCAAACTCAAGTATTTCTTTAATCTTACGTGTAGTACGTCCAAGTTCTACAGATACCTCTAAAGAAACATCCATTAAGAGATCCATATTTTCTTTTGGATAAACCTTTTGACGTGTATCAAAGGTTTGGAACTGTGGTGTTTGAACATCTACATCTGCTTTCATTGCTGTTTCCCCATAATAACTTGGGCCGCTTTGCATAGGTGCAGTTTGCATTTGTGGTGGTACCTCCATTTTTGGCTGATATGTTGCCTGTGTTGGCGCTTGCATTTGTGGCTGTGGTGTACTCACTGGTTGTTCTACTACTGGCTCTGGATGCTTAATTGGTGCACCACTTGTTTCCTCTTCCTCTAACAAACCTGCAATTAAACTTTTAGCAAAACCAATTGGATGAATTTGCATAAGTTCACTATCAATAATATTTTCTTCTATTTGAAGCCTAAATGATACCTTTACTACATTACCTTTAGGACCAAATATACTTTCTAAATTAGTTCCTTTTTGAACAGCTTGTGGTGGACTAATATCAATCTTTTTATTAAAGATTTGCGCCATAGATGTAGAAGATGAACCAATCATTTGATTCATAGATTCTGCAATGGCACTTAAATGTAAGTCTGTTACTGGTCCTTCTACATAAGCACCAGTTCCTCCCATCATTAAGTCTGCAATCACCTTAACATCGTTGTCTTTTAAGATCATTAAATTTGACCCTATGAACCCTTCAGTATAATCTACTGAGACAGCTGTTAAATCGCTTGTTAATGTGCTCATAAAGTCGTCCCAACTCATTACTTCTACTTTAGGTGTCGTAATCATGACTTTATGATTTAATAAAGTGAACAGTGTTGTTGCAGCTGTTCCCATACTGATGTTTCCGATTTCCCCTAAAGCATCTATTTCTTCTGGGCTTAGTGTTTCTTCATTTTGAAGATTCATTTGTTCATTGTCTGCATTATCATCAGAAGTACTACTATCTGAATCGATATTTCCTAATAATGCATTAATCTCCTCTTGGGAAAGCATTTCGGCTACCATTACTCATCCTCCCTCTGTATTACCTCATTAATTTTTATTGCTACTTTGTTTTTATATTCTCCTGGTGTACCTGAGAACTTTAATATGTTGCCTACATAAACATCAAGATCTGAATCAATATCCTTATCTAATTTCACAATGTCTGCACACTTAAGTTCAAGAAACTCCCTGACCGTAATATGTGTTTTACCTAGTACAGCTCTTACTGGAACTTTACTCTTCTCAATCATTCGCTGAATATATTCTTCATATGAAGGCCCAAGTTCTTGTTCCTTTTGTGTAAACCAATACTTTGTGTTTAGCTTGTCCATAATAGATTCAATCACTAAATGTGGAATACATATATTCATCATACCAGCTACATTCCCTATTTTTATATTAAGTGTCACAAGGGCAATGATTTCATTAGGTGATATAATTTGCACGACTTGAGAGTTTGTTTCAATCTTCTCTAGCATTGGCTCAAGATCAACCACATTTTTCCAAGGTTCTCTTAATAATTGCACAAATTGAACGAATATCTTTTCTAAAATAACACGTTCAATATCTGTAAATTCTCTAATCTTCTCAAGCCCTACACCACTTCCTCCTAAAACACGATCAATAATTGCATATCCCATATTCGGAGTAAGTTCTAATAAAATTGAACCTTTCAGCGGTTTAAAATCTGCAATTGCTAAAATAACGGGGTTGATTAAGGCATTCGAGAATTCCGAATACGTAACAGCTTCTGAATTCATTACTTCGACTGATACAAGCGTTCTTAAATGTCCTGATAAATAAGTTGAAACTAATCTTGCATAACTTTCAAATATGATTTCTAATGTTCTAAGCTGCTCTTTCGAGAATTTTGAAGGTCTGGCGAAATCATATACTTTTACACCTTTTTGCTCATTAGCTTCTTGAATCTCATTTACACTAAGCTCTCCTGTGTTGAGTGCTTTGAATAGCTCATCTATTTCGCTTTGTGACAATACTTCACCCACGTTTTGTCACCTCCTTTTGTCTTGTGTTTTATTGCACTTATTTTCATGCAATAAACTTAAATTATAGAGAAACAAACTCTAAAATTGAATTATCCATCTTACAAAGCCGTTTCTCTTAATGTTTTCATATCATTACAATATAATAAATAATTAAAGTTTATAAATGTAAAATCTTATCTACTGTACAAAGAAATCTTTGAAATATACTTCTTTAATAAGTTCTGTATCTAGAAGCTTATTAAGTCTATTTACAATTTCACTACCAAGTTTCGTCTGTGCATCTGCCTTAGACATCATACTATAAGTTTGTTCTCTTATTACTTGTATAATTTCATTTCTTATAAGTGCTATATTTTCACTATAAAGAGTTGTAAAGGCCTCATATTCTTTTTTAGAAGATTGATCCACCCCTAAACTTACATGTATTCTAGCGATATGTTGTACACTGCCTTCTTCATATACATTGCTTGTGATTGCTTCTTCTAATTCAATTTTTGCTAAATCTGTTTTTTTAATCTCTACTTTTGTTGTCTCTGTTACTTGTGCTGGTGTTTTCTTAAGCTGAGTTAGGATAAAGAATGTACTTCCTGCTACTGCTAACCCTAAAACCACAAACCCAATGATAACAAATAACTTAAACTTATTTTCCAAGTACGTCCACGCCTTTCTACTGTGCTGTCAATGATTTGCCAATTTTAATCTCTACACGTCTGTTTTTACTTCTGCCTTCTTCTGTGCTGTTATCAGCAATTGGATGGTATTCTGACATGCCTTCTATTGAAAGCTTTGTTGGATCAAATCCCATCTCTTCTATATAGAACCTTGCCACCGCTGCTGCCCTTGCACCAGATAGCTCAAAGTTACTTGGGAACTGCGCTGTATGAATAGGTCTATTATCTGTATGTCCTTCAAATCGTAGTGTATACCCCTGGCCGACACATTCCTTAAGTTTAGGTGAAAGTGCATCTAATGTAGGTATAGCACCTGCTTTAATTTCTGCCTTTCCACTTTCAAAAAGAAGTGTTTCTGCAAAACGAATAATAATTTCATCGCCATCTTTTTCAATTACAAGCTGATCATCAATCTTTTCTTTACTTGTATACTCTTGTAATTCCTTCTGAAGTTTGATAAGCGCTTCATTAAGCTGAGCAGCTTGCTGTAAATCTAAATTACTTTTAGGTGCTGGAAATTGACTCACACCATTTCCTAATATATTAGCATTTTCATTAATTGTATCTGCCCCGTCTAATATCCCTATAGAACCATCAAATGAAGCAATAACTGCTTTGAACTTTGCAGCATCTATTGTAGACATTGAAAAAAGTAATACGAAAAAGGTGAGGAGCAAGGTCATCATATCACCATATGTATTCATATAGGCTGGTGCACCTTTTTTAGGTTCATCTTCTTTCTTTTTCATCTAGGTTCACCACCTTACTCTTCATTATTAGCTTCTTGACCGATTGTACCGCGACTTGCTGGTGATAAAAAGGCCTTTAATTTTTCCTCAATAACACGTGGATTTTCTCCAGCTTGTATTGAAAGCAATCCTTCAATCATAACTTGCTTATGTAAAACTTCTTCTGCACTTCTTACTTTAAGCTTATTTGCAACAGGTCCTGCTATATAGTTTGCCAACATGGAACCATATAAGGTTGTAATAAGGGCAACCCCCATTTTAGGTCCAATCGTTGTTGGGTCATCTAAGTCTCCTAACATACCGATAAGCCCGATAAGCGTCCCAATCATCCCCCAACCAGGACCAGCTTCAGCAATACCTTCCCAAAACTTTTGATGTTCCTTATGTCTTGTTTCAATAAAGGCAATCTCTGTTTCTAGAATGCTACGAAGAAGCTCTGCATCTGTACCATCTACAATCAGCATAATTCCTTTTTGCAAGAATTGGTCATCCATATTTTGTGCAATCTCTTCAAGGGCAAGTAACCCTTCTTTTCTTGCTGCAAAAGCAAGTTCATTAATTTTTTGAATGACCGCTGTTGGATCTGTTTCTTTACTTGAAAATACATGTTTAATTGTTTTTAGTGACTCTAAAAACTTTTGTAAGGGAGTAGAAATAAGCATCCCCGCAATTGTTCCACCGATTACAATTAAGATGGAACCTGGATCTACGAAGCCCATAAGGCTCGCCCCAGTCTGCATGATACCGAATACCATGCAGGCTGCCCCTACTACTAACCCTACTATTGTTGAAATATCCATCTTCCCACTCCTAACTTTCTACTGGAAGTAATGTTTTTCTTTTATATGCTATGATTTTGTCTATTACCTCCTGAGTTGTTTCTTTTACCACATATTTATTGCCATTGGTCATGGTAAGCACGGTATCAGGTGTTTCTTCTATCGTTTCGATTAAATCTGAGTTAAGCGCAAAACCTTGTGTATTTAACTTAGTAAGTGTAATCATAGTCCTCTCCTAACTACTTAAGATTAGTTAGCTCTTGTAACATTTCATCTGATACAGAAATAATACGAGAGTTAGCTTGGAATCCTCTTTGTGTAATAATCATATCTGTAAATTCACTTGAAAGGTCTACGTTAGACATCTCTAGAACACCTGTATTAAATACGCCAGCTTTACCAATACCATCGAAATCCCCTGAGTTAGTTGTGGCACTGTAAAGATTATCTCCTACTTTTTCAAGACCAGCTGGATTATCAAACTCTGCAACGACTACTTGCGCAATAGGACGTTTATCCCCATTATCATAACTCGCTGTAATAATTCCATCAGCACCAATGCTATAGCCTGTAAGTGTTCCTGCTGTATTACCATTTAATGTCTTAGGGTCAATATCTGACTTTGTAGCATATTGTGTAAGACCCGTAATATCTACATCTAAATCACTAATTACTGAACCAGTTGAAAGTGTTGTTGTTCCTGTTGCTGTCCCAGTTCCTCCACCGAAACTAATTTTTAAATTTTTATCCGTAGTATTTAATGTACCATTTGAAGTAAATGTTAAACTATCTGGTGTAACAGAAATACCAGGAACTGATATTTCATTACCTGCTGCATCACTAATGGTTGTGCCTGGTTTGACAGTCCACTGATTTGGTTCATATTCAACTGGGTCAGTGCCAGCCTTTGCAACTCTTTCAAAACTTAATTGAAGTTTATAGGCATTTCCTACACTATCATAAAAACTCATTTGTGTTGTATATGCTCCTGTATCTGTATTACAAAGATTTCCTGCTAGTTGTGTTTTAGTTGTCATAGTTGGTGTTGAACTTTTAATAGTTGGATCTGCTAAGTTAATTGGTTGTACTTCTTGTTGGGAAATAACATACTGATTTGTTGTATCATCATATACAGATGGCCAACCTTGTACTTTCATACCATTCGAAATAATTAAATTCCCTTCATCATCTTGTCTTAATGCACCAGCACGTGTGAAGTAAGTACCTTCCGCATCACCTACAACGATAAATCCATCACCATTAATCATAAGGTCAAATGGGTTATCTGTTCTTTGTGCAGCACCTTGTGTCATAAGCATGTCGATTGATGAAACATTTACACCAAGACCTACTTGCATAGGGTTAAGCCCACCACGTCCTGTATCTTCGCTTGCTGAACTGGCACCTTGAAGTGTTTGTGAAAACACATCACTAAAAGTTACACGTTGTGATTTATACCCTACCGTATTTACATTAGCGATATTATTACCAATAACATCCATTCTAGTTTGATGTACCTTAAGCCCAGATACACCAGAAAACATTGATCTCATCATAATCAATCTACCTCCTCTAAAAACTCTATTTTTTCATTTCATTATTCTACTGTTTGAATATCATCAAAGTTAACAAACTTACCATCTACATAAACATATGTACCACTGCTCTTAATCTTGATGTATTCAGCCTTGCCTTCTACAGTTACTTTTTCACCCTCACTATTAGTGTATGTCGCTGTAACCTTCTTACCTATAATACTTGGCTTTTCAACTATATTTTGAACATCTTTGAAGTCAATTGTAACTTTTTCCTTGCCTGTTCCAATAATAATGTATGGATTACCATCTTCCATTTGAATACCTAATACTTCACCTTCGATAATAACGCTTTCTTCTTTACCTTCTGCATTCTTTTCTTTCATTGTAGCTTGAACGGTTTTATTGATAAGCTCAAAGGCTGTTGTATTTGTTTGGATATTGCTGCTATCCACCACTTGATAAACTTCATCTAATGTAACTTCTACATTACCAATACCCAGTTTAGGTGTATCACCTGTAATTGTTACATAATCTACTTTGCCAACTAAATAGCTTGTTTGGCCTGTACTGCTATCTGTATATTGATACTCTACATATTTACCAATCATACTATTTGCAAGTTGCTTTTGACCTGTTTGCGCCACATTAAGCATTTGCTCTAACGCAGTAAACTGTGCAAGCTGTGCTAACATTTCTGAGTTATCCATTGGTTCAAGTGGATCTTGATATTTCATCTGTGTCACCAATAAGTTGATAAAAGCATCTTTATCCAATTCACTTTGTGATTTTACTGCATCTTGTACTTTTAGGTAATCACTATCTGATGAAACGACTGAATTAACTGTACTCATAGCTTCCTCCTTAAATCATATAATCAACTTCACTCTCACCTATATCAAGTGGACTTACCTCTTGCATTTGGGCTTCTTCCTCTTCTAATTCTTGAAGATGCTTTGCAATAATTTCTTGTATACGTTTTGAGCTCTTTTGTTTTTGTTGTTGCATTTGCATACTACCATCATTTTGTTTCACATCTACTTGAACATTACTGATATTAATGCCTTGCTCATTAAGACTATCTTTAAGCGTCTCAATTTCATTTAAAATAAAGTCTTTAGTTTTTTCACTTTCCACTTTAATCTCTGCAACAAATACACCATTCTTCTCAACTAACTTAATTGTAAGTTGTCCTAATTCTTTAGGAGAAAGTTGCATTTTTATTTCTTGCATTTGTTCAAGCTTCGTTACTTCGATATGATCTACTATTTGTGAAGCTATATTTAAATCAGGATTTACATGAACACCGCCCATATTTTGACTCACCTGATCATTTGTTAAACTAATAGTTGTTTCAAAAGCTTCTACCGGTACAGTAAGTCCTAAATGCTCGATTGGAAATGTCTGCACTACTTGAGGCTGCGTACTTGTTAATTCTTTAGTCTGTACTGTCTTTTCTTCCTTCGGCATTACTGTACTACTCACGACTTCTTCTAGGCTACTTACTTCTACTTGCTGCGTTGTAGGTATTTTTTCTGCTACAACTGTTTGTACATTTAAAAGCTCGTCATCCACTGTAGTTTGCTCAATTACTTTATGAACTTCATCTCCTACAATTTGATTACTTACTTCTTGAATTTTAGTAAATAGCTTGCTAATGTCTTTTATCTCACTATTTTCCATCAGTAAATCTTCTGTTGCACTTTCCCCATAAAAAGCTGTGATAAACTGTGAAAAATTATCTTCTTCTAAAAGATCTATAGGTGATAAGCCTACCTCTTCTAACGTGGCTGTCAACTCTTCAACTGGTACTTGAAGCTGCGTACTTATTAGACTTAAAATAGCATCCGTAACTTCTTTTTTTATAACTTCTTCCTCTTCTAATTCTACACTTTGTAACGGATTAGATTTAGTTACTTTTTTAGGCGTTACTTTTACCTCATTTATAGTTGATGGCTTTTTATCTAAGTTTTTTGCTATATTTGTCTGCTTTGCATTATCTAGCGCCTTATTAAAGCCACCTACATTGGAAGTATCATTTGTCTGGCCTGTTGTTGTCTTATTTGTTACAGCACTGGTATGCATATTCATTAATAAATTGCCCAAATTAATACTACCCATTTTACACCTCCTACTCACTCACAATATTTATATCTGGTGATATAAGTTTCATCGTTTGCGCAGCACCCTGTGAAGTCATATTATCTAAAATTGCTGCTCTTTGTTCTTGCCCCATATTTTCAAAAATCATTTGGATTAGTTCTGGATCTGTAGTTAATAAAATTTCCATAGCTTTGGCTGCTTGTTCCGCATCCATTTGACCGATAGTATTTGCATAAGCTTTTTGTTCTTTTGACATAATACTTTGTCCTTTGAGCTCACTATAAATCTCTTCGGCTGTATCTGGATAAATTTGTTCAAACTGCTGAATAAATAAATCAGTATTCGTTTCAGCAATTCTTTCATCCCATGCCTTTTTTTGTTCTAAGAAGCTGTTGTAATTTGTTTCATACTGTTTAAGCGTCTCTATTTTTTCTTCTAAAGCTTTAATTTCAGCCTCATAGCTTTCCACTTTTCCTCTTAAGCTTGTTGCTTCTAGTTCACTAGTTGCCAATCTACTTTCAAGTTCATTGTATGGAACCTTTACTTCTTCCTCTTTAAACAAGCTACCTATAATAGGTACATCTTTTAAAATCGTCCCTATTGGCTTTCTAAAAATAAAACCTACAACCCCTACTAAAAGAATGATAACTAAAACTATTATTAAACCTTTTTTCTTCTTAGGCTTTTCAGGTTTAGTGTAAGGAGCTTTTTCATCTATTTTTTCAGTTGTTGCTACTGCCTTTGCCATGCCTACTGTTCACTCCTTTTCACAGCGCCATATTTGTAACTTACAATTTCATCTACAATTTGATTTTGTGCTTTGATTTCTTCACCTTTAAATTGCTCAAGCTTGATTTCTTTTAGATTTTCTAAAATCTTTCTTTGCTTTACAGCTTCCAGTAATTCATTTCTTTTTTCATTCACTACCTTCTTGGCTTTAACAATTTCAAGTTCCTTTTTCTCAATTTGTTTATTAAGACGCGCCGTATAATAATTGAATTGTTTTAGGTTGCTAATATTAAGACCGCCATCACATTGCCTTCTGATTTCATTATAGGCTTCATTATGTAATATCATTAATGTACTTCTTTCATCTACAAGCTGTTCATGCTTTGTATTTGCAAGCCCTAATTCTCTTTTTTTATTGTCCTCTAATTTTTCTTTAAGTGCTAAGACTGGTTGTAATTCAAACTTAAACATTCCCTCACCTTACTTTGTTATTTGTGCCATAAGCTCATAAGTTGTTTCAAAACTTACCTTTTCATGAGTTGGTTGTTGTAAGAAATTATTAATTGGTCCAATCTTATCTATTGCTTCATCAATCTCCTGGCTACTACCGCGATTGTACGCGCCTACATTAATAAGATCTTCAGATTCTTTATAAACAGCCATTTGTTTTTTAATTTCTCTTGCAAAAGCTTTGTGCTCATCAGTTACAATGTCACTCATAACCCTTGATATACTTGCAAGTACATCGATAGCTGGATAATGACCTTTGTTTGCCAGCTTTCTAGATAGTACAATATGTCCATCTAAAATACCCCTAGCTGTATCTGTAATAGGTTCATTGAAGTCATCCCCATCTACTAAAACTGTATACATGCCTGTAATACTACCCTTATCTGAGTTACCAGCCCTTTCTAAAAGCTTTGGCAAGGCTGCAAACACAGATGGCGTATATCCTCTAGAAACAGGTGGTTCACCTACCGCAAGCCCTATTTCACGTTGTGCCATTGAAAATCTCGTTAACGAATCCATCATTAAAAGAACATTTTTGCCTTGATCTCTAAAGTATTCTGCCAAGGCAGTTGCTGTCATTGCTGCTTTTAGCCTCATAAGTGCTGGCTGGTCAGATGTGGCTACGACTACGATTGAACGCTTAAGCCCTTCTGCTTTTAAGTCCTTTTCAATGAACTCTCTTACCTCTCTACCACGCTCACCTATAAGTGCAATAATATTAATATCAGACAAAGCATTTCTTGCAATCATACCCATTAAGGTACTTTTACCAACACCACTTCCTGCAAAAATTCCAATTCTTTGTCCCTTTCCTACAGTTAACATGCCATCAATAGCACGTATTCCTAATGAAATAGGCTCATGTATTCTCTCTCTTGTAAGCGGATTAGGTGCTTCATTGTCAATCGGTACCGTATCGGGACAATAGACCTCACTTCCATCGATAGGTTTTGCTTGCCAATCAACCACCTGACCTAAAAGGTTTTCACCTACTTGAACATTTAACTTATCACCATAAGCTTTTACTTTACATCCAGGTCCGATACCTTCCAGTTGTCCTAGGGGCATAAGTAATAGATTTTCATCTTTAAAACCAATTACCTCTGCTTTAATCTCTCTATCACCTTTTCGTGTGGAAATATAGCAAATATCTCCAATATTAGCCATAGGCCCTAATGATTCAATTCCCATTCCAACAACTTTAGTTACCTCGCCTGTATAAGTCCATAACTGATGATTTATGATATTTTCGTATTTGTTTAAATCGATCATATTGACTCCTATGATAATTTCTCTAAAGTTTTTATTTCTGAAATCACACGTTCTAGACCCTTCACTACATCATAAGAAATATTACCTAATTTCGTCTCCACAACACAGGTTGTTTCATTCAGTGTATTTCTTACTTCAATTGTAATATGCTCGCCTAACGCTTGTATTTCTTTTTTCTGATCTTCTGTTAATTGTTCAAATACACCTTGTGACACACAAACTTTAATTTCATCTTTTGTATGACAGCCTTGTATCATCTTACGCACTAAACATTGAAGCCAATCTGTATTCTCAAAAACTTCTTCAGTAATAATATGACCTAGAAGCTTTTGAAGTATATTTACTAAATCTCCTTCACTGCTCATTATAAGTGCATGTTTTTCTTCTTCTGCCTGTCTTTTAAGTGCTTTAACTTCCTCATTTACTTCTTCTAGCATTTTCTCTGACTTTGCCTGTGTTTCATAAAGTAACTGAGTTTGTTTTTCCCTTGTTTCCTCTTTTATTTCTTCTGCTTTTGTGAGCGCTGCAGATAATATCTCTTCTGCCCTACACTTAGCTTCTTCTACAATCTTTTGTGCAGCTTCATTTGCTTCACTTAGTATTTCTTCTCGTTTTTGATGTGAAGTAGCTAAAACTTCTTCCATATTGTCCTTAGAAGATACTTGGTCATATAAGGCACTCACTTCTAGATTATTATGTATGTGACTTTCAGAAGTTAAATCTTCCTCTTCAACTTTATCATACTCAATATGAAGCGCTTTGAACCTTTCAGATAAATTAATGACACTTTGATTTCTTATGCGTTCACTCTTTATAATACTAGACAATTACCTCATCTCCTGCTCCACGTGATGTAACGATTTCACCTGCATCTTCTAACTTACGGATAATATTAACAATATTTTGTTGTGCTTCTTCAATCTCTTTAACACGTTTTGGCCCCATATATTCAAGATCCTCTTCAATCATAGCAGCAAGACGTTTTGAAACATTTTCCATGATAACAGATTTAACAGATTCACCAGCACCCTTAAGCGCAATTGCAAGTTGATGATTGTCCACTTCACGAAGTACACGTTGAATAGATTTTGGATCCAATGTAATAATATCTTCGAATACAAACATACGTTTTCTGATAACTTCTGCAAGTTCTGGATCTTCGATTTCTAAGTTTTCCATAATATTCTTCTCTGTTGTACGGTCTACTTGGTTGATAATCTCTACGATTGAATCCACGCCACCGATTGTTGTATAATCTTCTGAAACAAGTGTTGAAAGTCGTTTTTCAAACTCACGTTCAATTTGATTAATCACATCTGGTGACGCGCGATCCATCAATGCAATTCTACGTGCTGTATCTGATTGCATCTCGGGTGGTAACGAACGAATAATAAGTGCTGCCTGTGCTGGTTTCAGATAAGATAAGATAAGTGCAATTGTCTGTGGATGTTCATTTTGTATGAAGTTAACAAGTTGCGATGCATCTGTCTTTCTAGCAAACTCGAAAGGTCTAACCTGAAGTGAAACAGTAAGCTTATTAATTACTTCCACCGCTTTATCTGAACCTAGGGCTTGCTCTAGAAGTTGTCTTGCATAGCCAATACCGCCTTCTGCAATATAATCTTGTGCTAGACACATTTCATAGAATTCTTGCAGTACCTCCTCTTTCACCTTAGGAGATACTGCTTTGATATTGGCAATTTCAAGTGTTAATTGCTCAATTTCTTCTTCTTTTAAATGTTTAAATACCTTAGATGATTTTTCAGGACCCAAAGCTATAAGGAGCATAGCTGCCTTTTGTTTACTTGTATATTCCTCTTTAGTCAAACGATCACTCCCAATCTTCTTCAGTCAGCCAGTTACGTAATAAGTTTGCAACTGCCTCTGGTTTTTCATCTACAAATTTATCAATTTGTCGTTTTGTTTCTAATGTTTCTTTAAGTTCAATTTCTTCGAGCTCAACTTCTTCTTTAGCTGTCTTCAGCATTTCTTCTACTTCAAGTTCTGGCTCAACTTCTACTTCTTCATCATGTTTTCTAAATCTCATGATAATAGCTGCAATAGCACCTATAATAATCAGTAATATAAATGCATATGGTAAGTAATCTTTGTAGTCAATTTCATATGGCTCTTCATCAATAAATCTTGGTATTTCATAACCATTTACACTTACATTATCAATACCTGTAGCAGCTTTTACACCATCAATAACACTTTGTTCTACAGTAAAGGCTTGTTGCTGTCCATTTTGCGCTTTAAACTCTGCCCAAGTTGTCCCTACTAAAGTTGCTTTAATCTCTTCTTCTCTGTAAATTTTATTTCTGAAGACATTAACGGCAACAGAAGACTTTTCTAAGTCTACATCACCCATATTCCTTTGATACTGTGTTTCTTTTACATTAGGTGCATATGTAATCTCTTTTTGATTATCTTTACTATTGCTTGTCCCACTTGTACCTTCTTGTACATAATTTGTTACATCTCCGCCATTTGTAGCTGTACCCGGTTCTCCACCCTCACCATCTGTAGTGGTAGATGAACTACTTGCCACATTTTCTTGTGTTATAACACCACGTTGTCCATCATCGCCTTGTGCTGTATATTCTTTATTACTTTCTGCATAGTGATCAAAGTCTAATACAAGGTTTGGACTAATACGTACATCACTATAAAGTTCCCCTAATAAATCATTAATTTTTGTTTTAACGGCTTCTTCTGCAGCCTGTTTTACTTCTTGTTGTTGACTGAGTGCAAGGCTTGCTTCTTCTCCGCCTTGATAAATGGTATTACCATTTGAGTCTAAAATAATCACATTTTTCTTATCTAAGTTCTTTACTGCATAAGCCATAAAGTTAGCAATCCCCTCTGCTTGCTTACTTGATAATGGCTCACTAAGTGTTAAAAATACACTTGCTGAACTTTCTTGTTTAGATTGAATAAATGAATTCTTTTCTTCTGGAATATTTAGCTGAACTGTTACATCCTGAACACCTTTAATTTGCTTTAAGGTTGTTTGAAGTTCTTCTTTTGTAAGATGATTTACACGTTCTTTCCACTCATTCTCTGTTGTAGACATGCTTGTACTAATCATATCTTCAAAAGAATATCCAGTATCTGTAACACCCTCTAATGATAATGCTAATACAGCCGCATTATACTGGTCTGAATTAACTTCTATATTCGTACCATCATTTATTACTTTATATGTAATTTTTTTATCATCTAAGACTTGTGATGTCTCTGCAATAAACTTAGCATCCATTTGACCATTATATAATGTACGCATCTGTGGTCTTGTCAAGTATACTGCAATGGCTATGACTACAATTAATAGCCCTACCCCTACTCCTATTTGAATCTTTTGTTTTTTACTTAAATTATTCCACTTCTCAGTTACCTGATTTGATATTTGTCCTATCGTCTCTTGCAATACATTCACCTCTTTCTTTTAAAAGCAGGTATTAAACTGAGAGTTGCATAATTTCTTTATATGCATCTAATACGCCATTTCTTACTTGCATTGTGTACTGTAATAAAATACTTGCCTTAGATTGTGAAATAAGTAAGCTATGTATATTATCATTAGCTCCAGTTAAAAAATCCATTGTTAATTCATTTGTTTCTTGTTCTGCTTGCAAGTTTGCATCTATTAAATTCTTAGCAGCTTCCAGACTTTGTGTGAAACTCGCATCACCTGATAAATTAACTTTTTTTGCTGCTGCACTTTGCTGTGTGAATAAACTTGATAGCTGTTGTACCTGTGATATCATCGTTCTTCCTCCTACTACTATTTACCTATTTCTAGGGCTTTATTGAACATAGCTTTCATTGTATTAAAAGAAGTTACATTAGCTTCATATGACCTACTAGCAGAAATCATGTTAACCATCTCATCTACCGTATTTACATTAGGATAATGTACATAACCATTTTCATCTGCATCTGGATGAGTTGGGTCATAACTCATTGCACCTTCACTTTCATCTTCAATAATACGCGCAACTCTTACGCCATTATTGCCTGATTGAACCTTCTTATTTAATACACTCGCAAAGCTCCCTGTAGTATTGTCAATCTGCTCAAAAATGACACTTTTTCTTTTATAAGGCCCTCCCTCAGCGGTTCTTGTTGTATTCGCATTAGCAATATTTTGTGAGATAACATCTAATCTAAGCCTTTGTGCTGTCAAACCCGTAGCTGCGGTATCCATTGGGCCAAAAAATCCCATTTAGCTTCCCCCTTATTATTTTATATTTTGAAGTACAGTCGTAAAACGATTAAGCTGGGCATTTACCCTCGTAATAAGTGCATTATATCTAGCATAAACTTTTGCTTCCTCTGCCATCTCTACGTCTATATCTACATTATTCCCATCCATTCGATAACTAGAACTTTTTTCATCTACATATACCTTAGGTTCAATTTTATTTAGATCTAGATTCGAGATATTTTTATTGGCATTTACTTCCTTTTGCAAAATCGTTTCAAAACTCACATCTTTTCTTTTATAGTTCGGTGTGTCCACATTACTAATATTCTCACTAATCACACTTTTCTTCAAAAGTGTCGCATCTAAAGCCCTATTCATTAAGTCTATATTAGCAAATAAGTCCATATCCTCCCCCCTCTTCTCTCTAATTTTTTCCTTTTCTTAATTTGGCATTATTCAAAAAGTTTCCTCAATTGCTATATTTGTAATTATATATTTTTCTTTTTAATAAAGCAATAATTATTAACAAACAAATCTCTATGATACTCCTATATTTTCTCTTCCCACTCACCTTTTACCATATATTTCATTAAAAGTTATTTTCAGATATATAAGTCTCTAATAATGACAGCTTCTTTTTACATTTTGTGCAACAAATATTTACAAAAATAACACAAATTAGTCACAGAAAACCTGCTTTATTGTAAAAAAAATGCATTTTACAATAACAACTGCTTGATTAAGTCAAAATTCAAAATACCTAGCAAGTCAAATCCTACCATTATCCCCATCCCCATAAGCATCATTCCCACTATGTAAATAAGATTATTTTTCCCACTTTCTTTTACACCATTCTGCTTATCATGCCACTTATAATTCAATATATAAAAACCCGATAAAATTACCACGATGCTCTGAATACCATATAATAAAAACGCTACCAGTGCCCCTTTCAAACCATAGAGTGTTATAAAGCAGCTAGTTGTAAAACTATAACTAAATACGATTATAAACATCACACAAAAAGCCAATGGCACAAGCACGCTAAAGCTACCCAGTGCAAAAACTATACATATTTTCTTAACATAATCTAAAAATAATTTAAAAATAATTTCCTTACTAATTTCTTGTTCATACATTGTTAATATTTGACTGTAAACTACTTTAAAAAAATTTACATCTCTATTTTGCAGGTAAATACAATAGCACACACCACTTAAAATTGCACAAAAAAACACCAAATAACTTACCCATTTTTTCTTCATAGCGCTCCCCCATTTCATTCATCCTCTTACAACATATGCTTGTCTCACTCTTTTTAGACTTGTTTACAAACTTTTAATTATATACTAAATATGTTATAATCATTTCATGACTTACATAGCTTATTTTGTTATGTTATAGAAAGGAGGCTACCTAATTATGTGGTACATCTGGTTCACTGCAGCCATTATATTTTGCACTGCAGAAATCCTTTATAATGGTTTTTTCATTATATGGTTTGCTATAGGAAGTATAGCAGCACTACTCACTTCATTTTTAACATCTAATCTCGTCATTCAAACTATCGTTTTTTTACTTGTTTCCTTTATCTTACTTATCACTTTAACCAAACGTATAACCCAAAGATTTTCAAACAAAGATTCCATTCAAACTAACATCAATGGACTTATTGGAAAAAAAGGCATTGTCATAGAGACAATTGGTAAAAATAACTTAGAGCCTGGTTTAGTAAAACTGGATGGTGAAACCTGGAGTGCAACTTCTCTAAATAATGCCCCCATTGAAAAAGGTGCTTTGGTCGAAGTATGCGACATAAAAGGTGTACGTTTAATCGTAACAAATGTTCAAATTTAAGGAGGAATTTTCATGCCATTTTTAATACTTGTTTTAATTTTAATACTCATTATTGCCTTTAGTTCAATTCGTATTATTAAACAATCTACTGTAGGTATTGTCATGCGACTTGGTAAGTTTAGCCGCCGTGCTGAAACAGGTGTTAACTTCATCATTCCATTTGTAGAAACAATTTATAGACGTGTAGACTTACGTGAAGTTGTTATCGACTTCCCTCCTCAACCTGTTATTACAAAAGATAACGTTACAATGCAGATTGATACAGTTGTTTATTACAAAATCACAGACCCTGTGTACTACACTTTTGAAATCGCCAATCCCATTAGTGCTATTGAAAATCTTACAGCTACCACACTTCGTAATATTATTGGTGAATTAGATTTAGACGAAACACTTACCTCTAGAGATCTCATTAACTCTAAGCTTCGCATCATCTTAGATGAAGCTACTGATAAATGGGGTATTAAAGTTAATCGTGTAGAGCTAAAAAATATTCTTCCACCAAAAGATATTCAAGAAGCCATGGAAAAACAAATGCGTGCAGAACGTCAAAGACGTGAATCCGTTCTTACTGCTGAAGGTCAAAAGAAAGCGGCTATTTTAATGGCAGAAGGAGAGAAACAATCTACTATCCTTCATGCTGAAGCCCAAAAAGAATCTATGATTCGTAATGCAGAAGGACAACGACAAGCTGAGGTATTAAAAGCAGAAGGGGAAGCTGCTGCCATCCTCAAACTTCAACAAGCCAAAGCCGATGGTATTCGTGCCGTATTTGCCGCTATTAAAGAATCAGGAGTAGACGACAACGTCCTCGCTATTCGTTCTATGGAAGCACTTGAAAAAATTGCAGAAAGTGATTCTAGCAAACTTGTACTCCCTTCAGATGCTGTTAACTTCCTAGGTACCTTTAAAGGCATCAAAGAAGTAATGTCTTCTGATAAAACTATAGAAAAGAGTACTGATAAATAAATACTAAAAAGGCAGTGTTGATGATTTGTCGTATCAACACTGCCTTTTTAGTATTTATTTTAATATCTATTTAAACTATACCCTTACATTACCATCTAGACCTAATAATTCTTTATTAGCTTCCAAAATAGGATTAATAACCTCATTTAAGAAGTCAGTCACTTGCATTGGGGCACAACCAATAAAGTTTTCTGGTTTTAAAATTTCATGAAGCTCTTCTTCTGTCATTTTAAACGCCTCATCTTTTAAAATACGTTCAATGAGATCATTTGGTTTACCTTGTTCCTTAACTTGTGCACCGGCTTCCATAGAAAGCACTCTAACACGTTCATGTAATTCTTGACGATCGCCACCGCGTTTTACACCTTCCATCAAAATAACCTCTGTTGCCATAAAAGGTAGCTCCGACATAATACGTGTATGAATAACTTTTGGATAAACTACAAGTCCTGATACAACGTTTAAGTAAATTTCTAAAATAGCATCTACTGCTAAAAATGCCTCCGAAACAGCAATACGTTTATTTGCACTATCGTCTAATGTTCTCTCAAACCATTGTGTAGAAGCTGTGATTGCTGGATTAAGTGTATCACAAATAACGTAACGTGCTAGAGATGAAATACGTTCTGTACGCATTGGATTACGTTTGTAAGCCATAGCTGATGAACCAATTTGATTCTTTTCAAATGGCTCTTCAATTTCTTTTAAATGTTGTAAAAGACGGATATCATTACTAAATTTATAAGCTGATTGTGCCACTTGGCTAAGCACATTTAGAACTAACGAATCAAACTTTCTTGTATAAGTTTGTCCTGTTACTGGATATACCTCATCATATCCTAACTTCTTAGCAATTGTTTGATCTAATTTTTTAACCTTCTCATAATCACCTTCAAAAAGTGTTAAGAAGGTAGCTTGTGTCCCTGTTGTTCCTTTGGCACCTCTTAAACGTTTGTGTTCTAATATTTTATCTACTTCCATTAAATCAAGCCATAAATCCTGAAGCCATAATGTTGCACGTTTACCTACTGTTGTAAGCTGTGCTGCTTGAAAATGTGTAAAGCCTAAAGTAGGTAAATCTTTATATTCATCAGCAAATTTCGCTAATTTATCCATTACGTTAATAAGTTTCTTACGAATAAGTTCCAATGCTTCATACATAATGATAAGATCTGTATTATCACCTACATAACAACTTGTCGCACCTAAATGGATAATTGGCATAGCTTTTGTAGCTTGTTCCCCATATGCATGTACATGTGCCATAACATCATGTCTCACCTTATTCTCCCATGCTTCTGCCACTTCATAGTTAATATCTTCACTGTATTTTTTAAGTTCTTCAACTTGTTCAGGTGTAATATTTAATCCTAATTCCATTTCAGTTTCAGCTAAAGTAACCCATAACTTTCTCCAAGTTTTAAATTTCTTTTCCTCTGAAAATAAATAAAGCATCTCTTTACTTGCATATCTCCCTTGTAACGGGCTTTTATAAGCATCTCTCATGTTTATTTTCCTTTCATAATTGGTAATGATAACTCTATTATACGAAAAAAACTGTCTACTGGCAATGGATTATCGAACATTTTTATATATATAATAAAATTTGTTCGAAATATGACATTTTATAAAACAAATTAACCAATGTAAGTATTCTGAAAATAAAAGGAGGCGCTTACCGCACCTCCTTTTATTTAGCATATTCTGTTGCTCTTGTTTCTCTAATAATGCTTACTTTTATTTGTCCTGGATATTCCATTTCATTTTCAATTTGTTTTGTTACATCTCTTGCAAGAAGTAATAAACCATTATCATCTACTTCTTCAGGAACAACCATTATTCTCACTTCACGACCTGCTTGAATTGCATAAGACTTATCTACACCTTTAAATGATGTGGCAATCTCTTCAAGTTTTTGTAAACGTTTAATATAAGTTTCTAGTGTTTCACGACGTGCACCTGGTCTTGCTGCTGAAATAGTATCTGCTGCTTGTACAATAACTGCGATAGCTGTTTCAGGGTCTACATCTCCATGATGCGCCTCAACTGCATTAATAACAATTGGATTTTCACCATATTTACGACATAAATTAACCCCTATGCTTACATGAGAACCTTCTACTTCATAATCTACAGATTTACCAATATCATGAAGTAATCCTGCACGTTTTGCAAGACGTACATCAAGCCCTAATTCACCTGCAATAAGCCCTGCTAAATTAGAAACTTCAATAGAATGTCTTAAAACATTTTGTCCATAGCTTGTTCTAAATCTCATCTTACCTAATAAACGGATAATCTCTGGATGAAGACCATGCACACCTGTTTCAAATGTTGCTGATTCACCTTCTTCACGAATAAGAATTTCAACTTCTTTTTTCGCCTTTTCTACCATCTCTTCTATGCGAGCTGGATGAATTCGGCCGTCAACAATAAGTTTTTCCAATGCCACACGTGCAATTTCACGGCGAATTGGGTCAAATCCAGATAAAATAACTGCTTCAGGTGTATCATCAATAATAAGATCAATCCCTGTAAGCGTCTCTAATGTACGAATATTTCTACCCTCACGCCCAATGATACGACCTTTCATCTCATCATTAGGTAGTGGTACAACAGATACTGTTGTATCTACAACATGATCTACTGCACATTTTTGAATAGCATTTGTTAAAATTTCTCTCGCTTTTTTATCAGCTTCTAATTTTGTTTTGGCTTCAATCTCTTTGATTAAAACAGCTGAATCATGTTTTACTTCTTCTTCTACCTTTTGAAGTAAATATTGCTTTGCTTCCGCTAAGGTAAGCTCTGCTATTCTTTCAAGTTCTTCGATTTGCTTTTGCTCAAGGGCTTCGATTTCATCTTTTGTTTTATCAATTTTATCAAGTTTTCTTTGCATTTGCTCTTCTTTTTGCTCTAGGGCAACTGCTTTTTTATCTAATGTTTCTTCTTTGTGTAAAAGTCTTCTTTCAGATAGTTGAAGTTCGCTTCTTCTTTCTTTAACCTCTTGATCTAAATCACTTTTTACACGAATTTCTTCTTCTTTTGCTTCTAAAAGTAATTCTCTCTTTTTTGTTTCCCCATTTTTTATAGCGTCCTCAATAATTTTACGTGACCTTTCTTCCGCACTCCCAATCTGTGCCTCCGCTATACGTTTTCTATAAAAAATGCCACCTGAAAAGGCTATTATTGCTACTACTACTGCTACTATAACTACGGTTAAAATTTGACCAACGATTTTTACCACCTCCCATTAATTATCAATGTGCAAATTACAACATAATTGTATAACTTTTTAAAAATGCTGTCAAGCATTGTGCCATGTATACTTCATAATCTCCGTTTACTTTTATTGTGTTTTTTTACATAAAATAAAAGATAGGGAATTCCCTATCTTTTATTTTATTCCTTCATATCATCAATATCTGTATATTCTTCCTCATCCTCATCGAATTGACCTTGTTCACTAATCTCTACTACACCATAGTGATCTCTTACTTTGTTTTCTATTTCTATAAGTAATTCTGGGTGCTCTTTAATATAGATTTTAGCATTTTCACGACCTTGTCCTAAACGGATATCTCCATAAGAATACCATGCACCACTTTTATTAACAATATCAATCTCCGCTGCTAGGTCAAGTACATCCCCTTCTTTAGAGATCCCTTCACCATACATAATATCAAATTCTGCTTGTTTAAATGGTGGTGCCACTTTATTTTTAACAATTTTTACACGTGTACGGCTTCCAATAAATTCATTGCTTTGTTTAAGTGTTTCAATCTTACGCACATCCATACGAACAGATGCATAGAATTTAAGTGCACGTCCACCTGTAGTTGTTTCATTACTTCCAAACATAATCCCAACTTTTTCACGAAGCTGGTTGATGAATACGATTGTACATTTAGATTTATTAATAACACCTGTTAACTTTCTAAGTGCTTGTGACATAAGTCTTGCTTGAAGACCCATATGTGAATCTCCCATATCCCCTTCAATCTCTGCACGTGGTACAAGTGCTGCTACAGAATCGACGATAATAAGATCAATTGCACCTGAACGTGCCATTGTTTCTGCAATTTCTAAAGCTTGTTCCCCATTGTCTGGTTGTGAAATATATAATTCGTCAATATTTACCCCTAATTTTTGTGCATATGCTGGATCTAATGCATGTTCAGCATCAATGAATGCTGCAATGCCTCCTTGTTTTTGCACTTCTGCAATCATATGAAGTGTAACTGTTGTTTTACCTGAAGATTCTGGTCCGTAAATTTCTACTACTCTACCTCTAGGAAGCCCACCTACACCAAGGGCAATATCTAAACTTAATGAACCTGTAGGAAATGTTTGTACATTAGTATCTGTAGCTTCCCCAAGCTTCATGATAGACCCTTTACCAAATTGTTTCTGTATCTGTGAAATGGCTGCATCTAATGCTTTTTTTGATTCTTCGTTCATTTATTTATCTCTCCTTATCGTACTTTATATAAAATGTTCTTGTAAACGCTTTATAAGCTTCTTGCCTATACTTAATAATATAGTAATTTATCTATTTTATCCTTCATTAAACTATAGAGAAATAAACTATAGAGTTAAAATACGCATCTTGCTTAATTGATACTTTTAAAATAATCTTCGATAAAACCTTATTAAAAGTTTATATCGAACACTTGTTCTGAAGCTATTATACCTAATTTTTCTCTTAATAGCAAGTGCTTTTATTTTAAAAGTTTATAGAGCTCATACAATACCGTTTGTACTGTTTTTTCTCTAACTTGCTGTCTTGTTCCCTTTAGACGCAGCTCATAAACGTAAGTTTCTTCTGGCAGTGCAATCCCTATATATACAAGACCTACTGGCTTCTTATCTGTACCACCTGTTGGTCCTGCAATACCTGTTGTAGAAAGCCCAATATCTGCTCCTGTCACACGTCTTACCCCTTCTGCCATTTCTCTTGCAGTTTCTTCACTTACTGCACCTACACGGTTTAAAGTTTCTGTTTTTACACCTACTAATTTCGTCTTTGCTTCATTACTATAGGTTACCATCCCTTCCTGGAAATAAGCTGAAACACCACTGCAATTTACCAAAGTACCTGCTAAAAGTCCACCTGTACAAGATTCTACTGTTGCTACTGTAAAATTATGTTGTTTTAAACATTTTAAGATTTGGTCTTCTAGTTTATCTTCATTATAACCGATAACATACTCTCCTAAACGTGTTACAATATCATTTTTACATTTTTCTGCCAATTCTACCGCTTTTTCTTTTGTACTACCTTTAGTTACAATGCGCACAACAACTTCATAACCACTAATATATGGTGCTACCGTTCCCCATTCAAATTCCCCCAATAAGTCTGATATTTTCTCTGCCATACTACTCTCCCCTATACCAAAGAGTCTTACATCGATTGTTTCATAATAAGTTGTCATCATCTTTTTAAAATAGGGCATGACATAATCTTTAAACATTGGCTGCATTTCTTTAGGAGGTCCTGGCAAAAGTACAACATAGCTTGTTTCATGCTTTAAAATACAGCCAGGTGCCGTTCCATGATGATTAGGAAGCACATATGCCTCTTCTGGAAATAATGCTTGCTTTTTATTATTTTCGCTCATTTGACGCTTTATGCTTTTAAAATAAGCTTCAATAGTCTCTAATGCTTCTTGTTGCATCACGAGTCTCTGTCCTAAATACTCACATACAGTTTCTTTTGTTAAATCATCTTTAGTCGGCCCAAGCCCACCTGTTAAAATAATGACGTCTGCTCGTTTTAAAGCATTTCCCAACGCTTCTTTTACATCTTCCACTTCATCCCATACAGCTGTATGATATTTTGGCATAATACCAATTGTTTGAAGTTCTTTTGCAATATATCCTGCATTTGTATTAATAGTATGACCTGTTACAACTTCGTTTCCTACTGCAATAATCTCCGCTTTCATGACATGTATCACCTCTCTAATAACATATAATTTATTATATCATGGTTTATACTTATATTTTCTCTTATGCATAAAATGCATCAATAAAATTGTTTTACACCAAGTTAAAGAAGTGTTACAAAACCAGTTTACTAGTTTTGTAACACTTCTTTAAACCTCTCCTTTTTGCTCGTGCTCACCTTTTAGAAAAGCTTCTCGACAATCCCAAGAACAGAAGAAATATTCTTCCCCATCTTTAATCACACGGTAAGCATCACTCTTTTTAATTTCTTTATGACAAACTGGATCAACTACTAAATCTTTAATTGGCTCTGCTGTCACCTCTTCTGGCATTTGACCTTTTTCAATAATCTTAACCTCACCATTAACAATACTAATTCCTTGAATATTAGGATTATCTTTTTGCATCTTCATTACTTTTCTGACTTTAAAAAGTGCAATAATTAAATTGAAGAAACTAATTGCACCTATTATTAATATTACTTGCATTATAAAATCTAATATAAATGTCATTTTATTCACCTCATTCATTTATGCTAATTATATTATACTGCATTCATATGAATGTTTTTTAAATAAATCACTTTATTTTATATTATATCTCTAAAAGCTTTATTTATACCATTGGACATTTTTAGTCCATACAAAAATATAAAAAGAGACAATAGCTTGTCTCTTTCAGATTGTTGACAAATGAATTTTCCCAAAATAAACTCACAAATTAAGTGAGGATTATTCAAGAAAATCTATTAAAATAGGGGTAAAAAGAGCAGTTTAGGTCCATTTTTACCTCTGTTTTCTATTTCTAGACTAGTAAAATACTATGGAAAAGTTAATTGTCTACAGCCTGAAAGAGACAATAGCTTGTCTCTTTTTACTCTCATATACTATTGCTGTCCTTCTAGTTTTGCTGCCTCTTCTGGTGTTTTAGGCATATCTGATGTGATATAACGAGAAAACAGATTTTGCATTAAAAATGAACTTAATGTAATAATAATCCCTGGTGCAAATACAATTAAGAATGGTAATCTAAAAATCAAGTAACCTGTAATCACAAATACTAATGTATTGGCAATGGTTGTTAGTAAATGCTTATGCGTTAGCACTAAAGCTGTTTTTACAAGTACTGTAGTTTTCATATCAAATCTTGATAAAAGTGCCCATAAATATGTAAAGATATTGACTACCTCAAAGATAAAGATTACAGTTACTGGAATAATCCATTTTAAGCTTGCTGCCTGTAATAAAAGCCCTTCAAAAGTCATAAAGCCATATAAAGATGCACTTATACAAGCAACTAACATGATGATTGTAATAAGAAGTGATTGTTTAAAGTTTTGTTTAAAACTTTTAAAGAAATCTTTTGCTACATATGTATTTTCTTTTCTTACTTTTTTACCCATTACATAAAAAAATGCTGTTGTCGCATCACCTATTGTTACAATAGGAATACAACATATCCACCATAGCAGTGTTAAGATGATTACATCTGCTACCTCACTCATCCATACCCAAATAGGCGCATCTAAATCAAATAAACTACCCATTTTCACTCTTCCTCCTCAGTTTTATTTCCCAACTAAATTAACCTCTTTGATACCTAAAAGTGGCTTACGTTTAGTATACTATAAAATATTTTCTTATTCTATATTAACACGTATATATGTGATTATTATAAATATATTACTTAAGTTTTAATCCACTTTTTAATTAATCTAATATATAATTTTATTATAATATTATACATTAGGTTACTAAACATTATATTTTGCAAATTATTTTTACATAACTATTGAATTTTACTTATACTTGTGTATAATTATACATAAATACAAGTAAATATTAAACCATTCACAAGGGGGATTTTTAAATGAAAGAAAAAGTTGTATTAGCATATTCAGGCGGTCTTGATACTTCTGTTATCATTCCATGGCTTAAAGAAAATTATGATTACGATGTCATTGCTGTATGTATAAATGTAGGGCAAGATGCAGAACTTGTAGGTCTTGAAGAACGTGCACTTTCAATGGGTGTTAGTAAAGTTTATGTTGAAAACGTAAAAGATGAATTCATGAAAGAATATGTTTTCCCAATGATTCAATCTGGTGCTGTTTATGAATCTAAATATTACTTAGGTACTTCTATTGCACGTGCTGTCATTGCTAAAACACTAGTTAGAATTGCTCTTAAAGAAGGAGCTAGTGCTATTTGCCATGGCTGTACAGGTAAAGGTAACGATCAAATCCGTTTTGAACTTGGCATTGCTGCTCTAGCACCACATCTTAAAGTGATTGCACCATGGCGTATCTGGGATATTTCATCTCGTGAACAGGAAATCGCTTATCTTGAAGAACGCGGTCTTCCAGTCCCAATGAAAAAAGAAGATAGCTATAGCCGTGACCGTAATATGTGGCATATTTCTCACGAAGGACTCGAACTTGAAGATCCAAGCAATGCGCCAAACTATGATCACCTTCTTAAACTTGGTGTTTCTCCAGAAAAAGCTCCAGATGTAGCAACTGTCATTTCTCTTACATTTAAAGAGGGTGTACCTACACACTTAGATGGCGTAGAAATGGATCCTTCTTCACTTCTTGAGAAACTTAACGAACTTGGTGGTCAAAACGGCATTGGTATCGAAGATATCGTTGAGAACCGTGTTGTTGGTATGAAATCTCGTGGTGTCTATGAGACACCGGGTGGAACAATTCTTTACAAAGCACACGAAGAACTTGAACACCTTACACTTGACCGTGAAACATATCGTTACAAACAAGAAGTGGCACTTGAGTTTGCCGATCTTATTTATAATGGTAAATGGTTTACACCTCTTCGCGAAGCACTTCAAGCGTTTGTTACAAGTACACAAAAAGTTGTAACTGGTGAAGTAAAATTAAAACTTTATAAAGGTAATATTATTCCACAAGGTGCTACTTCTCCTTATTCACTTTATAGCGAAGATTTAGCAAGCTTCACAACAGGTGATCTCTATGATCATAAAGATGCTGGTGGATTCATCAAACTTTACGGTTTACCACTTCGTGTTCGTGCATTAAAACAAGAACAAGCGCAAAAGGAAAATAAATAATAACATCTAAGGAGGCTTTTATGAAACTATGGGGAGGCCGCTTTGCAAAAGAAACAGATGCTTTAACAGACCACTTTAACTCATCTATTTCTTTTGACCAAAGGCTTTATAAACATGATATATTAGGAAGCATTGCCCATGTGAAAATGCTTGGTAAACAAAATATTATAAGTCTAGAAGAAAGTAAGGCAATTGAAAACGGTCTTCATGACCTACTTTCAGACATTGAACAAGGTCACATTTCTTTTGATGAGAAGATGGAAGATATTCATATGAATATTGAAGCCTTACTAATCTCCCGTATTGGAGATGTTGCTAAAAAAATGCATACTGGCCGTAGCCGTAATGATCAAGTTGCATTAGATGTAAGACTTTATACACTTGATGAAATCATTTCATTAAAAGAGATGCTCTTTGAGCTCATGAAAGCTGTAACTGAAATCGCAAGTCAACACACTGAAACAATTATGCCAGGTTACACACATCTGCAACGTGCACAGCCTATTACCTTTGCACATCATTTAATGGCATACTTTGAAATGTTTAAAAGAGATTATAAGCGCTTAGAATTTGCCTATGATAATACAAATTACTTACCTCTTGGTAGCGGCGCTCTTGCAACGACAACTTACCCACTTGACCGTGACTTTGTCGCAGAAACCTTAGGTTTTAATGGTATTTGTGAAAATAGTATTGATGGGGTATCTGATCGTGACTTTGTCCTTGATCTCCTTTACACACTCTCTACACTTATGATGCACCTTAGCCGCTTAAGTGAAGAAGTCATCCTTTGGAGCAGTCATGAATTCCATTTCGTCGAATTAGATGATGCTTATAGTACGGGTAGCTCGATTATGCCACAAAAGAAAAACCCTGATATTGCAGAGCTTGTACGTGGTAAAACGGGCCGTGTATATGGTAATCTTATGGGGTTACTTACAACCATGAAAGGCTTACCTCTTGCTTATAATAAAGATATGCAAGAAGATAAAGAACGTCTCTTTGATAGTATTGATACCTTAAAAATGTGCTTACCTATCTTTACACAAATGCTCTTAACTATGAAAGTTTGCAAAGAGCAAATGTATAATGCAGCTTCTGGCGGCTTTACAAATGCAACTGATGCAGCTGACTACCTTGTTAAAAAAGGGCTTGCCTTTAGAGATGCACATGAAGTCATTGGTAAACTTGTGCTTCACTGTGTGACACATCATACTTCTTTAGAAGCATTACCTTTAGAAACCTATAAGCATATTCACCCAATCTTTGAGGAAGATATCTATGATGCTATTTCTTTAAAAACATGTGTCAGTGGCCGAAAGGTAAAAGGTGGACCTAGTCCAGAAACAGTATGCGCACATCTTGAAAAAGCAAAAACTTATCTTAATACACTTTTATAAGTTAATTGATTCATAAAACTAAAAATAGCAAGCTATAACCATAAAAGGCATATAGCTTGCTATTTTATTTGTTCTAAAATTCTAGTTGTCGTTCTACACTTCTTAAATCAAAATAATTTAAAATTTCATCCATATAAAATTCCATGATACGTACAAACTTCGTTAACTTACGTTCATTCAGTGGTCTTTCATATTGCCATTTCGCATAGCTAAATAATGCATCTTCCTTTTTCTGAAAACTATAAAATTCATCAACAAAACCTAAAAGTTCTAAGTCTAAACAAGACTTACCATACTCCATACTTACAGCAATTTCTTCAAAAGCTTCCGGGGTAATATCTAAAAGGGAACTGACGTAGCTACGTACAGCTTTTTCATGAATACCTATTTGAATATGGGGATAAATATAATATAAAGTATTTCGATATAACGTTTCTAAATGAATTATTGCATATTTAAAGTCAAAATCAAACTGCTTCATACAAGTATAAAATTTAAGCGAATCTTCTAACCGAAAAGTTGTTTCATACTGCCACCTATTTCCTACTTCATAGTATATATTAAATACAGCAATAGGTGCTCCAGGCAAACTCATTTGACGTAATAAATACATGGTTTTTTCCTTTTTGTTTGAAGTATACCCAATTTAAACGGTTTCAAACACTAAATAAACATTTCTTATTTTACTTTCTGAAGTGCACATTCAAAGGACATAACTTGGCCATCTTGTAAGTTTACATTAAGAAGCACTGGCGTATCACCACATGTATAAATTAAAGATTTGATATATTTTGCGCCATTATAATCTTGCATTTTTTCAAAGGTTATCGCTTCACCTTCTTTTGCTAAGCTCTTTTCTTTTATAAATGTTTCTACGATTTGCTTAAGTTCATCTTCTGTGTACTCTTTTGCTTCTTTTTCACTATATACACTAATAAACATTCCTTTTAATTCTTTTGTTTCATCATCTTGCATTACTGCATAAGAATATAAATCCCCTTCTTTAGGGTCTTCTTTACGCTGTGCTGTAAATACAATTGTTTCTGGTAATGTATCCGCATATTTTTCTACAGGCACATTTTTCACTGCTTTTATCTCCATCTCTACACTTTGATCTACTGTAATCCCAAAGTACTTATTTACATTCTCAATTGCACTTTCATTTAAACTTTCAAGTACATTTGCATCTGTAATCTCTTCTTCTACAAATTGCGATTTTGTACCACATCCACCTAATAATGCCATACAAAAAACTAGAACACCTACTTTAAATATTTTTTTCATTTTATCCTCCAAGTAATTAGTTTAGTGAATAATTCTATTATATAGGTTGAATATGCAGTTTTTATAAAAATAATGCCAGCTTTAGTTTCCCAAAGCTGGCATTATTTTATACTTCCACTACTTTTTCCACTTTTGCTGCTTTACTTCTTGTCGTCTTTGTTTTAGTTGCTTTTTCTTTAGTAGCTGCTACCTTCTTAGTTGTTTCTTTTTTAGTAGATTCTTTTTTTGTTGTTTTAGTTGACGTTTTCTTTGTGGCTACTTTTTTAACTTTTGTTGGTTTCTCTTCTGTTTCCTCTACCTTTTCCTCTACCTTTTTCTCAACTTTGACATCTACTTTTGCTGTTGCTTTTTTAGCCCCTACCTTTTTCTTACTGGCTACTTTTTTCTCTTCTGTTTCTTCTATCTTTTCGACTGGTTTTTCTAATAATTTCTTAATTTCAAATACACATATACTAAGTGGCGGAATATTAATTTCTATACTTTGTTCTTTACCATGCCAAGGTTTTTCAATATTGGCTACAATTTTTCCTTCATTAACTCTACCTTCGCCGCCAAACTCAGTACTATCACTATTTAATATTTCTTCATACTCAGCATACTCTGGTACCCCAATGCAATAGCTTTCCCAATTATTTGTCATAAAGTTAGCTACAACAACTAATTGGTCTTCTGCTTTTTCCCCATTACGTACAAAAGATAAAATACTCTGTGTATTGTTTTCACAATCAATCCACTCAAAGTTCTCATAGCCGCACCCTGTTTCCCATAGCGCATTATGACTTGTATAAATATGATTAAGTTTCTTTACATACTGCCTAATGCCTTCATGCTCTGGGTAATTTAATAATCCCCAATCCAGTTCTGTCTTTTCATCCCATTCTTTTGCCTGTGCAAACTCATTACCCATAAAGAGCATTTTCTTACCAGGATGCATAAACATAAAACCATAAGCTGCTCTAAGGTTAGCAAACTTTTCTTCAATAGGCCCTGGCATCTTATACAGCATTGGACTCTTACCATGAACAACTTCATCATGAGAAAGAACCTGTATAAAATTCTCACTAAATGCATACATTAAACTAAATGTAACTTGACCATGATGATCTTTACGATACTTAGGCTCTGTCTTCATATAAGCTAAGAAATCATTCATCCAACCCATATTCCATTTAAACCCAAATCCAAGTCCACCTTCATCTGTAGAATAAGAAACTTTTGGCCATGCTGTAGATTCTTCTGCAATCATCATAGCACCGGCAAACTTACGATAAATCATACTATTAAGATGCTTTAAAAATTCAATTGCTTCTAGATTTTCTTTACCACCAAACTTATTTGGTACATAATTATCTTGTCTACCATAATCCAAATACAACATAGATGCTACTGCATCTACCCTGAGGCCATCTATATGATAGGTTTCAAACCATGATATCGCACTAGCAATCAAAAATAATACAACTTGAGGTTTACTATAATCAAAGATTAATGTACCCCAATGTGGGTGATGCGCTTTTCTTTCATCGCTACTTTCATATAATGCTTCCCCATCAAATTTTTCAAGACCAAAAGCATCTTTTGGAAAATGTGCTGGTACCCAGTCTAAAATAACACCAATATTATTTTTATGTAGAAGTTCTACCAAATATTTAAAGTCTTCTGGTGTCCCGTAACGACTAGTCGGTGCAAAATAACCTGTTACTTGGTAACCCCAAGAGCCATCAAATGGGTGCTCAATAATACCCATAAGTTCTACATGAGTATATCCCATCTCTTTTACATATTCTACTAAGCTCTCAGCTGTTTCACGATAATTATAAAAACTATCATCAAAATGTTTTTTCCATGAACCTATATGTACTTCATAAATTGAAATCGGTTTTTTATAATAAACATTTTGAGCACGCTTATCCATCCATTCATCATCTTCCCACTCAAAATGATCTACATTATATAAGCAAGAAGCCTTACCCGGTCTTAGCTCACAGTAATTTGCATATGGATCTGCTTTATAAAGAAGCTCACCCTTAGCTGTACGAATCTCATATTTATAGACATCAAATTCTCTAAGTCCTGGCACAAATAACTCCCACACACCATGAGATTCAATACAATACATACTATGTCTACGGCCATCCCAGTTATTAAACTCACCTATAACACTCACACGTTTTGCATGAGGTGCCCAAACAGCAAAACGTACACCTTCAACGCCCTTTACATTGATAAAATGTGCACCTAATTTATGATGGATTTCATAGTCTCTTCCTTCCCCAAATAGATAGAGGTCATCAGATGTGATGGTAGGCTTAAATTGATAGGGGTCTATATATGTCCACTCATGTCCATTAAAATCTCTACATTTTAGGCGATATATAAAGCCTTCCTCTACTTCCCCCACATATCCTTCAAATAATCCTTTATCCCCTACCGCATGCATTTCAAATGTTCTATCATTATTTTTTAAATCCATCGCAACCATATAACTTACAGTTGGGCAAAATACACGTATTATTTTTCCCGCTGTCTCTCGTGATGTATGTAAGCCTAGTATTTCATGTGGTTTATTTAATTCCCCTAATTCTAATAGTGCAATCTTTTTATTTACCATCTCATAACTATTTTCCATATATCATCTCACCTCTACTCCTATTTTAAACTATTTAAAATATTTTTTCAATAATGTAAACCATATTCTTACACCAATTACATTTATATGCTTGTTTTATCTTGAGAAATTGTATATCCTTAATATACAGATTAAGAGAGGAGCTTAAAAATGAGTCAAAATACTGATCAACTTTATACAGGTATTGCTTATTCTTATATTGAATATGTCCATGCCTACCTAGAACTTTTAAATAATTCATTATTCTTTTCTACGCCTTATTTAGACGAAGAAACAGCTCACATACAAAATGAATTAAAAAAAACTTTTCTTTACCTTCCAGAATTACTTACTTCTAATGAAACAACTTCTAAAGGTAAAAATACAAAAATCGAAAAAGAACGTGTTGGTGAAACACTTTTAAACTTTAGAGATAAGTTAGAACAAAAATACCGAAGCTTAAATAGCTACCGTCGTGAACTTCATCATTTGGTTGCTAAAGCACAAAATGATCCTGAGTTTGCTGGTTCATATATTGACCATGAGGAGTTTAGTGATGAGGCTATCCTTCAGATGGACTTTGACCGCCTTGCGGAAGATTGTACAAACTTTGTCTTTAAAGATAAATCACTTAAAACAAAGCAGCTTCATGCTTCTTCAATTCTTCCTGCTATTCCTTTAAAAATTACAAAAGCTAATTTTTTAGATTATGTAAAAAAAAGTATCCATCATATTGATATAGAAGATACAGTAGAAGCAGCTAACTTCCTTACTTCTATTTTAACACAACTTTTTGATGGTAAACGCTTTGAATTTTATGGACAAGACTTTGGTGATTTTACAGAATCTCTTGCAGAACTTACAACTTATGATGATCCTATAGATTTCTTTGAGGAAGCAGATTCTTTAGAACAAACAATCAATACTTTATTTGAGCTTTTACGTGCAATGTACCGTATGATCTGTACACTCAGCAATCTATTACTCTTTGAACACATTGATTTTAATACACTTACTGAATTACACCCTAGCTTCTTTGACTTCTATCACTGCATTAAAAAGATTTTAACAGATGCCAATGATGCAAGCTTCTTAAAAGCTTCTTTAGGTGAACGCGTGGATGAAGTTCAGAAAGAAGTGCAAAGCGAACTTATTAAAGTAAGCAAAAAGAAAGAAGCCGACCCAATGTTTATTCTTATTCAAACTTATTTAAGTATGGATATGAGTAGTTTATTTGGTTTCACTATGAAAAAAGATAAACAATATAGCAAAGAAACACTTGCTGTTCTTGATAATTTCGTAGATGAATTAGGCCATTCTCTAAGTGAAATACCAACTACTGACCGTAAACTTCGTATGCAATATTTCATGAGTAGTATTCCATTTGTAATGCCTGAAGCTACGTTTAAATCTTATGTTTCTGCTGGCTTTAGAAATATTTCAAAACCACAACAAACACTTCTGGCAGCCATGGCGCTCCATAGCATTTTAGAGCAAGGCGGTTACTTCACCTCAAATACCGATGAAGATCCAGGTATGGTGCCTGAAGATATCTACAAAGAGTATATGACAGAAGAAGAAATCAATGAACTTCATGGCTTTGACTCTGAAGACGTCGATTATCATGATGAAGACATAACACATCATCATCACTGCAACTGCGATGATGATTGTGATTGCGGCGATGACTGCTCTGGCAGTGATAATCACTCTGATTGTAACTGCGGTGATCACCATCACCACTAAACTTAATCAAAAGGAGCTTCCCAAAAATATTCAGGAAGCTCCTTTTATATTACTCTTTACTACTTTTCTTTTAATGTTCTAACCTGTCTTACTGCTGTCTTTGCGGAATATTTTAATGTACTTAATAGGCGTTTTACAATTTCATTAACAACGACAACTAAACTGCTACAACCTATCACCTTAATCCACATCATAAGGCTAAGCGGTGTGGCATTAAAGAACTTATTGGCATATTGTATCATTACAACTTGTAATACAGCTGTTAATGCTATAATCTTTAAGGCGAGTGTATTTTTCATAAAGTTAGGGAATATACTTGCTGTGCCAAATTCCCTACAGTTAAAGGCATTAAACAATACACTAAAAGCAAATAGACTAAATAAAATAGTCTGTGCCTCACTACCAGTACCTTCTTGTAACTCATTTGCCCCTAGAAAATTACACTTCATCTGTACTAAAAGAAGGCCTGTAATGAATAAACTATTAATTAATATTGTACGTACCATAAATGGATTAATAATATGTGCATCTCTTGGTGTTGGTTTACGTTTCATAACAGTTGCTCTAATAGGTTCAAGCCCTAAAGCCAATGCAGGTGGGCCATCCATAATAATGTTAATCCATAATAAATGGATAGTAGAAAAAGGCATCTCCTCACCTAATACTTGACTAATGATTGCAATAAGGAAAGCAATAATATTTACTGTAAGTTGAAATTGAATAAAACGCTGAAAGTTATTATAAATACCACGCCCCCACTTAACTGCTTCTACAATAGTTCCAAAGCTATCATCTGCCAAAATAATATCTGCTGCATTTTTACTAACCTCTGTTCCTGCAATTCCCATGGCGATTCCTACATCAGCCTTACTAAGTGCAGGTGCATCATTAATCCCATCTCCTGTAACAGCCACAATTTCACCATTTTTTTGCAGTGCCTGTACAATACGCATCTTCGTATCTGGCTTAGACCTAGCCACAATAGCAATCTGCCCTATTTCACGTTCTAGTGCTTCATCTGATAATGTATCAATATATGTGGCCTCTACTGCCCTTTTCCCATGGCCTACAATGCCAATTTCTTTCCCTATTGCCAGTGCTGTTTGAATATTATCGCCGGTTAACATCTTCGTTTCTACACCAGCTTCTCTTGCTACCTCTATAGCTTCTTTAACACCTTCGCGAAGTGGGTCTTTGATACCAACAAAACCATTAAAAACAAGCTGACCACGCCAATCTGTTTGATTTTCTACATTAACAGTAAGTGGTACCTTTTGATCGGCAAAAGCAAGTACACGCATAGACTGACTTTGTAAATTTCCCATGAAGCCCAATATTTCATCAATACGTTCCTTGGTTAACTTCTTAACTTTACCATCTACTCTTTCATAACTACACTGTTTTAGGATTACCTCTGGTGCACCTTTAGACAAAATATGATATTCATTATTTTCTTTTATAATCGTCAGCATATACTTATTTTGAGAATTAAACGGGATTTGCCTTACAAGTTGAACCTCTTCTCTTGCACGGCTATAATTTAGCCTTTTTCCCCACATAGAAAGAAGGGCACATTCTGTTGCACTCCCTATATACTTTTCTTCTCCCTCACTACGTTCTAAATCAGCAGTGCTGTTGACCATACAATTTGTTACAAAGCCCTTAAACTTTTCTGCCTCCGCAAGATTACGATATCCTCCTTCAAGATAAATACGTGCCACACACATTTTATTTTGCGTCAGCGTACCTGTTTTGTCACTACAGATTACACTAACACTTCCTATTGTCTCACATGCTTCTTTTTTCCTAACAAGTACATTAATTTTAGCCATCTGTTTCATCGTAATCGCTAAAGTCATATTAATCATTGTAGGCAAACCTTCTGGTACTGCTGCTACAATCAGCGCAACACATACAACAAAGGCTGTTTTGATTTCTGGGAAACTCTGCACAAGTGGTGTAAGTGAACTTAAAAATGCATGTGTACTTGTAAAGTCTAATTTTAAATGACAACCTTGAACAATCTGAACAAGCATATAAACAAAAAGCATCCCTGCAACGCCTGTTGAAATCTTAGAAATCGTTTCACTTAGCTTATCCATTTTTATTTCTAGTGGTGTATCTGCTTCTTTATCACCTAGTGCTTTCGCAATATACCCCATCTCTGTTTCATCCCCTGTAGCAGTTACAATCATCTTAGCAGAGCCACAAGCCACAAGTGTTCCTCCAAAAAGCATATTAAACTGTTTAGCAGGAATAGGGTCTTGAACAACCTCTTCTCCTTGAATATGTATAATCTCTTCTTTTACCTTGCCTACTCTTTTGCTAACATCATCAGATTCCCCTGTAAGCATATCTTCTCTCACTTTTAAATCTAGACATTCTAAAATGCGGCCATCTGCTGGTACAAGATCACCAGCTTCTAAGTATACAATATCCCCAGGCACCAACTCACTTTTATGTAATAAAGTCTTTTGACCACTACGTTGTACCTTCACCCTTACATCTTCTGTAAGTTTATTAAGTGCTTCAGCAGCTTTCTTTGAACGGCTTTCTGTTAAAATACCTATTGTACTTCCTAAAAGTACAGCTAAACAAATACCAATGGCATCATGATACTCTCCAATTAGCAAACTAATACCTGCTGCAATTAGCAAAATTATAATGAGCTGTTGTGTCAACGCATCTTTAATTTCTCCTAATAAACTTTTCTCTTTAGCTTTTGTAAAACTATTTGGGCCATAACGTTTAAGTCGCTCTTTAGCTTCTGTGTCGCTTAAACCTTGTTTAGAACTTGTATTTAATCCTTTTAAAACATCTTCTATCTCTTGGTTATAATATTTGTTCTCCATAGTATCCTCCTATTTTTCTCATGATGCCTTTGTATAAATATATACAAGCCTCTCTTAAAATATGACTAATTCAATCTGAGATTATAAAAAGGATACAAAAGGAACAGAAGTAATCTATAGTCCCTAACTGATTCATGCCCTTAACCCAAATAAAGGCGGTAGCACTTTCGCACCACCACCTTTATTTTTATCTAAGCTTCATTTAAACTTTTAAAAGCTGTTGCCATCATCAGCTTAATACGATTTAACTGATTCACATGAGAAGCACCTGGGTCATAATCTACTGCCGCAATATTAGCCAGTGGATACTTACGACGCAATTCTTTAATCATTCCTTTACCCGTCACATGATTTGGCAGACAACCAAAAGGTTGCATACAGACTACATTGTTAATGCCATCTTCTAAAAGACTTATAATTTCCCCTGTTAAAAACCATCCTTCACCCATTTGATGTCCTAGTGACATGACTTCTTCCGCCATTTTAGCTAAAGCTTCAATGCCATGAGGTGCACTAAATCGCTTACTTTCCCTTAAGCATTTACACATATATTTACGTTTATATTCTAGGAACGCTATAACAAATTGACCAACTAGCTGGTCTTTGAATGGTTTTTGAAGCACTTCATGTTTAAATTTATGATTATACTCACAGTAATTAAAGAAGTCTAATAAATCTGGCATAACTGCCTCTCCACCTTCAGCCTCTATAGTTTCTACAACCTCATTATTGCCATAAGGATGGAACTTCACTAGAATTTCACCTACTAGCCCTACACGAGGCTTCTTAATATCCCTAAGTGGTAATTCATCAAAATCCCTTACGATAGCTGCCACATTCTGTTTAAATACCTTTGCATCACCCGTGCGTACATTTTCTTTACAAGCTTGTGACCATTTCTCAAATAACCTATTTGCACTACCTGGGACTGATTCATAAGGACGCGTACGATATAAAACACGCATTAACAAATCCCCATATAATATAGTCATAATAGCTTTTTCAATAAGGCCCAATGAAACTTTAAAGCCAGGATTACTTTCAAGCCCTCCTGTATTTAATGAGATAACAGGCACGTACGCCATATCACTGTCTTTAAGAGCCTTTCTTAAAAAACTAATATAGTTAGAAGCACGACATCCGCCGCCTGTCTGTGTTATCATAAGTGCCGTATGATGTGGGTCCACACCTTTACTTTTTAAAGCTCTTAATAATTGACCAATTACAATAATAGCTGGATAGCAGGCATCATTATTTACATATTTTAATCCTTCCTCCACATCTTCTTTACATACCTTTGGTAGTACCTTCAAGTTGTAACCTGACGAATTAAAAGCCTCTTCTAAGAATCGGAAATGAATAGGCGACATCTGTGGTGCTAGAATTGTATAAGTACTGCGCATTTCTTCTGTAAAACTAATAACTGGCTGCTTTTCTTTAATAGTTTGCGTACGGTGTAACTTCTGACGTTCTTTCATAGCTGCTCTCAAAGAACGCACACGAATTTTAATCGCACCCAAGTTTGCCCCCTCATCTATTTTAATAAGTGTATATATTTTTCCTGCTTGCTCTAAAATCTCTTCTACCTGATCAGATGTAACTGCATCTAATCCACAGCCAAAGGACGTAAGTTGCATAAGCTCTATATTTGACTGCGTGCGTACAAAGTGTGCAGCACGATATAAACGATTATGATATGCCCACTGGTCTAAAACACGTATTGGTCTTTCAATTTTACCTAAATGTGCAACACTATCTTCTGTAAGAACAACAAGTCCTTCTGCTGTAATAAGCTGCGTAAGCCCATGATTAATCTCTGGATCCAAATGATAAGGTCTACCACTTACCACAATGCCCTGCAATTTATTTTTCCTTATGTACTCTAATGTTTCTTCACCTTTCTTGGCTACATCTCCTCTAAACGTCATTAAAGCCTCATATGCCGCATCTATTGCCTTTTTCATTTCACCCTTAGAAATATTAAATCCCTCTAGTGCTTTTGTCATCTGTAATAATACAGATTTAGGTGAATCTAAATTTAAGAACGGATGAATAAATTCAATATTATTTTCTCTTAGCGCTTCGATGTTATTTTTAATAACTTCAGGATAAGAGGTTACAATCGGGCAATTATAATGATTATCTGCGGTTTGATCTTCTATTTTTTCATATGGCACACATGGATAAAAGATTGTTTTTACACCTTTTTCAATAAGATCTATAATATGGCCATGTGCAAGTTTACCCGGGTAGCAAACTGACTCTGAAGGAATCGTTGCAATCCCTTTTTCGTAAATCTTTTTATTAGAACGACTAGAAAGTTCTATATGGAAGCTAAGTGTTGTGAAGAACGCATGCCAGAATGGATAATCTTCATACATATTTAATACTCTTGGAATACCTATTGTCCCTCTTTTCGCCTCGGCTTCACTTAGTATCTCTCGTTCAAAAAGTAACCCATATTTATAGTCAAACAGATTTGGTAACTTATTATGCTCACTATGATTCCCTAGCGGTTTTTCACAGCGGTTGCCATAAATAAAATGTCTACCATCACTAAGTTTATTGACTGTTAAAAGGCATCTATTTTCACACCCTTTACAGCGCATTGGTGTCTTTTCTATTTTTAATGCTATAAGTTCTGCTTTAGTCAGCATATTACTTACTTCCTCGCTACTACTTTCTTCTTTTGCAAGGAGTGCTGCACCATAAGCCCCCATAATTCCTGCTTGATCTGGCCTTATGACATCTCTTCCCAATATGAGTTCCATGGCACGCAGTACTGCTTCATTGTAGAATGTCCCCCCTTGTACAACAATATCCCCCTTAATACTTTCTGAGCTTCTTAATTTAATAACTTTGTAGAGTGCATTTTTAATTACTGAGTATGAAAGACCAGCTGAAATATCGCCAATAGACGCCCCTTCCTTTTGCGCCTCCTTAACCTTAGAGTTCATAAACACAGTACAACGGCTTCCAAGATCTACAGGCGATGGTGCGAGTAATGCTTTTTCACCAAAGCTTTTAGCTTCCATGCCTAACGAACCACTTAACATTTCAATAAATGAACCGCATCCCGATGAACATGCTTCATTCAAGATAACAGACTGTACCACACCATCTTTAATGGTAATACATTTCATATCCTGTCCACCTATATCTAAAATAAAACCTACATTTTTTGCAAATGCCTTAGCTGCTGTATAATGTGCAATTGTTTCTACTTCACCCTTATCAACCTTAAATGTATTTTTCATAAGTGCCTCACCATATCCTGTGACACAGCTTTTTTGAATAAATACACCTTTAGGTAATAAATCATATAACTCTATAAGTTTGTTAGAGACTAAAGTCAATGGATCACCTTGATTGCTACCATAATATGTATATAATAATTCCCCGTTCCTTCCTACTAAAGCAATTTTGCTTGTTGTGGAACCGGCATCAATGCCTAAGAAAGCACCACCCGTATAAGTAGCCAACTCTCCTACAGGTACTTTATGTGTATTATGTCTTTTTCTAAAAAACCTTATTTCTTCTTCACTTTTAAATAACGGTTGTAAATCATTATTTTGATGAAAATCATCTGTTGATTCACTTAGTTTTTTGCCTAAGTACTCTAGATTAATTGCTTTTTCTTTTTGTGCCAAGATTGCAGCACCTAATGCTACAAATAGTTCTGGCTTTTCTGGTACCACTACATCTTTATCCGATAGCTTTAAAGTTTCTATAAAGCGTTGGCGTAATTCAGAAAGAAAATGAAGAGGCCCGCCTAAAAAAGCAACTTTCCCCTTAATTGGCTTACCACAAGCTAAAACACTAATTGTTTGATTAACAACCGCCTGAAAAATAGACGTTGCAATATCTTCCCTTGCCACGCCTTCATTAATAAGCGGCTGCACATCTGTCTTAGCAAATACACCGCATCTTGCTGCAATAGGATATATTTGTTTATATGACTTTGCCATTTCATTAAGACCCATGGCATCTGTTTGTAAAAGTGTTGCCATCTGGTCAATAAATGCCCCCGTTCCACCTGCACAACTACTATTCATGCGTTGCTCTAAGGAACTTTCAAAATATGTAATTTTGCCGTCTTCTCCACCTAATTCTATAGCCACATCTACATCACTTATATATGTTTGTACAGCTTCAGTGCATGCAATCACTTCTTGGATAAATGTAAGACCTAAGTGAGAAGCAATTTCCATAGCTCCTGACCCTGTAATAGCAACTTTTACCTTAACATCACCTAATTCAAGAAAACTTTCTTTTAATAATCGCTCTAAGGTCGTTTTTATGTCAGAAAAATGTCGTTCATATCTTGAATAAACAATTTCCCCTTTTTCATCTAGATAAACTAGCTTTATAGTTGTAGAACCTACATCAATTCCTAAATTTAATAATTCACTCATGCCTTTACTCCTTATATGCCTGTATCCTTTATAAGTTCAACTTATAAACTCTGTAAGTGGCTTAGTTGCTCTTACAGAAACAACACCCCTATTTCATAGTGTTATATCTGGCACATCTTATTTTAAGATTAAAATATATATTATATTATACAACATTTACCTAATTAATATAAATCATTATTTTATAAAAAATTTAACTTTAATGTATCACTTAACGCAAAAATAGGCAAACCATTTGCCGGTTTACCTATTTTTACAATTTCCATATTATTATTTTATTATTAACGCCAACGCTCTAATTGTGGAAAATAAGCTTCCATCTGCTTTTTAGCTTCCTCTGCCGTTAAATCAGGGACTTCTTTTACCATAATAGGAACACAGAAAGCAATCATTTCTTCCATAGACATATCACTTGTAAATGTCCCATCTTTAAAGCAATACTTACAATACTTTTCATTCAAGCTACCATCCTTATTTGTACCGCATACATCTTTTTCTAGTGGCATCCCACAACTTTGACAATATTTCTCCATATCTATCCCTCCAATTTTTATTCATAAATCATTTCCCTATGATTTATAATGATTATATCTCTGTAAACTTGACAACACTCTGTCATATTTTATAATAATTGGCTAACATTTTTTCAAGTCGTGCTTTAAATTCTCTTCGAGTGTGCATAGGTGCTAAAACTTCTAACCCTGGTCCAAAAGATAATAGATAACTATAGAGCCAGTCATCCTCTGGATAATAAAGTGTCACCTTAAAATCCCCATTGTCTAACTTTTCAATTTGTTCTTCAGTAAATTCTTCATAAATTCTGTAAGCAAGCTCCTCCTGTAACAAGCAAATAATAGGTATCTTGCCTTCCTCTAGCGTCTGTACATTTTCTGCTTCTTTTAAGCACACTTCAACTTCCTTATCAAAACGATTTCCTGTGACTTCTATTTTCCTAATTCTCCCTAGCTTAAAGAAACGCACGGCTTCTTTCATATAACAATATGCTTTTAAATACCAATTCCTATGCTTAAAGCAAAGTTGCAAAGGTGCTATTAACCGTTTTGACTTCTCTCCCTTTGCATTATAATAGGTAATTTCTATAATTTGTCTTTTTAATATTGCCTCTTTAATCTGTAAAAAGTATTCATTCGAGTTCTTCCCCCACTCTGAAAAATCTACATTTAACCAGCTCTTTGTTTGTGTGCCAAAAAACAGACTCATCCGCCTTAATATTTCTTCACTTTCTGGCGCTATCTTTAATGTCTCCAAGGCCCCTAAAAGTGCTTCTTGTTCTTCTTTTGAAAGTACTGATTTATCTAATACAAAATGTGCCATTAAGGAAATCCCCCCACCTTTCCCTTGCTGCATATAAATAGGAATTCCCGCTTCACAAAGTGTCTCAATATCTCTATAAATCGTTCTTGTAGAGACCTCAAAATGTTCTGCCAAGTCTTTAGCCGTAACATTATCCTTCTGCATCAGCATATAGACAATCTCAAATAAACGATTAATCTTCATCTTACACCTCAATCCATAAGTTTTATAATACCCAATGAACTTGTTCTAAAATAAACTACCTAATTTGCTTATATTATGTAAAAAGCTGCAACTCATAGTTCTTACATCTATAAGTCACAGCTTTTTGTCTTAGGTTACTTTATACATTTATTATCTATAGAATAGATTACTTGCTTAAGTGTGCAATACGTTCTATAACACTTGCAAGCATCGTTTCATATTTTTCTTTTTTAGCTTTTTCTTCTTCAAGAAGCTTAGCTGGTGCTTTTGCAACGAAACCTTCGTTAGCAAGTTTTTTGTTAACACGTTCTACTTCACCTTCAAGTTTAGTTTTTTCTTTACCTAAACGTTCAAGTTCTTTTTCAACGTCTACAAGTTCTGCAAATGGAATGTATACTGTTGCATTTGGAATTACTACTGATACAGCATCACTATCAATGCCTGTGTGATCCTTTTGAATCACTACTTCTGAAGCATAACCTAGTACAGCAAAGAATACTTTACCATTTTCAAATGTTTGTGCTACTTTTTCGTCTTCTGTTACAACAAACACTTTAGCTTTTCTTGAAGGTGGTACATTCATTTCACTACGTAAGTTACGGATATTACGTACAGCTTCTTTAATTAAGCTGATTTCTTCTTCCTCTGCTTTGAAGTTCCACTCTTCTTTGAATGTTGGCCAAGATGAAAGCATGATTGTTTCTTCTTGATCCTGAAGGCCAAGGAAGATTTCTTCTGTAATGAATGGCATGTATGGATGAAGCATTTTAAGGATGTTTGTCATAACTGTTTTAAGTGTCCATAATGCTGCTGCTCTTGTACTGTCTTCTTTATTGTAAAGACGTGGTTTAACCATTTCAATGTACCAGTCACAGAATTCTTCCCATGCAAAGTCATAAAGTTTTTGAACAGCAATACCAAGTTCGTATTTGTCCATATTATCTGTTACATCTTTAGCAAGTGTATTAACCTTAGAAATAATCCATTTATCTGCTGGTGTAAGATTTTTCATATCTACTGTAAGGTTAATATCTTCACCTTCGAAGTTCATCATAATGAAACGTGTTGCATTCCATAATTTGTTACCGAAGTTACGATTAGCTTCTACTCTCTCATAGTAAAAACGCATATCATTACCAGGTGCATTACCTGTTACAAGTGTCAGTCTAAGTGCATCTGCACCGTATTTCTCAATAACTTCAAGTGGATCTACACCATTTCCAAGAGATTTACTCATTTTACGTCCATCTGCTGCACGTACTAAACCATGGAATAATACATCTTTAAATGGTACTTCGCCCATTTGCTCAATACCTGAGAATACCATACGGATTACCCAGAAGAATAAAATATCGTATCCTGTTACAAGAACGCTTGTTGGATAGAAGTGTTTAAGTTCTTCTGTGTTTTCTGGCCAGCCAAGTGTTGAGAAAGGCCATAATGCAGAACTAAACCATGTATCTAATGTATCTTCATCTTGAACAAATTTGCTACCGTTACATTTTGGACATGTGTGTGGCATTTCTCTCGAAATAACAATTTCACCACAGTCTTCACAGTAGTAAGCTGGAATTCTATGTCCCCACCATAATTGACGAGAAATACACCAGTCACGAATGTTTTCAAGCCAGTGGTAGTAAGTTTTTTCAAGACGTTTTGGCACTAAGTTGATTTCGCCATTTTTAACAGCTTCAATCGCAGGTTTTGCCATTTCTTCCATTTTTACAAACCATTGTGCTTTAATCATTGGCTCAATAACAGCTTTACAACGATCATGTGTCCCTACATTATGTGAATGCGGTTCTACTTTTACAAGGAAACCAGCCTCGTCAAGATCAGCTACAAGCGCTTTTCTTGCTTCATAACGATCCATACCTGAGTATTTACCACAAAGCTCATTCATAGTTCCATCATCATTCATAACACAGATTTCTGGTAAGTTATGACGTTTTCCAACTTCAAAGTCATTAGGGTCATGTGCTGGTGTAATTTTAACAACACCTGTTCCAAATTCTTTGTCTACATAGCTATCAGCTACAACTGGAATCTCACGGTCAATAAGAGGGATACGTACCATTTTACCAATAAGGTGTGCATAGCGTTCATCTTCTGGATTAACAGCAATTGCAGTATCCCCAATCATTGTCTCTGGACGAGTTGTTGCAAGCTGTACGAACTCATCTGAACCAACTACTGGGTAACGAAGATGCCAGAAGTGTCCTTCTTTTTCTTCATGTTCTACTTCAGCATCTGAAATAGATGTCTGACAAACTGGACACCAGTTGATAATTCTTGAACCTCTATAAATGTATCCTTTTTCATAAAGACGAATAAACACTTCTTGAACAGCTTCTGAGCAGCCTTCGTCCATTGTAAAACGCTCTCTATCCCAGTCACAAGATGAACCAAGCTTTTTAAGCTGCTCTACAATACGGCCACCATATTGTTCTTTCCAGTCCCATACGTGTTCAAGGAATTTTTCTCTTCCTAATTCTTCTTTTGTAAGACCTTCAGCAGCAATTTTCTCAACCACCTTAACTTCTGTTGCAATACTTGCATGGTCTGTTCCTGGAATCCAAAGTGCATTATAACCTTGCATACGTTTGTAACGTGTTAAGATATCTTGAAGTGTATTATCAAGTGCATGCCCCATGTGGAGTTGACCTGTAATATTTGGTGGTGGCATAACGATTGTAAATGGTTTTTTATCTTTTTCTACTTCAGCATGGAAATAACCTTTTTCCATCCAGTTTTTATAAAGTCTTTCTTCTACTTGACTAGGGTCATAAACCTTTTCTAATTCTTTCACTGAAATTTCCTCCTTATTTTCGAATGTAATACTTGTCTTTTAGAGCTTTAAGTATTATATCTTATATCTAGAGTCTCTTAACGTCCTATCATTAAGAAAATAATACCTAAGGCTGCCACTACAAAACCTGAAATTCTAACGGCAATCACTGCACCGCTTATAAGCATTCCAAATTCTTCTTTGTCCTTCTCTTCTAACTTGGTTTTCGCCATGACAATACGTTTTGCAAAAAAGAAAACCATAAGTCCAATGGCAAAAAGCACAAAACCTATCATACTCATGACTCATACCTCCAAAACAAAAAAGAGCCATGCGTCCTTATATTCATATAAGGACGACATAGCTCGCGGTACCACCTTAATTCTCTGCAGATTTAATAATCTTACAAAGCACTCTAATGCTGTAACGGGCTTACCCGCTATTTCCTACTTAATTTCAAAAATAGTGCTCCAAAGCTACCTTCTAATAGACCTTTCGTAAGAAGACTCTCAGCGTATCATCTTCTCTCTCTAAACGGGGTTCTATTATACTCCTCTTTATCATTGCATCTTTTCATTCGATTACTAATATTTTATGCACCTTTTTGTGCTTTGTCAAGCATCTCCTTTTCTCGATAATTTTTTATCTTTTGTGTAACGCTTTCTCTTAAAGCTTCATCTTCTTGCATAGCAAGAATCTCTTGCCAGAGTTCTGCTTCATAGGTTTTTAAACATTCTAGCTGTTCCTTAGTCTTCTCATACTCTGTTTTTACTGCCTTTAAGGCATTTACCTTCTTAGGATTCAATGCCCATTCTGTAAGGTTTTCTATATAATCTACATTAATATCATGTTCTTTTAAAAGAACAAGCATTTTTTCTTCTATTTCTGAAAGTGTTTCATTCATCTGTAAATAAACTCTTTCATTATTTTTATTTTTTACATAACGGGTATAGTACATTTCTAATTTTGCTGCACTATCTACACCTAACTTATGATATTGAAATTCTAAATAACGCATCTGATGGAAGTAACGAATCTTAGCTTTATTTAAATACTTTACAGCTTTTTTCTGTAAAATACTATTACGTGATAAAGCCTTTTCAATACGTTCCTTCGCATAAAGAATACCTACAAAAAATAATATAAATAAAATACTTGCCCCTGTTAAATAAGCCCATACAGCTTCTCTTAATATTTGCATCATAGCAAAGACTACAAGTAATCCAGTGCTAATCAGCAAAATAAGTGCCACACTAAAACCTTTTAAGAAATTATAACCACTAAGGAGTGCTTCTCTTTCTTCTAAAAGTTCTTCCCTTTCTTCTTTTAAATAATACATATTATTTTCAGTTTCTCTTTTATGTTTTTCTGCTTGCTGCATTTCTTTAATAATTTCTGGTATTTCGTCTTCATATGGTACAAGACGCATAAGTGCTGCATTTTGATGAATCAATCGTCCTTTTAAATTTTGCTTTTTTTCTTCTATGGATTTTGCACGTCCTGCAAGTAAATTAAGTTGCCCAATTGTTTCTTTATCTAGCTTCTCAAACTTTTTAGTTTCCTCTTCCTTAACCTCTAGTGCAACAAGATATTCTGTAACCCTCTTTTTCTTTATACTTACTGACTCTAGTTCACCAAATACTTCTTCTACCGTCTTCTCATCCATTGCTACTGGTTTTAATCCAATTTTATTTGTGAGTGTACCCCATAAGGCCTTTAATGCTTTCACGTTATCCCCCTCTACTCTTTTGTACATAGCAATCATTTTATATATTTATAGATTTTTTCTCTATATTAACTTTTATATTATCATATTTGCTTACCACATAACAGTATTTCATCCTATGTAAATAAGAAATAGCACTATATATGGCTTCAAAACAAAAGAACCCCGAAGGGTCCTTTTATTTATATATAATAACTATTGAATGACATCACCAATTGTTACTTTTTCATCTTCTGTTTGCATGTACTGTGCCATATCATCATTCATTTGTGCTTCTACATCTTTTAATGTAAGACCGATTTTTTTAGTTTCTTTATCGATATTTACAATTTTAGCTTTAACAACTTGACCAATTTCAAGTGCTTCTTCTGCTTTGTTGATACGTTTTTCTGAGATTTGTGAAATGTGGATAAGACCTTCTACATGTTCACTAATTTTAGCAAATGCACCAAAGCTTGCAAAACGTGTGATTGTTACTTCAAGTACTTGATCTTTTTCCAAGTTAGCTGTTTCAAGAATCCATGGATCTACTGTAATATCTTTAAGACTTAATGCAATTTTACCTGTAGCTGCATCAATAGATGAAATGAGTACATCAATTTTGTCGCCTTCTTTAACAACATCTGAAGGATGTTTAATACGTGTCCAAGAAAGTTCATTGTTGTGTACAAGTCCTTCTACACCACCTAGGTCTACGAAAGCACCATATGGCATTAATTTTGTAACAGTTCCTGTTACTTTTTCACCTGGAACAAGTGTCGCAAGTTTTGCTGCTTTATCTGCTTTAGCTTTATCTGCTGAAAGTCTTTTTCCTGATAAAACAAGTTTTTTAGCTTTTGGATCAAATTCAATAATTTCTACTTCTACATCTTTACCTACATATGCGCTCAAATCCTCTACATATGTATGAGAAATTTGAGAACCAGGAATAAATCCACGAAGTCCTTTAAATGGTGCTACTACGCCACCTTTTACAACTTCTTTTACATGTACTGTAAATGTTTCTTTGTTTTCGAACATTTTTTGTACTTCGTTAAGTGTTTCTTGAACTTCTGCTCTTCTTTTAGAAACGATAACTTCTTCATCATCAACTTTTACTACTACAACATTAAATTGATCGCCTTCTTTAACTGCTGCTTTATCTACTTCTTCAAATGACATTTCTTCCCAAGGAATAAATCCATCTTTTTGCGAACCGATATTTACGCTTACGCCTTTTTCTTGAACAAGAATAACTGTTGCCTCAAGCACTTGTCCTCTATATATACGCGCCATTGATTTATCTACTTCTGCCATTAAGTCTGCCATGGTGAGATTGTTTTCTTCCATTTTAGTACTCCTCCTTCGTTATCTTACATATACCTTCTTATTATACACACTTATGGGTGAAAAATATAGTATATTTAAAAGTTTTATGTATTAAATTCATTTTTATTCTTCCAAAGACAATCATATATTTGTACATATTTTGAACTTTTATCATTTCTAAAATGCTATATTTTTTATTTTTTAAACAAACTTAATATTTAGAAATATATTTTTTAAATTGTAAAATAATAGTTTTGTAGATATAATAGGCACACTTGAGTTTTTATTTAAATAACTTAGACTTTAAATGAAATGAGGTTTTTTTATGACTAAGCGTGATAGTTTTGGTTCAAAACTAGGAATCGTTGCAGCTGCTGCCGGCTCAGCGATTGGTTTAGGAAACATTTGGAAGTTTCCGTACATGGCAGGCAAACATGGTGGAGGTGCCTTTATTCTCATTTATCTCGTAGCCATTTTACTTATGGGCTTCCCTCTTGTTTATGCAGAATTTGCAATGGGCCGTAAAGCAAAAACTAACGCCGTAGATACCTTTTCAGTTGTAACAGGCAAAAAAGCTTGGGGTGTTGTTGGTATCATTGGCACATTAACAGTGTTCCTCGTTGCTACATTTTATATGATGATTACTGGATGGGTAATTTTTTACTTTTTTCAATCTTTAAATGGTAACTTATATGCTGTAGCTGAAGGCATCGATACTGTAACTCACTTTGATACTGTTTTTGCAAATATGGCTTCTTCAATGTGGACGCCATTTATTTTTGCACTTATTGCTATTTGTATTACTGGGCTTATTAACTCTATGGGTATTCAAAAAGGTGTTGAAAAGTACTCAAAAATTATGATGCCAATTCTATTTGTACTTTTTGTGGTTCTTATCCTCTACTCAATCACCCTTCCTGGCTTTAAAGATGCTGTCATTTTCTTATTTAAGCCAGACTTTAGCGAAATTACACCTACAGTTATTATTAGTGCCATTGGTCAAGCATTCTTCTCTTTAAGCCTCGGCATGGGTGCACTTATTACATATGGGAGCTATGTTTCAGATAGTCAAGACCTACGCGGCATTGCACTTCAAGTTTCCATTGCCGATACAATTATTGCCTTATTCTCTGGGCTTTTAATTTTCCCTGCTGTATTTACTTACAATTTAGCACCAACGGCTGGCCCTTCGCTTGTATTTAAATCATTACCTCAAGTATTTTTACAAATGCCTGGGGGACGCATTTTTAGTATATTATTCTTCTTACTTATTGTTGTAGCTGCCATTACTTCTATGGTATCTATGCTTGAAATTATGATTACTTTCGTAGATGAAAAAACAAATTTCTCACGTAGGGTGTCTACATGGCTTGTAGTGGTAGCTGTATCACTAGGTGGCTTTATGAACATTGCTGGTGAAGGTCCACTCTCTTTCATTCGCATTGCAGGCAAAAGTATCTTTGATAGCTTAGACTACTTAACAAACAATATTACTATTCCACTTGTTGCTGTATTTACAGCTATCGTAGCTACTTGGATTTGGAAAACAAGCAACCTTAATGCTGAACTTGAAAAAGGCGGAAAAAAAACAGGTGCACTCGGGAACTTCTTCAACTTCCTTCTTAAATGGATTATTCCACCTGTTATTCTTATCTTAATGATTTCTCTTCTTTTAGGCATACAAGCCTAACGCTAAAACATAGCTCACCCAATCACCATTGTGTTATCAATCTAGGGTAAAAAGAGCTACTGCGAAACTATTTGACTAGTTTCACAGTAGCTCCTTTGTATTTTCAAAATAACTTATTAACTTTTCTTTTCCCCTTACAAAAGCTAGACACTATTTCACAGCATCTCTTTATCTTGAGATCGGTCTAAATATATAGCCTAAACCACAGCCACATATACCGCCCACAATATGGGCCAATTGTGACACACTATCATTAACAGTCATGCCACTTATAATTTCATTTCCTAAGTAAATAACACCTACCAATATAAGTGTTAAAGGAATTGTTCCTTCTGTACTATTAGCAAATGAACTTAATAAAATAAACATAAAGGCTACGCCACTTGCACCAAGCAATGCACTCGAGAAAAATATCACATTAATGAGTCCTGTTATTAATGCTGTTAAAGTAATCATTACAAGAAGTTTACGACTTCCGTATTTTTCTTCTAGCATAGGTCCCACTAAAAGAATAACTGTAAAATTCCCTACAAAATGTTCTAAATTAGCGTGCCCCAATATATGTGTAAAGAGCCTTAAATAAAAGAGGGGGTTAGCAAGTGAACTGCGGTATACCATAAAAAATGTTTCTGTGCTCCGATTATTTGTTATATAACCTAATACTAATACGGCAAAAGATATTAGCGTAAAAGTTAATATAACTGGTGCATTGTATCTTATTCTTTTTAACACCTTGCCAAATTCTACCTTTCTTTAAAAATTTATTTTGCTTTTTCCCAATGCATTACTGTACCTATTGTTTCTACTAGTTGTGCTGTCATTTTTTGATGTGTTTTTTCACTTGGATGCCAATCTGCACCTATACCATCTTTTTCTTCTTGCATTTCAAATGGCATAGCTATAATTTTACTATCTTTTTGTTCAAGGCTAAAACGTGCAACTTGTTTATTGATTTCCGGCAGGAGTTCTTGCCCCATAACCCCTAATGTACAGATAATCATTGCCTGTGGATTATTCTCTCTTATAACCTTTAAAAATTCGTAGTATTTTTCTCCAAAGGCATCTATAAGTTGCTTATTTTCTCCTGTATAACTTTTATCATTTGTTCCTAAGTTCACAACAATACAATCTGGCTTAAATTTATTAAAATCCCACTTTTCATAAACCTTATGCTGCAACGTATTTTCAAGCCCTCTATCTGTATAAGGATAAAGCATTGGCATAACCCATTCATTATTAAGTTCTCCGTTATCTGTCCATGAAGAAATAATACCTATACCACTCCATGAAATCAAATGAAAGTCTGCATCAAAATAACGTGCTGTCCTAGCTGCATAAGCTTTCCAGGGGTCTTCTTGATGCGTTGTAAATGTATCTTTATTCCATATACCTTCAATACCATAACCACATGTAATAGAGTCCCCTATAAACTCTATTTTGTGTGCCTTAGCTTGTATCTCTAGTGGCACGATTTCACCTACTATATCAAATTCTTTAACTGCTACTTTACTAAATGCTGCTTCTGATAATTTCATCAACTTAATATGTACTTTTTGTGATGTGCTGCTTTCATAAAGTATATAGTCCTTCTCAGTTTCTTCTAATATAAATCGTTTAGAAGGTTCCTCTTCATAGTTAATGAAAACAGCCATTCTAGCCTGAAACATTTTTTCTCCTTGATTCCCATCTGTCCATAACCTCACACTTACCTTCTGACTTATACAGTCAAATTCTAATGAGGTACAAGAATAGTTTAAATACACCACTTCATCATGGGTGTAAATCCTACCTGATGCTTTAATATTTACATTGGTCCCCTTTACTTTCATCTCTCTACTCCTTTTAACTAAGTAACTAAAGCTTATAGATCTGCAATCTATACACACTCTAATCTTAATATATCACAAAATATTTTAATTTTTAATATTTTATAATTAATTCAACCTTTATTTTCTTATCTTTCAAAAATAAGGTGATACTGCCACTTGGCAGCATCACCTTAAACACTTAAAAGTATCTTATTACCTTCTTTTTATTTATTGATTTTTAATGCGTTCTGCGAGTTCATTTAAATATTCCCAACGTTCCATTTGCATCATCAGCTCTTCTTCTATTTTTTCCTTTTCAGCTGTAAGTTCTTGAAGCTTTCCGAAGTTTGTAGCATGTGTGACCATATCATTTTCAATACTTTGAAGCTTTTCTTCTAAGGCTTCAATAATTCCATCAATTTGCTCATATTCTCTTTGCTCTTTGAATGAGAATTTTAATTTAGGGCTACCAATGCTTACCTTTTCTTTTTTAGGTGCTGCTGCCTTTTCTTTCCTTACCACAACTTCTTCAGCTTCTTGTATTTTACGTGCATAGTAATCTGAATAGTTGCCTGGTGTATAAATAATCTTGCCTTCACCCTCATATGCAAATATTTTATCTGCAATGCGATCTAAGAAATAACGGTCATGAGATACTGCAATAACAGGACCATTAAAATTATCAATATACTCCTCTAATATTTGAAGTGTGTAAATATCAAGGTCATTTGTCGGCTCATCCAGTAAAAGTACATTAATATCATCCATTAGTACACTTAAAAGATAAAGTCTTCTTCTCTCCCCTCCTGAAAGCTTCTCAATTGGTGAGTATTGTAAAATAGGTGGGAATAAGAAACGTTCTAACATCTTACTTGCAGATACCATTGTTCCATCTGCAGCTTTAATATACTCTGCCTTTTCCTTAATATAATCAATAACACGAAGCTTTGTGTTCATATCTTTACTTTCTTGTGTATAGTAACCAATTTTAACGGTGTCACCAATAGCTACACTTCCTGTGTCAGGTGCAAATTTTTCAGCAATAAGGTTTAGTAGTGTAGATTTCCCCATTCCATTATTTCCTACTATCCCTATACGATCGCCTCTTACAACTGTATAAGTAAAGTCACTTATAACGCACTTGCCATCGAAGCTTTTACTAACATCTTTCAGTTCAATAATCTTCTTACCAAGTCGACTACTACCAAGACCAATCTCCATTGTTTGCTTATTATTGCTACTCATGCGGTCTTCTAATTCATAAAAACGTTCCTGTCTTGCTTTTTGTTTTGTACGTCTGGCTTCTACACCCTTACGCATCCATTCAAGTTCTTGCTTATAAAGACTTGCATCCTTTTCTCTCTGGCGCTCTTCAATTTGTTCACGAAGCATTTTTTGTTCTAGAAAGGCTTCATAGTTACCTTCATATTTATAAAGCTTACCTTGATCAATCTCTACAATACAATTTGTAACACGCTCTAAAAAGTATCGGTCATGGGTTACCATAGCTAAGGCACATTTTTTATTTTTAAGCATATTTTCTAAATAATCAATTGTATCATTATCTAAATGGTTCGTTGGCTCATCTAATATGAGTAAATTACATGGACGAATAAGTGCACCTGCTAAGGCAATCTTCTTACGTTGTCCCCCTGAAAGATTTGCTACCTTCTGTTCAAAATCATTAATTCCAAGCTGTGTTAAAATAGCCTTTGCTTCACTTTCAAGTTGCCACGCACCTTGGGCATCCATTTGTCCACTTAAATCCATAAGCTGCTTCTGAAGCTTTTCATTCATAGGATCTTTTTCCAACTGTTGCGTAGCTTTTTCATATTCACGCAATACCTTCATAATAGGTGAAGTACCTTTAAAAACCTGCTCAAGCACAGTAGAATTTTCATCAAAATATGGATTTTGTGGTAAATACTCTATCACAAGTTCATTTGAAGTGATGACTTCACCTTGATCTGGTACTTCTAAGCCTGCCATGATTTTAAGAAGACTACTTTTTCCCGTCCCATTTACACCAATAATTCCTATTTTTTCACTACTATCAATACTTAAGGCAATATCATCAAAGATGACTTTTTCACCATATATTTTTTTAATATCACTTACAGACAATAAAATCATATTTCTTCCTCTTTCTATTATCTTTTTTGTCTTTCATTTAAACGCATAAACGATGTCGCATACGAGCTTTTTTCTCTCCTAAGTACACAATACGTATAGATTGCAAATAAAAAGGCACTAATTGTTCCACAAATGATGTCTTCCATTGTGTCTTTAAGGCTACCGAGCTGCGTAAAGGTACCAAGTAATTGGTCAGCTGAATACTCACAAATTTCCCACATAGCGGCACACATCACCGAAAAGGTGAATACAAAAAGTGCAATAACAATGTATCTTTTAGCCTTAAACAGTGTATAATCTGAATCTAAGCTCATTAGTACAACAAGCCCTATATAACCTAACAGAAAGCCTGATGTAAAATGAAGCAAAATATCCCACCAAAAAAACACATCATAAAACCTCAAATAAGTTCCTAGCCATTGACAGCAAAATACAAAAATGACATAACACATGCAGGCATTATTAGGAATTTTAAGTTTGCTAAGCCAGGTATACACCTCCGGCAAAAATGTCAAAAGCAAGCTCCCTATTAGTGCAAGTCCTTGTCCCCACTGTCCTATAAATAATAAAAAAACAGCATTTAAAATAAAAATAAGTCTACATATCCCAATAATTATTTTACTAACTTTCATTGTGCTACTCCTTTATATCCTTAGAGTTATGGTAAAATGCTTACGGCATTCTTACTTATTTTATGTATTCATGTTATTTTTAATCACATGCTTAAATAACTTATCTTATGTCTTAAACTTCTTCTATCTCACTCATCAAATGAAGTACCATATTTTCGCAGCATGCACCTGTCTCAGGACATATATGTGGTGCTTCTACCTCTTCTTCTGGTGAAAAACTTACCCAATACGCTGGCACAATATGTACATAACCACATATTTCACATTTGTAAAAATAATTTTCCATAGTAATGCCTCCTTAAAGTTTTAATGCTCTTCAATTATTATAGCATAAATCTCTCCATTTTCGCTTATACTATGAATGCATCTTAATAAGAGATGCACTGGCACCCAACACACCCTGTCATACTTCCATCATTTTTAAGATTTTGAACCCCAATCGTTCTATTTTAAAAGATTCTTTGAAATCTTTTATGCTGCAACTAGAACGATCCTTAGCCTTATCCCACTAATAATGCTTTTTAGCTTATTAGTATAAGACTTAGACTCACGTCTATCTTCTTTAAAAAAAGGAGTTCTTACGAAATTATCTTCGTAAGAGCTCCTTTTTGTACATTAAATCCACAGTTATTCTCATATCAAAAAGATGTGGCAAAACAGCTCAGCTATTTGCCACATTCTCTTAATTATTTACTTTTTTTGAAAGCTAAAAACTCATCGTAAGTACCGATACGATCAATTGTTCCATCTTCTGTAATTTCAATAATACGATTTGCAATTGTTTGCATGAATTGGTGGTCATGTGAAGTAAAGAGTACATTACCCTTGAATTCAATAAGACCATCATTTACTGCTGTAATAGACTCAAGGTCTAAGTGGTTAGTTGGTTGGTCTAACATAACAACGTTAGAACCAGAAAGCATCATACGAGAAAGCATACATCTTACTTTTTCTCCCCCTGATAATACTTTTGCTGGTTTAAGTGAATCTTCACCTGCAAAGAGCATACGTCCAAGGAAACCACGAAGATAGCTTTCTGTTTGATCTTCTGAGTATTGACGAAGCCAGTCAATAAGGTTTAATTCACAGCCTTCGAAAAACTCTGTATTATCTTTAGGGAAGTAAGATTGAGAAGTTGTTACACCCCATTTGAAGCTTCCTTCATCTGGCTCCATCTCACCTGCTAAGATTTTGAATAATGTTGTCTGTGCAATCTCATTCTCACCAATGAAAGCTATCTTATCATCTTTATTGACACGGAAACTTACATTGTTAAGTACTTTTACACCATCAATAGTTTTAGAAAGACCTTCTACTGTAAGAATTTCATTACCTACTTCACGATCTGGTGTGAAACGTACGAATGGATATTTTCTTGAAGAAGCTGGCATTTCATCAAGTGTTAATTTGTCTAACAACTTACGACGAGAAGTCGCTTGTTTCGCTTTAGATTTGTTAGCAGAGAAACGTTGAATGAAGTTTTGAAGTTCTTTAATTTGATCTTCTTTCTTCTTGTTTTGTGCTTTCATTAAATGTTGCATCATTTGACTTGATTCATACCAGAAGTCGTAGTTTCCTACGTACATTTTAATTTGACCGAAGTCGATATCTACTGTATGTGTACATACTGTATTTAAGAAGTGGCGGTCGTGAGATACTACGATAACAGTACCAGGGAAATCTAATAAGAAATCTTCAAGCCATTCTACTGAGTCAATATCTAAGTGGTTAGTAGGCTCATCGAGAAGAAGAATTCCTGGTTGACCAAATAAAGCTTGTGCAAGGAGAACTTTAACCTTTTCCCCACCTTGAAGCTCTTTCATTTGTAAGTAGTGTAAATCTGTACCAATTCCAAGTCCTTGTAAAAGTTGTGATGCTTCTGAATCAGCTTCCCAACCATTCATCTCTGCGAACTCACCTTCAAGTTCAGCTGCTCTTTCACCATCTGCATCAGAAAAATCTTCTTTTGCATAAAGTGCATCTTTTTCTTGCATAATCTCAAAGAGTCTTGCATTTCCACGGATAACTGTTTCAAGTACTTGACACTCATCATATTGATAGTGGTCTTGTTTAAGAACAGACATACGAATGTTTTTTGGAATTGCAATTTCACCTGTTGTGCTATCCAGCTCACCAGATAAGATTTTTAAGAAAGTAGATTTACCAGCACCATTTGCACCAATTACACCATAACAGTTACCTGGTGTAAATTTAAGATTAACATCTTTAAATAGCGTTCTTCCTGCAAATTGCAGGCTCATATTATTTACTGTAATCATCTATTTTATCATCCTTTATCTATAGATTTCATGACTTAAGTTTATAGTAAACTTAAATATGACATTTTTTTCTTTGAAATCTACCCTTGGGGTGATTTACTTCAACATTTTGTATTATAACATACTTTATGAAACATTGACCATATAAAATGTGGAAATTTTACACCAAGGTATTTAACTTATCACTTAATGTTTTGAGGCTATCTTCAATTTGTATAATATGAATCCCCATTCCTTTTGCCCGGTCCAAGGTACTACTCTTAATAGGTGGCATTGTTGTAACAAGTATTTTAATACTTTCTGGTCCCCCTAACCTCGTTGCATACACTTCTAACTCATTTAAAGTCTGGTAATCATATTTATCTGTATCTTTACATGAAATACAAATCAAATGATTATTTAATGTAGCCACCACATCCAGCTCATTGTGCACATGTTTTTCTGTTGTATGCCAGGCAAACTTAAATCCTGTATGCACATCTCTAATACCGGGAATGCTTTTCATATAGTAATAGGTTACATGTTCTAGCCATGCACCACTACTTAAATAATGCTCTATCTCTTTATTTTGTGCATAAACTCGAGTACTTACTTTATATTCTTCAAATCTTCTAATCCATTTTATCTCTTTTAAGTATTCTAGATAATGTCTTAAGGCAATTTGATGCTCTCTTTCAAGATCTAACCTACCTATTTCAAAGTAAAATTCCTTTTCATAAGGCGCACTAAAATGTAAGGTAGTGGGCTTAAACAGATGCTTGATTTTCGAAAATATATCCTCATAATGCTCAAGCAAAAAGTGAAGCATTGCCTCATACAACGGCGTTTCATACTTACTTTTCTCATCTTGTAAGACAAGGCCTCCACCTAATGCTAAGTAATCTTTTACCTCTAGCGAACCAATTACCTTTGATAAGATTTGTACTTCTAACTGATCCTGTCTAAAAACATATAAGCGATTTTGCCGGATATCAGGATATAACATAGTAACTTTATATTTGTTTTTTAAATTTGTCATAAGTAAAGCCTCTAACGGTGAGGTTCCTGCCAAGTTAACAGCCGCTTCTTCTTTTAAATAAGGCAAGAGCTGTTCTGTAAGCTCTAAAGGCTCTTCTTGCTCATAAAATACCACCTGCGTTTCAACTTGTATACGCTCTGATTTCATATAATTCAAGACTTGTTGCAACTTACTTTGAGGCGTTAGCTTTTCACTTGATACTAGAACAACCTGTTTTGGAGCTAAAATCTTCGTTAGCAGTGCCATTTCGTCATTAAAATTCTCAATAAAATGAATGAGTATGTGCCATTTCGTCATGATGCCATCTTCTCTCCTAATAATTACGACTACTTATGTCCTTATTCTATATAAAAAAGTAGCTAAATATACCTTTTGGTCTTTAGCTATTTAAAACTTGTCTTATAGTTGATATTCCTCTAATGCATCTTTTAAATGGTTTGTCACCTGTGTTAAGTTTTTCCGGCTTCTCCTACTCTAGCAGCTTCAATTGAGGCATTAAGTGCTAAAAGATTTGTTTGTCTTGTAATGCCAGTAATCATTGTAATAATAGACTGAATTCCTTCTGACTGCCTATTCAAAAGACTTTTTACATTTTTTCCCATGATTCGTGTAATAATTATTTACAATTTTTTGGTATGTTTTAAGTTTGTCCTCATAAAATATATTATAAAATTATTTACATTCTTTTCTTTTTAGTTTCATAGTGATAAAATATATCAAAAAATCAATTTGTATTTTTTAAGGAGGTTTATTGTGTCTATACTTACTTCTTTCGTTAACTATATGATTTATCTTATTGAGAAACTAGGTTACATAGGTATTTTCCTTGTTATAGGACTTGAATATGCTTGCTTTCCTATTCCCAGTGAAGTTGTACTTCCCTTTGTAGGAATGAGTATTCCTCAAACTTCACTTTCTTTTTTACCTAGTTTTTTAGTAAGTATTCTAGCTGGTCTGTCTGGTTCTCTTATTTGCTATGCTATTGGCTTTTATGGTGGCGAACCGCTACTAGCACGTCTTTCTAAACGTTCTACTGGTCTACAAACTGCTTTGGATAAATTTAATACTTGGTTTGCTTCCTATGGGCGTTGGGCCGTATTATTTACCCGCGTTGTTCCTCTTACACGTACTTACATTTCGCTTTTTGCTGGTGTTAGCCGTATGTCTATTGTTGAATTTCTGCTTTACTCTGCGACAGGTATTGCCCTCTGGAATCTTGTGCTTATGTCACTGGGATTTTATGTTGGTAATAATTGGACACTTATTGAAAGTCTTTTAAATACTTACAGTAATATTGTGCTCACCCTCGTTGCTATTGTTCTCATTGGCTTTATTTTATTAAAGCTTCAAAAGAAACAAGCTAAGTAAATCCTCTCCTTGTACTTTATTTTTTTGAATACTATAATAAAATTAAGTGTATAATTTAAAATACTCAGCTTACATCTCAAAATACATTAGATTGTAAATAGTGTATTTCATATACACAAGAGGAGGATTATAAAATGGAAAAAAAATTAGCACTGCTTGTAGAAGGTGGCGGTATGCGTAGTGCCTTCACTGCAGGTGTTTTTAAAGCATTTAATGAGCACCAGCTAAAATTCCCTTATATTATTGGTGTATCTGCAGGTGCTAACCTTACCAGTGACTATCTCTCAAATCAGTGCGATCGCAATGAACGACTTTATACAAAGTGGGTTACAGACAAACACTTTATCCACTTTACTAACTTACTAAAAGAAGGGGCTTACTTTGCTATGGATTTTCTTTTTCATGACTTACCCTATGAACTTGACCCCTTTGATTTTGATACTTTTTATGCCTCTGATACTTGTTTTAAAGCAGGTGTAACACATTGTCGTACAGGTAAAACATTTTATATGCATCCAAAAGATGCACGTACCAAAGATGAAACGCTGCTCATGCTTCGTGCCTCAAGCAGTATTCCCTGTTTATCAAGACCTGTTTTAATTCGTGGTCAGTATTATTTAGATGGTGCCTCTGTTAATGGTATTCCTATTGACAAATCCATAGAAGATGGCAATACACATCACATTTTTATTTCTACACGTAATCGTGGCTATCGTAAAGCTTACTCTAAAAGTATGCATCTATTAGCACAGCGTACACTCAGCAGCTACCCTGAACTGGTCCATCAAATGGCACATCGACATATTCATTATAATGCTTCTTTAGAACAACTCGAAACATTAGAAAAAGAGGGGCATGCCTTTATTATCAGCCCTCCTAATCCACTTCAGCTTGATCGTTTTGAAAAAAATGCTGATAAGCTCAAATTGCTTTTTGACGATGGTTATGAAGAAGGTTTATCTCGCATGCCTGATTTACTTGATTTCATGCGCTAATTACTTATCAAGCTATAAAAGGGTGTATATAAAATATCAGCGTTTAAGATAATAAGCTGATATTTTATATACACCCTTTTACTTTTAAAACATAAACTATTTAATTAAATCGGCAAACTCTGCATTTACTAATTTTTCTAGTGCACAAGGTGCCATTGTTACTTGGAATCCTACTTTACCCGCACTAAACGTCATTTTCTCTAATGCCTTGGCACTTACATGAATTGTTGTTTTAAAAAGCTTTTTCATACCGATGGGACTACATCCACCATGAATATATCCTGTGGTCTTTAAAAGATCCTTCTGATGTAGCATCTCTATACTTTTTTCACCCACAACTTTACTTGCCTTTTTTAAATCTAGTTCTTCATCTACCGGAATTACAAATACATAATTTGTCTTGCTATGTCCGACGGCTACAAGCGTTTTAAAAACCTGCTCCTTAGATTTACCAATCTTCTTAGCAACTGAATTACCATCTATCTTTCCATCCATCACTTCATATGAAGTTACCTCATAAGGCACCTTTGCTTTATCTAATAAACGCATGACATTTGTTTTAACATTTGCCATCAAAAAACCTCCCTTAAAGGCCTAAGAAGGACTGGTTAAACGTTCTAACTCTTCAAGATACGCAAGAGCTTCTCCTTTTGTATTTCCACACATTTGAGGCTCTGGCATTAAATCTCCACACACTTTAGGTCTTCTTGGATCTAAGAAAATCTTACAGCGATTATTTTCATCTAATTGAACACAGCGCTCCCCTGCTTTTTTCCCATTTGGCATACCTGGTATTGGAGAGCTAATAGATGGTGCAATACAACAAGCTCCACAAAAATCACGACATTCCATATTACTAGTCTCCTTTACTTTAACTCTTTTTCTTCTTAAGCATTTTATCCATTTATTTGCATACCCTAAATCTGAGTTCTTGGGTAATATTTATATTGTTTATTGTAGCATATTGCATCTCTAAATTAAATAGTAATATAATGAGAATAAATTTGATATTAAAGGAGTTTTTTTATGCGTTATATGATTATCTCTGACATTCATGGTTCTACACTTTTCTTAGAAAAAGTACTCAAAAAATTTCACGAGGAATCTTACGATTACCTTATTATCTTAGGTGATATCCTTTATCATGGTCCTCGTAATCCAATTCCTGAAGGCCACAATCCAAAAGGCGTTGTGGAGCTTCTCAATCCATTAGCCGATAAAATTATTGCCTGTCGTGGTAACTGTGAGGCTGAAGTCGACCAAATGCTTCTAGAATTCCCTTGTCTTAGCGATTATAGCTTAGCTTTTGATGAAGGCGTACGTCTCTTTGCTACACATGGTCACTTATATACAGCAAGTAACTTCCCTAAATCAGGAGGTAAAGAAATTTTCTTATACGGTCATACACACCTTTGGGAACTAAAAAAAGAAGACAATATCCTAGTGTGTAATCCAGGTTCTATTACACTTCCAAAAGAAAGTCGTCCACACACTTATGCAACTTTTGAAAATGGTGAAATGGCGATCTTTACAATTGAAGGTGACAAATTAGCCAGCTTATCTATTAACTAGTGAAATAAGCTCTTAATTATTAGTCAAAAAATTATATATTTTTCATCCTTTTTATGGTATTATAATGGTATAAACACTTTAGATTGTTTTAGTTATTTTACATTTTCTACAAATCATGATAGTATCATATGCATAACAATTTTTATTTAAAGGAGCTTACTTAAAATGGATAAAGGTAAAGTATTAGCCATCGTAGATGGTAGAGAAATTACAGAAGCAGATTTCATGGAACTCGTACAAAGCATTGGTCAAAATGCTATGCAATTCCAATCTCCACAAGGGCAAAAACAACTTGTTGATGAACTTGTAACACAAGAGTTACTTTACTCTGAAGCAAAAGAACTTAAACTTGATGAAGAAGAAGAGTTTGTACAAGCTTTAGAACATATGAAATCTACATTACTTAAACAATACGCTATGCGTAACCTTTTAAACAATGTCACTGTAACACCAGAAGAAGTTAAAACTTACTTCATGGCACACAGAGATGCTTTCAAAAAACCTGAATCAGCTAAAGCTAGCCATATCTTAGTTGACTCAGAAGAAAAAGCTAATGAAGTGCTTGCAGAAATCAAAGGTGGTCTTGACTTCGCTGAAGCAGCTAAAAAATACTCTAGTTGTCCATCTTCTTCACAAGGCGGAAACCTTGGTGAATTCACTAGAGGCCGTATGGTACCAGAATTCGAAACAGCTACATTTGCAATGCACGTTGGTGAAATCTCTGAACCAGTTAAAACACAATTTGGTTACCACATCATCAAATTAGATGATCTTACTCCAGAAGAGCCATCTAAACTTGAAGATATTGAAAACCAAGTAACAGACCAATGCCTCAATGCAAAACGTCAAGAAATCTACCTTGCAAAAAGAGAAGAACTTTCTAAAAAATATACAATCGAAATGAAATAAAAATGAGGTGGTAGCATAAAAGTGCTACCGCCTTTTTTAAGTTTATGGTAAGGCGGTAGCACTTTCATTCAATTTTAGAAGTTCCTTTGGCTGAAGTACAGCTTAATTGCTTATTTCACGTACTAGTAAGCTACATATTCTTCACTTATTTTGGGTTGTCCAATATAAGCTTAACAAGCTCTTCTGGCTTTTCTGCAAGGTGATGTGCACCGGCATTTAGAAGTTCTTCTTTTGTTCTAAATCCCCAGAGGACACCTATTGAAGTAACACCTGCATTTTTTGCTGTCAGCATATCAATATCTGAGTCTCCCATATAAATACAGGCTTCCTTTTGCACATCAAATTTCTTAATCAAGTCATAAATGCCTATTGGATTAGGTTTAGTAGGTACACCCTCTCTTTGTCCCATTACAAATGCTATTTGATCTTTAAATTGGCGTTTTATAAGCTCTGTAGCATAAACTTGTGCTTTATTTGTAAGTACTGCACATTGAATGCCCTTTGCATTTAATATAGTAAGCGCTTCTTGAATGCCTTCATAAGGCTTTGTATAGTCTTCACTATGTGCACCGTAATATTCATCAAAAACAGCTTTTACCTTTAAAACAGTCGCTTCATCTTTAGCCCCTTCTGGAAGTGCACGCTCTACCAACTTATAAATCCCACTTCCTACAAAATACTTGTATGCTGCCACATCATGTGTTTCATACCCAAAACTTTTTAAAGCATAGTTACAGGCATTGCTTAAATCTTCTATTGTGTCTAACAAAGTGCCATCTAAATCAAATATCGCTAATTGATACATAAATCCCCCTCCTTACAACCTTTTATCTTTAACTTATCGCTATACGCTTGTACCCTTTTATACACCTCTACCTAATTCAGGATTGGGTATATATACAGGTACTTCTTTTGTAATGTGTAATGTATTTTCTGTAACCTTGCATTCATATGCTAATATTGTAACACCTTTTTGACTTGCTTCATATAGCACCTTTGCAAACTTAGGGTCACGTGCTACATGAGGCGTAAAATAACGAATATTTTCCATTTGAATCACGAACAGTATATAGGCTTTATAACCTTCTTCTACAGCCTTAATTAACTCTTCTACATGCTTAGTACCTCGTTCCGTCTTGGCATCAGGGAATTTTACATAATCTTCCTCTTCTAGTGTTGCCCCCTTAATCTCCATATAGGCCTCTTCATTTTGGGACTGCATATAAAAATCAAAGCGTGAGTTCCCATAGGTCTTCTCACGCTTAATATTGATAAGTGGCATCTCCATATTAGGTAACTTTATGCTACCTGCTTTAAGTGCTTCTTCTACCACTGTATTCGGTGCTTGAGAGTCAATATTTACAAGTCTATCACCCTTTTGTACTGTAATTAATGAGTACTTTGTCTTACGTTTTGGATTATCATGGACTTGTAAATAAACCTTAACACCTGGTACTAATAACTCCTTGCAGCGCCCTGTATTCTTCACATGAACTTTTTCAAGAGACCCCTCTACCTCACAATAGGCAATAAAACGATTAGGTCTTTCTTTAAAAATTGCTTCTTTTACTTCTCCATAATACATGGCATTTCTTCTTTCTTTACGGATTTCTTCTATTTTTCATAAACTGAGCGATCAAGTACACCAATGTATGGTAAATTTCTATAACGTTCTGCATAATCGATTCCATAGCCTACAATAAATTCATCTGGTACTTCAAATCCCACATAGTCTACATCTACATGCTCCTTGCGTCTTGATGGTTTATCTAGAAGTGTACAAATTTTAACACTTTCAGGATTTCTTGAAAGTAAGTTTTCTTTTAAATAATGAAGTGTTAAACCACTATCTATGATATCTTCTATAATAAGTAAATGTGTATCCTCCACACTTGTATCTAAATCTTTAATAATACGTACAACCCCTGAAGATTCTGTAGCACTACCATAACTTGAAACAACCATAAAATCCATTTGTAATGGTAAGTCAATATGTCTTACTAAGTCACTTGTAAAAATATTAGAACCTTTTAAGATTCCAATTACCATAAGCTTTTTACCTGCATAATCTTTTGTAATCTGTGCACCAAGTTCCGCTACACGTTTTTCTAATGCTTCTTGTGAATATAAAACTTTTGCAATGTCTTGTCTCATGTTAATCTCCTCGCTTCATACTTCGAACTTTTTCTACATTATACCACAAAATGTTCGACATGCAAACATCATCGCTTCTAGTTTTATACTTTATACTATAATTTATGAAAAATAAGATTGCTTTCTATAAATATTGTACTAAATAATCGTACTGTTATTCATAATGGCACGATTATTTAGTACTTAGTTATATCAAATGCTATTTACCTTCTACACCACTATAGTTTTGAATAATAGCCTCTGCCACTTCAATACCATCTACTGCGGCCGATGTAATTCCACCTGCATAGCCCGCGCCTTCACCTGCTGGATAAAGTCCTTCAATATTACTCATATAAGCCGCATTACGTGGCATACGTACTGGTGATGAACTTCGTGTTTCAAAGCCCGTAAATACAGCTTCTGGATGAGCAAAAGCCTTCATTTTTTTACCAAAAGCTTCCATCCCTTCACAAATCGCTTCTGCTATAAAATCAGGAAGTGCTTCTCGCATATTCACAAATTTCACACCTGGCTTATAGCTTGGTTTTACAACACCAAGTTTTGTTGTTGGCACATTATTTAAGAAATCACCCACTAACTGCACTGGGGCTTTATAATCCGAACCACCAAGTTCAAAAGCCAGCTTCTCAAGCTTTCTTTGAATAATTACGCCTGCAAGTGGATGCTCACTTGGATAATCCTTTGGTCCTACGTTTACTAAAATAGCGCTATTGGCATTTGCTGCATCACGTGCATGTTCACTCATCCCATTTGTTACAAGCATGCCTTCTTCAGAAGCTGAAGCAATTACATAGCCTCCAGGGCACATACAGAAACTATAAACTGTACGTCCATTCTCACAGTGGTGTACTAATTTATATTCTGCTGCACCTAATTTTTCATGATCTTTAAATTGACCATACTGTGCTTCATTTACCCAATCTTGTAAATGTTCCACGCGCATCCCCATAGAAAATGGCTTTTGCTCCATATGCACGTTGGCATTATAAAGCATCTCAAATGTATCACGTGCACTATGACCAATGGCTACAATACAGTTTTCTGTATCAATACGCTCATTACCATTGACTTCTACGCCACACACCTTACCATCTTCAATAAAGATATTGGTAACTTGACTATTGAAGCGATAAGTCCCACCAAGTTCAATAATAGTTTTACGAATGTTTTTGACAACATCTCTTAAAATATCTGTCCCTACATGTGGTTTATTTTTATATAAAATATTCTCTGGCGCACCTGCAATTACAAATTCTTCTAATACCTTATGACAACGTTTGTTTTTAATTTGCGTTGTCAGCTTCCCATCTGAGAAAGTGCCTGCTCCCCCTTCACCAAATTGAACATTTGATTTAGGATCAAGTACGCCTTCTTTCCAAAAACGCTCAATATCTTTAACTCGCTCATCAACACTACTTCCACGTTCTAATAAAATTGGGCAAAATCCTTGTTGTGCTAGCATTAAAGCAGCAAATAAACCGCTGGGTCCACTGCCTACTACAACAGGTGGATTTTTCATTATTTTATCCCCTTTAGGTGGACATACATATTTATTGCTTGCATGTTTTAAATTTGGAAACTTCGCTAAAAGCTTCTCATCTTTAGTTGTTTCTACATCTACTGTATATACTAATTTAATATCATCTTTTTTTCTTGCGTCCACAGCTTCTTTAAAAATCATATAACTTAAAATATCGGCTGTTTTTATTTTTAACTTCTTAGCAATTTTCACTGGAAGTACTGTAATGTCTTCATTTAAATCTAGTTTAATATCTTGTACTCTGATCATAATTTTTCCTCTCTTTATTTGCTACTACTAAGTCCTGCTAAATATCCAGTTGCCCATGCCCATTGCAAATTATAACCACCGCAATCTCCATCTACATCAAGCACTTCGCCAGTAATGTAGAGGTTAGGTGCTTTAAGAGATGCCATCGTGCTAAGGTCAACCTCATCTATATTAATGCCGCCTGCTGTCACCTGAGCATATTTGTAACCTCTTGTCCCTTCTGTTTCAAATGGAAAACCTTTTAAAACTTTTGCTAAGCGTTCTACTTCTTCAAATTCTAAGGTGTCACATGTTCTATGAATACCGCTTATTTCAGCACACTTTAAAACAGGTACAATGACGCGTTTGTGTAAAAAGCCCATAAGCAATAATTCGATTGTGCGATTTGGTTTTGCCCCAATACGCTCATAAATCATCGCTACTACTTCATCATAACTTTGTTCTGGCACTAAGTCTAGTGTTACCATAGCTTTTTTCTTTTCTAAATGTGCTCTTGAAATATTACGACTAATTTGGAAAATAGCTGGTCCTGATAGCCCATCTTCTGTAAATAAGACTTCACCATATTCCTGACGTTCACATTTTCCCGCTACATAAGCACTTGCAATAGCCTTTACTTTCGTTCCCTTCATCATCTTACAATAAGGTGATGACGATAGCGCATGTACTAAAATCGGGTAGGTTGGTGTCATAGTATGTCCTAACTTCTTTAGTAACTCATAACCTAACCCATCACATCCAAGGGCTGTATTTGCAAGTCCACCTGTAGCTACTATTATATTCTCCGCTTCATAGCATCCACCATCTTCTGCAAGAACTTGCCATATTCCCTTCTTATGTTTAAGACTAACTACCTTGACTTCTGTTAAAATATCTACAGCTAACTCCTCAAGTTCCATACGAAGTACATCTAAGATACTATTGGCCTGTTCAGAACGTGGATATACCTTTGTCCCCTCAACCAGCGGTTCGATCCCTAATTCTTTAAAAAACACCTCTGTCTTTTCATAATCAAACTGTGCAATTGGCCCAAATATTTCTTTTTGGCTTCTACTATAATAGTTTGCTGGTTTTAAGTTTGTATTACTCACATTACATCGTCCATTGCCTGTGACTAATATTTTCTTGCCTATACGATTTAATCTTTCTAGTATGCACACACTTTTTCCTGCTCTTGCTGCTGTAATAGCTGCCATCATCCCTGAAGCGCCACCACCTATAATAATAATCTCTTTCATTGTTCATCCTTTCCTAAACAGACAATAAGGCCACCTATTGGTAGCCCTAGTCTTATTTATTTGCTTCTACATATGCTTCTAATATTTTATCTAATTCATTAGGATTTCGAAGTAGTGCTTCTCGCTTATCTTCTGGAACCTTAATTTTACCTTGTACCAACATACTATACGTTTCTGCTGAGCATCTATCTGCAGCTGAAATACCTAAATCAACAAAACTTTCTGTATTACCACCTTCTATAATACATATAGAGCCTTCACTATTGATTCCTAAGGTATACGTTGCCCCATCATTACCTTCAAAGCTCTTAACCTCTTTTTGTAATGTTACTTCTTTTTCATTAAACTTAAGTACCTCATAGCCTCCGAAGCGTTTTCTAATATTTTGTTCATCCATGCCTAAAAGTGTAGTTGCTGGAATAATCACCTTCTCTACTACCTTGTGACTTTCATCTACAGTCTGTACTGTAATCTTTGTATAAATCTCGATGCGAGGCACCTCTTCTTTTACTTCCACTAAAGTATTAGTACTTTGTTCATTCTTTGTTACTGCTGTACCTGCCTCGGGTTTTGGCATTTGTAAACTAATAATCAAGTACGCTCCTATGAAAAAAAGAAGAAATGCAACGACACCAATTAGTAAACTTAAGTAATATTGTTTTCTCTTTAACATTGCATTCCACATCCTTTGTATAATTTAAACTTATTGAGATTATGTGTAAAATCTCAATTTTTATACACTGAATGTGAAATTTTTTAGAATTTTTTATAAATTTATTTTTTATCTAGTAAACGAATAATTTTACTTCCCCCTGGAAGCATCATTAAATCTGACTTTGTAATTGTTTTCGTTACAATACCAACTAGGAAATAAATAATAGCAGCTACCGGCATGATAATAATAATTGCCAGTTTATCACTTAAACCTATCATTGTAATTCCTATATATATCGGATATGAAATAGCTCCCATAAGTGCTGCACTAATTGCAGGTCTTACAATGAGCTTATTCCAGTTAAGCTTCATTTTTAATGCCTTACATAAATATACAATATTTAAGACTGCATAAATGAGGTAACAGATTGTTGTGCTATGAATAAAACCAAAAATATTTAATGCTGGTATCTGTAAGAAGATTATGTTAATAATCACCTTAATACCACAAGCGATAATTGCATTAATTGTAGGAATACGTTGCATTGTCATCCCTTGTAGTATACCTGCACTAAGCTGAGCAAGTGCAATCACTAAAATCCCAATTGCACCTTGCATTAAAACTTCCGAACCTGCTGTATCACCATGCAGTAATAAGAAAATTGGTTTGGCATATAAGATAAAACCAACTGCACAAGGCGTTGCTAAAAGCATTCCAACTTTTAAAATAAGCTTTGTCTTTTTGCGAATTTCCTTAAAATCACCTACAGAAGATGCTGCGGCAATAGCTGGCACCGCCGCAAGTCCAAGCTGCATAACAAGGCTAGCTGGAATATTCATAAAGGTACCATATTGATAACTCATTTGGCCACTTAGCTCACTAACAACTTGCTGTGTTTCCATCATCGCAGCCCCGGCAACAGGTACAAGTGACAATGCATTTTGACTTCGAAGTATATCTACTGCTTTGGGTAAGTATTTAGAAATCATTGATTGATCAATAAAAGTCATAATTGAAAAAATAGATGTACTAATAATAACAGGAATCATCATTCCTAAAATTTGCTTTAAGATTATTCCTGTTGATTCATAAGTATACTCTACACTTTGTGCAATATCTTTCTTAATGCTTGGACGTTTTTTCTTATACATAAGCATGAGCACGATAAAACCTGCAATTGCTCCTGCTCCTGTTCCAAGTGCACTACCTGTTGCACCATATACTAATGAAGTTTTAACCAGTATAGATGCTAATAGTACGCTAAAAATAACATTAACAATTTGTTCGATAACTTGTGAAATAGCCGTTGGTGCCATCTCTTCATTACCTTGAAAATATCCTCTCATAACAGCTAAAGTAGTCGCAATCATAACCGTTGGTGCCAGTGCACGAATCGGTAAGACTACACCTGGTTGTGATGGGAAGAAGTTTGTTTGAATCCACTCTGCTCCAAACCACATCCCCAGTGCTAAAATAAATGCACCAGCTAAACAGTATATCAATGCGATGTGAAAAACACGCTGTGCTTCCCGGTGCGCTCCTGCAGCCTTACGCTCAGCAATGAGCTTTGATAAAGCTCCTGGAATAGCGATTGCCGTTAGTGTTAAAATCATGGCATACACAGTATACGCAACACCATAAAGAGAGTTACCATCATCTCCTAAAATGTTACGAATCGGAATACGATAAAGCATCCCAATAATACGACTTACAAGTACACCAATACTTAAAATCATTGCGCCTTTCATAAGACCCTGTTTGTTATTTGTACTTTCCATATCATTCCTCTATTTTTCTATCATATTATATTTACACTAAAAGATATTTTATCATATTTTCCTAGCTAGTACACCCTTTTTACCAACTTATTTTCACATTCTACCTTGCCTCACCTCTCTCTATTGTACACAAAAATATAGGCGTAGTTCTCACATACCTATCCGCCCTACGCCCGTTTTTCTCTTCCCCTTCTTCACTTTCACACTTTGCACTTCACCCTTTACGTGCCTAACGTTTCTCTCCTTTTGGAAATTCTGGTAGCAAGTATGCAATTGGCTCTCTCTTTAAAATCATCTCATAACGTGTGCCAATTTCCGGATACTGCTTATTGAATATTACAAACTTTTCAATGGTTTTAAGACTCTCATAAGATAAGTACTGCTGCATGGCTTCTTTTTCAGTTTCTTTATTTTGCTCAATATGCAAGATATCTAAAAATTCATCGATAAGCTTATTTCTAGCAATCAAATATTCTGCAACCTGCTTACCTTGTTCTGTGAGACGAAGGGGCTGATAAGCAGAGTAGGTAATATATTTCTGATAATGGAGACGCTGCAACGCTTGCACAGCTTTTTGCAATGATTGATTCATTTCCCTTGCAATCTCAGTACTCTTTAATTCTTTATCTACTTGCACCTTTTCATAAATGCACAGTAAATACTTTTCTAGACTGGCGGACAACATGCGCATTTCCCCTTTTAAAATGGTTATAATAAATATATGCCAGTTTTACCCAATCCATGAGTATAATTTACATTTTCATCATTTATCAATTGACACACCTCGCGTTGCATATTAAAATTGTGAAGAGGTTATCTTAACATAAAGGAGGTGAAATAATGTCCAACATCGTACTTATTAGTGACAGCGCTTGTGATTTACCAGAAGCTCTTGTTTCTCAATATAACGTGGAGATTATTCCCTATTACGTTTCTTTTGATCAAGAAACATATTATCGTGAAATTACAGAGTTGCCACTCGCAGACTTTTATAAAAGGCTAAGATCAGAAAAGATTTTCCCTAAAACATCACTGCCTTCAATCAATGATTATATGGAACGTTTTACACCACACGTAGAAGCTGGAAAAAGCATCATTTGCGTTTGCTTATCTAGCCACTTTAGCGGTTCTTATAATGCCGCTGTTAACGCACGCGAACTTATTTTAGAAAATTATCCTAATGCAAAAATCGAAATTATAAATTCTTTAAATGCTACTGCTGGTGAAGGTTCACTCGTTCTAGAAATTGCTCGTATGATTGAAGCAGGTCTTGACTTTGATAAAATTTTAGAAGTATCCTATAAACTTCGCGAGCATGCACGAATCTTCTTCTTCGTAGAAACACTTGAATATTTAGAGCATGGTGGTCGTATTGGTAAAGCTTCTGCCCTTCTTGGTACAATGCTTAATGTCAAACCAATTATCTATCTTCAAGATGGCTTACTTTTCCCAGGTGGTAAAGTACGTGGTACAAAAAAGGCTTTTGCTAAAGTTGTAGAACTTACTAAAGAATACGTTGGTTCAAATCCTCAGGATTATAACTATATGATTGCTCAAGCTGACAATATAGAGTATGCTAAAGTAATGCATGATCTTGCAGAATCTGAACTTGGTATTACAATTCAAGCAGACTACAGCTTCATTGGTACAACAATTGGTGTAAATACAGGACCAGACGTTGTAGGAATCTGTGTTATTCCAAAATATGAAACTTATATTTAAAAAGAACTACTTATTGTTGTTTTTAGATTTATAGGATTATTCATTACGTATTTTATATAGATTAAAGAGGTGATCATCATTTATGACCACCTCTTTTATTTTATCTTATTGCTATACTATGTACCTTTCTCGTTTTAATCATTTTTAATTCCCTTAATTTCAATATTAGGTATTTTGAAACCATAATAAACTGCTAAAAACCCTAATATTTCTGTAGCAGTAAACGGTGGAAACAACTTCACACCTGTATGATTAAAAGTTATGCCATCTAAGGCAAGTGCCACTTGTGCAAGAATCAGTACAATATACTGAACACGAAGCTGTACATTCTTATAGCGCACAAACCCGATGATACATAATATAATTATGATTGTAACAAAACTTCCTTGTACAATGCTTAAATATAGCGGAAATGGTTTTATAAGTTCTAGCTGATAGCCATAACTGCTACCTTGTACAATCTGTGTTGGCTGTCTTACAATTAAATAAATATAAAACAAAATCCAAGGTAAAAAACATAGTACATAATAAGGATATTTTATCTTCTGTCTATACATTGGTGTAATATACCATACTACAGAAGCTGTAGGTATTGTAAGTCCTATACTTGTAGCGAAATAAAAATACCTTAATTTCATCAAGGCTTCTAGTTCCAAATGGTCACCATAGGCTATAAGGGTACCATATCTCAAAATAGAAAATAAAAACAAAATCGTACATATCTTTTTTAAGATAGGGTATCTATTATTGGATATAGCACTTACATTTAAAAACAGTACATAAATAGCTAAAAGACAAAGTGAGATTAACAAAAAATAGCCAGCTCCCATATGCTTCCCTCCATAAAAATAGTCTTATTTTATTTTATGGATAAGCTCTATCTTTTAGAACAAATTATAAAAACAGGTGCTAGAAATCAGCTTCTAACACCTGTTTTTATATCTACTCTACACGTTTTTTATTTAATTCATTGAGGTAACTTACTGCTTGAAGAACAGCCACATTACCTTCTCCTACAGCCTTTGCCACTTGATATGGTTTACCTGTGCAATCTCCTGCTGCAAATACACCTGGGAGATTCGTCTCCATGAAACGATTCACCTTAACAGCCTTTCCATCTAATTCAAGACTTTGTAAAAGCTTAGTCGTAGGAATACTTTCTTTAATAATAAATACCCCACTTACATCATGGCTACTTTCTTCAAGTTCAATACCACCTACAATTTGCTCGCCATAAATACGTTTTGGTTTGCTACGCACAACCTCAATCTTTTCATGAAGATGTTCTATTTCTTTATAAAGTGGCACATAATATACCTTGTCACAGATTTCTGCTAAATAGTTAGCATCTTCTTCTGCATGGGCAGAATCACCTATCACAAGTACTTCTTTTTCACGGTAAAGAGGCCCATCACATGTTGCACAATAACTTACCCCTTTTCCTAGAAATTCATTTTCTCCTTCAAGCACATTACTTTTTGAAAGCCCATTTGCTAAAATAACTGTACGTGCCTCAATAAATTCATTTTCTACATTAAGCATATAATACTCTCCCATTGGGAAAATCTCTATAACTTTTGATTCCTGAATTTCTACCCCCAATTCTTTTGCATGATTTGTAAATTGTTCCATCATTTCATGACCATTTACACCTAACATACCAATATAATTATCAATACGTTCTGCTTTATAAATAAAACTTGTAGAAGGTGGATTTCCAAAAACCTTTACCTTCTTATTACGAATAACGCCTGAAATTGCTGCTGAAAGGCCTGCTGGTCCTGCACCAATAATAGCTATATCTAACATATTAAACCTCCTAGTACTTACTTCGTTGTCTTTTGCTCTTAATAACCATTTGTATCATAATAGAATATTTTTCCTAGTATATTATATTACATTTTACAACTAAAGTGTAAAAAAAGTAATTCTACACCTTTTTTACACTTTAGTTGCAAAGTATTTGACCACTAACAAATTAAAAGGAGATATTACGAAAACTACTTCGTAACATCTCCTCTATACTCTAATCGTCTAAGGCTTATTAAGATAATATTCCCTTACATAACTCACACGCTGTCTTTGTAGCTGCTACACCACCCATCGCTGTTTCTCTAAGCTCCATTGGCATGCTACATCCTACCTTATACATAGCCTCTACCGTTTCATCAAAAGGAATAATATGTGCAAGACCACTTAATGCCATTTCCGCACTAACAAGTGCATTAGAAACACCCATCGCATTTCGTTTTTGACAAGGTGCTTCTACAAGCCCTGCAATAGGATCGCAAACTAAGCCTAATATATTACTCAGCGCCGTTGCGGCTGCATCTAATGAAGCTCTTGGACTTCCTCCCATAAGCTCACATGCCGCTGATGCTGCCATAGCAGATGCCGAACCTATTTCAGCCTGACAACCGCCTTCTGCACCTGATACTGTTGCATTTCGTGTAATGACATAGCCTACTGCACCTGCATTAAATAATGCCATGAGCATTTCCTCTTCACTATAATTAAACTCTTCTTGAAGGGCAATGAGTACACCTGGAATAACTCCTGAAGAACCTGCTGTCGGCGCTGCTACAATAAGTCCCATGGAACTATTTACTTCTAGTGTCCCTACAGCATAACTAATCGCCTTAGTCATCATGTGGCCGCAAGCTGTTTTGCCCGTACCGCTACGTGCATAAATTCGCTTACTTTCTCCACCCAAAAGTCCTCCCATTGATTTAAGGTCTTCTGTAAGTGCACGTTTTACTGCATGCTTCATAATTTCATAAGAATGTCGCATCTTTGCAAGTGCTTCTTCTTTAGTAGTCTTAAAAAGCTGAACTTCTCTCTCTAACATAATCTCAGAAATTTTTTTATTTTCTTTTTCGCATAATGTAAGCAGTTCATCACCATCTATAAAATTCATCATGTCTATTACTCCTATAAGCTAATCATCTTTGCATATTTTATGGCTGTATTTTCTTCAATGCGCTTTAGCACATCTTCACAAATCATCTCATCTGCCTCAATAATGGTAGAGGCTAGTTTCCCTTTATCTTCACGATAAGCACGAAGATAAGCAATATTGATATTATATTCACTCAGACATTTTGTAATATAGGCCATAACACCTGGCATATCTTCATGTACAATGAATAAGGTATAATACTCTCCCGAAAAGAAGACTTCCATACCATTTACTTTATCAATACTAATACTGCCACCGCCTATAGATGAACCCATAATACTCAGACGATTGCCCTTTTTATCCTCCATGATGATTTCCACCGTATTAGGGTGCTTATAATGATGATCCTCCGTTATAATAAACTCATAATTAAGCCCAGTCTCCTTAGCAATCTGAAAAGCTTCTTTAATGCGTTCATCTTCTTGGTCCATGCCCAATATACCGGCAAGTAGCGCCCTATCAGTACCATGTCCTCGATAAGTTTTTGCAAAAGAACCAAAAAGTACAAAGGTTACTTTACAAATTTCACTAGGCCCTAGCTTCTTAGCAACTCTAGCAATTTTTAATGCACCTGCCGTATGTGAGCTAGAAGGCCCTATCATATTGGGTCCTATAATTTCAAATACACTTAATTCTTTCATATTCTGTTAACCTCTTGCTGTCTAATGATTTCTTAAGTGATATTATGCCCATTATGTATCAACTCAACACATCCTTTTATCTTTTTATCATTTCTCAATAAGCACCAACTATATCTAATGCTTTTATTTTTTCTTTCATCTCTAACATTTTATAACGACTAATAGAGAGCTTCTCTCCATTTTCCATTATAAGTGTAATACCACCTATACTCTTGATATAACAAATATTTACTATACATGCTCGATGGATGCTTACAAATTCAGGCTCCTTTAAAATATCCTCTAAATCTTTAAAACGTACAATCTTTGTTTTAAAAACACCATTAATCGTGTGTAAATAAACATGTCTGTCACTATAAGAAAAATACATAATTTCTTTTGCACTGACACTTACACGTCCTACTGTTGTACGAAAACTATAAGTACTATTTTCATCGCTAAAATTTAACATTTCCATCACCCCAATAATATTTTATAAAGCTTTAAAATGAATTACAATATGCGATTATGCGCTTATTTTTTACTTACCCTCTTAAAAGATAAAAAAAAAATGATTTCGTGTAATATTTTGACTCAATCCATGAAATTCTTGCTATTTTATCCTATTTCTCTTCTTAAATATGCTACAATGTTAAGGATACTATTTTAACTTTTTTCACTTAAAAGGAGGTTTTCATATGGAAAATCAAAAACATTTTTACATGAAGCTTGCTGAAAATGTTATTGCCCAAATGGCTAAACGTAATATTGAAGGCTATTATGTGAATACAAAAGAAGAAGCAACAATGAAGGCTCTCTCCTTCCTTAAAGAAGGTATGACAATTACTTGGGGTGGTTCAATGACCCTTAGCCAAATTGGTTTACTAGATGCTCTTGAAAAAAAAGGCTGTTACAATTTATTAGACCGTAGTAAAGTTTCATCAAATGAAATACCTGAAATATACCGCCAAGCTTTTTCGGCTGATACATATCTTATGAGTAGCAATGCCATTACACATTCAGGTGAATTAGTGAATATTGATGGTACAGGTAATCGCGTTGCCGCACTTATTTATGGCCCTAAACAAGTTATTATTATTGCAGGTATGAATAAAATAGTAACAGATGAAGCTGCTGCTCTTGATCGCATTCATAATGTTACTGCACCAATTAATGCCATTAGACTTAATAAAAAGACCCCTTGTGCACTAACTGGTAAATGTCATAATTGCCTTTCTCCTGATTGTATCTGTATGCAAACAGTTGTCACAAGAAATAGCCGTGACAAAGGCCGCATAAAAGTTATCTTAGTTGGAGAATCTTTAGGCTATTAATAATCTGACTATTTTTTTATTTTAAAAATAGGTAGGTAAATGTTGACAAAATATACGGCACATGATATCCTATAAAAGCGTTCAATAGTAATAAACAGAACGCTTTGCTCTCGTGGCTCAGTAGGTAGAGCGTCGCCTTGGTAAGGCGGAGGTCGGCGGTTCAAGTCCGCTCGGGAGCTTACAAAAGACTTACGCTTAGCATAAGTCTTTTTTTGTTTATAAGTAATTGTGAATTTCTCTCCATTTTACGGACTGTACTTTATACATAATCATTATTCTTCTCTCCTTTTTTCTTAGTTCAATTTAAGTTGCCCTGACATCTGTTTTTTCTCTGTTTCTACTAGAGCTACATACTTCTTCAAAGTGTTTCTACTTATGTTATGCTTCTGCATTAAATCAACTTATTTGATACTTCTATTACTTAAATACTTTTCAATGTCAGCTTTTAATTCATCATTCATTTTATCTAATTGACCAGGCTTTCTACTACTCTATATATCAATATATTTTAACGAATATTTAGCTTTATTGATTTCAAAATAAAAAAGGTATTATAGCAGTTCCCCTGTACAATACCTCTTATCCTTATGCTTCTATTATAATTGGAAATAAGTTTTCTTCTTCAATGTTAGTTTCTTTAACAAAGAGTAGGTTATCCCCTATCTCTTCTACAATTTTGCCAATGCCTTTATACTCTATTTTATTATTTAATTTCACCTTATTAAATTTATAAAGTGCTTTAAATCCTGCAACGATTTCATCTAAAGCAACATCTTGTTCCTTTATAATATCTATCATTTCTAACTCATCTTCGTTCAAGCGTGCAATAATATATGTATCATTTTGTTCAAAGTAATATAAATTACCTTCTTCCTTTGTCATATAATCAAAGCATCTTCTTGCAAAATCATTCTTACTTTGTATTTCATCGCCAAGGATCCTATAACTAGTCATGCAACCCATTATTGTTGCAGCTATTTCATCCTTTGAAATGATCTCAGGTGCTATCCCTTCTTGAATACCTTCCGTTTGAATATAATGTTTAACTTCCTCAATATGCTTAAAGCCAAATCTAGGATAAAAAGGTATCACTGCTTCATCTGCACTTAAGTAAATAAGATCTACCTTATCTTTATACTCTTCACTAATCTGATAAATGAGCCTTTCAATTAAATGTTTGTAATGGTACTGAGGGTGTAATATTATATGTTCTAGCCTAATTGCAGACTTTAACTGCCCTTTATATAAAACATCTTGTTTATAAACTGATACATTTGCTATAATCTGTGTACCATCTGTAAAAGAATACGGAATATACTGTTCTTGCCAATATCCCTGTGCATACCATGTCTCTAATGAAACACCTCGGTTTAATTGCAATAAGGAATTTAAACTACTACGATTTTTCTCATCATCTTTGTAATTCTTAAGAAAGGTAACACGCTCCATATCTTTCCCTCCATTTATTTGTTTACTTTTTATATATTATACAATAAAATTATTTGCAATACTCTATTTTTAATAATATTGTTATTTTAAATATATTTAAACAATTTTAAAATTGTGAACAATTAACATAAAGAAAGGTCTATAAAAAACATTTTTGTGTGTTTTTTATAGACCTTTTTCTCTAGTTGCGTATCGCCACTAAAAGTTTTTCAATCCAACCCTTTTTATATTTTAATGAAATATAACCAATACAGCTCATCGCAAGCGCACCTACAATATCTACAATTAAATCCTTCATTGTATCGACTAGTGCTGCTCTTCCTACTAAGTCAGCACCACCTTCTAAAGCAAACTTCTGCATATTAAGACCTAGTAAGCCATCAAATGTAAATTCATAAATTTCCCACAGCACACCCATCGTTGTTGCAAAACAAAAGGCACAAAGTGCTACAAACATTGGACTTAACTGAACAGGTATTTTCTCTTCATTATTTAATAGACTTACAAAAGAAAACCCTAATGCCCCTAGCATTGCACCGCTAAAGGTATGTAATATTGTATCCCAATGTGGTACAACATAATAAAAGCTTTTTACCTCACCTAAATATATCGCACCATATAAAAACAGTGTATATAAAAGTAACATATTCGTTGGAATTTGTAATTTAAATTTCTTTGTTAATACCCCTGGCATAATCATAGCAATGACACCTAATATACATTGTACAAGCATAAGAACATATTCACTTTTAGGACGACCAAATACCCCTTCTGTTGCATCTCCTAATACTGGTGCTAATACAATCCCTATAATTAAAAAGATTGCTGAACCTACTAACGATATCATTACAAATAAACTAATCCACTTTTGCCAATTTATTTTCCTCATGCACTACTCCTTCATCACTTATTAAATTCTGTTAAGACCTGTCCTTATACTTTATCATCTTTCTTATTTATCCTTCAAGTTATTTTTTAATTTATGTAATGCCATAATTTAACAGGTCTAAAAAACATAAAACTATGCAAACGTCTTGAAACCTTGCATAGTTTTGTGTAATCTTCTAGATTAAACTTACCGCTTTATCTAATACTTTAGCAATATCATCATTAATAACAAGGTCTGCCTTGGCATCTGCTGAAGTTTCACTTTTATTAATAAGCACTAGATTTTTACCCGTAAAGTACTGAATCAGCCCTGCCGCCGGATAGACAACTAAAGAGGTTCCGCCTATGATAAGGGTATCAGCTTGACGAATGGCATGTATCGCTCCTGAAATCACTTCATCATCTAAGCCTTCCTCATAAAGTACCACATCAGGTTTTATAACACCGCCGCACTTTTCACATTTTGGCACACCATCAGCTGCTAATATATACTGTGCATCATAAAAAGCATTACAATCCATGCAGTAATTTCTAAGTACCGAGCCATGCAATTCATAAACCACCTTTGAACCAGCTGCTTGATGTAAACCATCAATATTTTGTGTCACAACAGCTTTAAGTTTCCCCATCTCTTCTAATCTTGCAAGTGCTTTATGACAAGCATTAGGCTTTGCATCTGGGTAAACAAGGTGTTTCTTATAGAAATCAAAAAATTCTTCTTTGTAACGTACAAAAAATGTATGAGAAACAGCTTGCTCTGGTGTAAAATTACGATTAAGTTTTTGGCTATATAAACCATTTGAACTTCTAAAGTCAGGAATATTGGAAGCTGTACTTACACCAGCTCCACCAAAGAATACAATATTTTTGCTATCGCTTAAGATTTTTGCAAGCTGTTCTATCTTTTCATTCATAAAATCATCTCCACATGTTTTTTTATATTATAGCACATTTTATCTTAAATCATTACACTTCCCTTTAACCGCATAGCCCTAGTCTTTTCATTATTTTTGTATTTTAATATTTTGTATAACAGGCCATAATCTGCATCTGAATTCTTCTTCCTTGTCCCCTAAAAAGCAGATCAATTCACTTTCCCAAATATGCATTAATACCTCCTTTTGTTTAATTTCCTGCAAGCATACTTTGAAATGCATCTCATCCTCTACAGTTAGTATCTTTAAGAGCAAAGCTAATTCTAATTCAGATAAACTTCTATATAAAGCCTGGTATTCTCGCCCATATAAACATTCTGATTCTAAGAAATCCACCATATCCTTTAAACTATGAATATGTGTCTTAAAAATCTCCAGCTTATCTGTCACACCTCCTGCACTGCATACGGCTTCGATTACTTCTTTAAAAACATCATCCGCTAGACTTTCTCCATCCTTAAAGTCAATAGTTGCTATATCACGCGCTCTTTTAAATGGCACAAAAATCTTATCCAATGTCTGGTTTACTACTGCTACTTCTATTCTTTTTCCTACAGGTATACAAGCGCATAAAATATACTGCTTTAAAAAGCCATTTATCTTAAAAGTATTAATAATTTCCATTGCCGCACTCTGCAATAAGTTTAAAGGGAATTTTTCATTTTCAAACTGACTTTGAAGAATGCTAATATCCGCCTTACTTAAGCCTAATCCTGTTAAATCTTTGTGTATCAATACCCTTCCTATAGCGTTCACTAAAACCATTTCAAATATATTAATAAGTAATTCTTTCTCATTAGGATCACTGCTTTCTAATAAGTTATTAATATCCTCTATTTTAAAATAGCTACAAAATGCATTCTCATAATAAAGTTTTTTAAGATAGCTATAGACATACGTTATGCCTTCTTCTTTCATCTCATCCATACATAAGGGATAATCAATATCCGCTGCACTCATATGCCCACTAAACTCCGGGTCATAATATGGGTAAAAATCTGTAAAACCCTTGTCAATTGTATCATTATATGCAAAGTTATCTACCTTCAAACGATTTGCTTTGAGTCTTTCAAAATAAACTTTACTTTTCTCTACTTGCCCTTTTATTAGTTCTACCCCTTCTCTAAAAAGTGTTTCTAAAGATTGCTGTTTCAATAAACGAATACCCTCTTCATCTTTTAGGCTTTTGAATTTAAAATCCAAGCCATAAAGTATGGCACGCATAAGTCCTTCTGCCGTTTCTACCTTTACCGAACTACTTTCAAACCTCGTATAACGCTGAATTTGAACTTCCAAAAGTTTCACTAACATAACCTTGATATTTGCAACTTCTGCCATTGAAATAAGCCCCACTCTCAGTGCCTCTTCTATATAAGTTTGAAAATAATTGTTAAATGCTAGTTTGCTACAATCTATCTTGGAAGTTTTGCTTAGACTAGTATTCATTTAAATCATCTCCTAAATAAAGTTTGTCTCTCTCATCAAGCTGCGTATAGTCTTCATGACCATAACGAATATTCCTTGTAAGCTGTTCAAGTGCACTCTGCTGCAGGAGCTCTATATCTCCACCGCAATATTCATCAAAATACTGCCTCATCAATTTTAGTAGTTCTTCATCACTTAAAGTATCTAATGCCTCATTCTTAAAGTAATAAAAAGTCTCTACTAGCTCCTCAATCGTACTTTCATAATTTTGTGCCTCTAAATAAGGGCTATCACAAAATATTTCAATAAGTTTTGGAATAATCCCCCCACCAATTTCTATACGGCCATAACTTAGAAGCGCTTCTTTACGTCTTTCTAAAATTTGTCCTACATCTTCTTGGGTTAGGATTAAACCATACTTTTTAGTTTCTTTATTACATGCCATAATTTCAGAACTTGCTATTTGTGAAATAAGTGCCTGTGGTAAAAAATCTTTCATTGAAAGGCCTCCTTAAATTATACCTTGACAAATCATTATTTTTGTGTTATAATAATATTATATAGGTATTTTTAATATGGTTTTTATAAAACATTATAGCATAGTTCGAAGTATGTTTTCAATAAAAAAAAGAGGATTGCCACAGCAATCCTCTTTTTTTATCTCTCTATTTCAACTTTGCTTACTTTTCTAAGACGCCCTTTAATTGGGGTATTCTGAAGCTGCTTATATACACTTTCACCTTTATTGTTTAAAATTTCTACAAAAGTAGAGATATCTTGAATATTGATAATACCAATATCTGCTGCACTCATCCCTTTTAAGTTGCAAAGTGTACCTACAATATCTACAGGTCGCATCTTCGTCTTTTTCCCTGCATTAATATGCAGTTTCATAATTTCTTGGCTTAACTTCTCGCCCTTTGAAGCTACCTTCTCCATAGGGATACCCATCTTTGTTTCAAAGGCTTCTTGATGATTTATAACTTCTTCTGGCCTTGGTCTTTGGCATACTGGTATGGCATGATGAATATAAGCTTCTATTTCCTTTAAGAAATAATTTTCTCTCTCAGAAACTAAAAGCATAGATTTCCCACTACGACCACCACGTCCTGTTCTGCCAATACGATGCACATAGTTTTCCTTATTCTCAGGAACATCAACATTAATAACATGGGTAACATGGTCAATATCAATTCCCCTTGCTGCCACATCTGTGGCTACTAAATAGCGAAAATATCCTTTTCTGAAATCTGCCATGACGGCAAATCGTTCCTTTTGTTCCATGCCGCCATGTATTCTTCTCACAGGATAATCATTTGCCTTAAGCGTTTCATACACTCTATCTACCTGATCTTTTGTATTTGCAAAAATCATGCAACTCTCTGGTTGTTCAACAACGGTTAAATCCATAAGTGTTTGCATTTTTTCTTCTTCTTCTACTTTGTAGCAAGCTTCCCATACTTTATCCGCTGTCAGTTTTTGACTTTCTATTTCTATAAGCTGTGGATCTTTCATGTAGTTTTCACACAGTTTTTCAATATGTGGTGCAATGGTGGCTGAAAATAATAATGTTTGTCTATCATCTGGCAAATATTTCAAAATACTTTCCACTTGATCAATGAATCCCATACGTAACATTTCATCTGCTTCATCAATTACCAAGTACTTCACACTAGAAACATCCAAACTTCCTCTTTCTAAATGATCTACAATACGCCCCGGCGTTCCTACAACAATATGCGTCTTTTGCTTTAATGCTTTTTGCTGTACATGAAAAGGTGCTTTTCCATAAAGAGATACAATCTTCATGCGTTCAAAGCGGCCTATATTGAAAAAGTCCTCACTTACTTGCATCGCAAGCTCTCTTGTAGGGGTAAGTATAAGTGCCTGAACAGGATTTTCGTCCCACTTTATTTTTTCACAAATAGGAATAGCAAAGGCTGCCGTTTTTCCACTTCCAGTCTGAGACTTCACAATCACATCTTTTCCTTCTAATACCTTTGGCAAAACAGCTTCCTGTACCTTTGTAGGACTTGTGTAGCCTAAAAGATCTATAGCCTTTAAAAGTCCTTCTTTTAAATTATACGCTTTAAAATTCATATTTTTCTTCTTTCTCAATCATTTTGATTAGGTTATCTTAAATTAACTAAATTGCTCTATCATATGTTTCATTAAATAAGTTAGCTCACCACCGTCTATAACGGCTTCTGCCCATGAATGAGATTTGTTGCCACCATCCATATAAACCACTTCATCAAAAACAATGGTTGCATCACATTTTCTAACAAGCATGCCATAGATAACATTTTCTCCAAGTTCAAGTTCGCCTAAATCCATTTCATCTACAGGTACACTTTGGCCATCTAGTATATTAAGGCGTCCTTCATAAGCCACTGCAAAGGAAATAAAAAGTCCATTTGCTTCATCACTTTCTAAATAATGATGTATACGGCGCAGCATGCGCTCTGTCCCTTCATTACATTCTAGAATATCATAACGATTCATATAATGTCTATCGTCATCCTCGTCTTCAAAAGTAAAGATAAATGCAGCATCTTCACTATCTGCAAGCCTGATAATCCCATCTAAATCATAAGTATCTTCATCAAAGGCTAATGACTGAATTTCACCTTGTGTGTTTTCATTTTTGTTCATCTTTATGTCCTCCAACTTACTTAAACGTTTTCCTTCTATATTATACCCTTTCTTTACATAAAAGCTACATTTCCTACAACTTATCGTTCGTTTTTCTTAAAATATAGCAGATGCATGGAAAATTATTCTAATGCCATAAATAACAGCAAATAAACTACCTATAATATACCAAAAGTAACAATTCACCTTCTTTGAAAGCATATCACCAAATATAATCATTCCGCCCATAAATGGTATAAGGAAATATAATGGATGATAATAACACGCGCTCTCAAAGTCTCCTACCATAGCACTTTGCAAGGCTCTAGTCATTCCACAGCCAGCACACGGTATATGTAGAAAATATTTAAACGGGCAACCTATGGGAAATATTTTTTGAAAACTTATATAAAGCAATATACCGCCTATAATAAGTCCCACCTTTTTTAATCTTCTTTTACTAGTATACATTTCAACAAATCTCCCAATAAATCAATCATCTTCAGTATCTTTAAGCGTGACTCTATCTTAGCATTTCCCCTTAAGAGCGTCAACTAAAGGAATACGGTAAAAATAAGACTGGTAGACACTTAGTTTTATTTTAAAGTTGTTTTAATAAATTGGCTATTTCAATAGCACTTACTGCGCCATCATAGCCCTTATTCCCGGCTTTAGTACCTGCTCTTTCAATAGCCTGCTCAATATTTTCTGTGGTTAAAATACTAAAAATCACTGGTTTTCCTGTTTCTAACGAAGCAGCCGCAATACCTTTAGATGCCTCACTACATACATAATCAAAATGAGGTGTTGCCCCGCGAATCACTGCGCCTAGGCAAATCACTGCATCATACTTTTCATTTTGTGCCATTTTCTTTGCTACAAGTGGAATTTCAAATGCACCTGGTACCCATACTAAATCAATATCCTCTTCTTGTACCCCATGTCTTGTAAGTCCATCTAACGCCCCACCCACAAGCTTTCCTACAATAAATTCATTGAACCTTGCTGCTATAATCCCTATTTTTAAACCTTGTGCAACTAAATTTCCTTCTATCTTATTCATTTTAAATCCTCCTTTTATTTTATAAGCACTTAGGCGTTTGCGAAACGCCGTAACCCGTATAAATACGGGATATTTTTTTGTGTA
>DYCF01000049.1 GCA_019418225.1 Clostridiales bacterium | reverse complement strand
CCACACTCGGGACTTTCACCCGTTAGACTACGCCCATGCTGGGCACACCATAAAAGAGGGTGCTGAAACCACGAATGGTTTTAGTACCCTCTTTCTATTCAAGTAACTCTTATTAAAATAATATCTACTTAATCTACTTAACAACCTATTATTTGCACATTTTGAGGATGTTTATAACATCTTCTTTGCCAAGTGGTACGTAGGCGTTTTGGAGGCCGCCGATTCTTACTGATTTTTCGGCCATGATTTCGAAGTGCGTTTCATCAATTCCTACTTCCGAAAGTGTCATAGGTAAGCCGCATGATTTAAAGAAGTTTTCCGTGGCATCAATGGCTGCATTTGCATATGCCATCTTGTCTTCCATTTCTGGGAGGTGCCATACATTCTTACCGTATTCTACGAATTTATCTACTGTATTCTCACTTAAAATATAACGCATCCATCTTGGTGTTAAAATAGCTAGACCTACACCATGGGTAATATCATAGAAAGCACTAAGTTCATGCTCTATTGGATGACAGGTCCATGAACCTGCTTTACCTGCTCCTACGAGTCCATTAAGGGCTAATGTACTTGCCCACATAAGGTTTGCTCTTGCTTCATAATTGGTTGGCTCTTTTAAAGCAATTGGGCAGTACTTGATACATGTCTCTAATAAGCCCTCTGCAAATTTATTTTGTACAAATGTATCTGTATCTTTTTTAAAGTAGTTTTCAAAGATATGAGACATAATATCTGCTGTTCCTGCTGCCGTTTGTTGAGCTGGAAGTGTATAAAGATATTCTGGATCTAAAATAGAAGCTTGTGGAATCATCTTCATAGAAGCAGTGCCTAATTTTTCATTAAGTTCTGGATTCGAGATAACTGCATTCTTATTCATCTCTGAACCTGTTGCGGCAAGTGTAAGTACTGTCACGATTGGAAGGACTTCTGTAATTTTGCTCGCATCTACAACGATATCCCAAGCATCTCCTTCATAGTAGTAACCTGCTCCAATAGCTTTTGAGCAGTCAATAACGCTGCCGCCGCCAATAGCAAGGATAACATCTATATTATGCTCACGGCAAAGTGCTACACCTTTTCGTACACTTTCAATTCTTGGGTTAGGGTCTACGCCTGATAATTCTACAATATTGCAGTCGGCAAGTAAGCTTTTCGCCGTATCATAAATACCATTTTTCTTAATGCTTCCTCCGCCATATACAAGTAATACATTTTTCCCATGTTGATGAATTGCTTCAGGTAATTTTTCAATCATTCCTTTTCCAAAGTAAACTTTTGTATAGGCATTAAAAATAAAATTATCCATGTCTTCCTCCTAATATGTCTGTCTATTTTAAATCTAACTATATTTTAGCATTAAATAAACATATCTCACAATGATTCTACTAAAATATTAAGAAGATAATTTAAAACTTTATTTTTACTCAGTTATAACACCTTTGTTTTCTACCGCAATCCTATCAAATATTTTTTCAAAGGCATGATGGCTTATTATTGCCACACCTACACCTATTGCATTTGATAAAATACGAAATACAACTGCACCGCCAGTAGTATACAACAACATAGCTGATATCAAGGCACTAAAGGAGTTTGCAATTGTTTTTCTAAAGTATGAATTAATAAACATCACGCCAAATCCTGTTAAAACAGCCACAGCACCATGCATAGCATCTGGAATGACATATTCAAATAAAATAAAGAACACACTGCAACCAATAATAGTGGCTGGTAATCTGTATTTCATACGTCTTTCTCTTTCTTCCTGTTGATGATAAGTTAAAGAGAGCACTGCAAAGTTAATCCAAATAGTACGTGGTAAATGGATTGATTAAACTTAACTTCGGTCCCACTACTGTTAAAATAAGTAGTATTACAAAAGACAAACTTGCCTGCTTCGCATTATATCCAAAATCATTTTTTAAGAAAATCAATAATGTCGTTAAAAGTGCAACACCTATTGTACTATTTTCACTTCCGAACAATTTTCCATATCCACCTATAAATAAGACACAAAATAAAAACATTGGAATCTTGGATATAATTAGTTTCAATACTTTTTTCATATTCGCTCCCTTCAAGTTACAGTCTCATTTCTTGTCTAAATATTTAGTATTTTTTTGTTTTTAGACGATATTACAATATATCTATTATATACAATAAATTTGTAGTTTTTATAAAATCCTACCAAAATCAAAGGAGATATAACCATGAGCGTAAATACCTTTTCACTATTAGATTCACCTAGTACTTCTTCTATCACCAAAAATAATCCTAACAGTTTAACGCCTACTATCAAAAAATATAAGGATATGAAAATAGCCATTTATGGAGCTGGTTCCCTTGGTGTTGTTCTGGGGGCTTATCTTGCCAAAAGTGGTTTATCAGTGGATCTTATTCATCATAATCCTGAACATGTTAATGCACTAAATACAAATGGAGCTAAAGTTATCGGTACAACTCATTTTTGTGTCCCAGTAACTGCCCTATTACCTGAAGAAATGACATCTGGCTATGATTTTATCATTTTACTCACTAAGCAACATCACAATACTGAAATTGCCATGGATATTTTACCTCTACTTAAAGCAGATGGCGTACTTTGTACACTTCAGAACGGTCTTCCTGAACCTGAACTTGCTGAAATAGTTGGGGAGACTCATCTCATTGGAGGCATAGTCTCTTGGGGGGCAACTTTGCAGGCTCCTGGCGTCTCTGAACTTACTTCTATGCCCCATAGCATGTCTTTTAAGATTGGTCGTATAAATGGCAGTGTAGATGATAAACTTCTAGCACTAAAAGAAATATTGGAACTTATGTGCCCTACTAGTATTTCTGCAAATATTCTTATTATCAGATGGAATAAACTTTTAATTAATGCTTCTTGTAGTGGACTTTCTGCTGTATTAGGCTGTACATTTGGAGAAGTTATTGAAAATAAATTATCCCGTCAATACGCCCTACATATCATCAAAGAATGTATTGATATCGCTAGAGCATCTGGCATTGATGTTACGAAAACGCAAGATGGTAAGATGGCAAAAATGTTTTATTTTAACCATTATCCTAAATATCTCTTAACTTCACTTCTTATACGTCTTGCCATTAAGCCTCACAAACTTCTTAAAGCAAGTATGCTTCAGGACTTAGAAAAGGGGAAGGCCTGTGAAGTAGATTACATCAATGGCATTGTCTGTGCCTATGGTAAACGCCTTCACATTCCTACCCCTTATAATGATCAAATTGTAGAAATCATCCATGGTATAGAAAACCACGAATATACATTTAACTTTGCTAATCTAGATTTATTACTTCCTGTTATGCAACTAAATAAGTAATTCCTTTAAACGCTTTATAATAACTTCGGAAGCTGCTCTATGTGCTTTAACTCCTGGATGCTGTCTTGCTCCCACAGTTTCTTTTGTGGTATCAGGCAGCCCTAGGAATTCTACTTTCTTATCATCAGTTTTTTCCTTATATCGCTGAATCGCCTCAAGAATGGCTGTTTCTAACGGATTACCTAGCATGCCATACACCCATATCAACCTAGCATTCGGATTATATTTTCTAAGTTTCTCCAAGAAACTTATTACTGCTTCTTTAAAAGCATTTAAATCTTCTTCATTATATGAACCGTCTTCGTTCATACGTTGTTTATGTGACTCGCCTGTTTTTTCATCTTCCCACTTCGCCGAATTAAATGCACCGCTATCATTTGTTCCTAAATTAATAATTACTGCATCTGGCTGCCAGCTTGCAAAGTCATATTCCCTTTGTGCCCCAATCAGTTCATTTTGCTTTCCCTTTAAAAGGCCACATACCTTCTCATAATAAAGAGGTAACGCGCCATATGGATTGTTATCCCAACTTGTCAGAACTCCCCAGCCACTTTGAGAAATAATATGATAATCTGCATTTAATGCATTGGCTGTCATAACAGCATAGTTATTTTCAGTACTGAACCACATGGAAATCCAATCTTCTTCTTTAAGGGCACCTATAGCGCCTTCTCCTGATGTAATGCTATCCCCTATAAATTCAAGCTTATAAGGATATGCCGCTACAGGTTCAAAGCTTCCATCTGTCTTAAATCTGCTAATCTGCAAGCAGTGCTTTTCATCACCAGACATTGCCTGCACTTCTTTTAAAAGTTTCACATTTTTTATAACTTGTGGATTCATATTACGAAAAAGACAAATCCACTGTTTTCCCCTTTCAACCATCCTACGTGTGATATAAGCCCCATTAATCACCACACTAATCCAAGGCTCATAGCAATCATAATCTGCTTCTACTTCTACCCAAAGTTCAGAAGCTTTCACATTACATTCAATTCCGCTTCCTGTCCAAAATAATGTAAGTGGCTCCCTGCTTTTGGTCGTTCTTCCTAAAACCTTTAAATTCATAATGTCCTTTACTGCATAAGCTTTTAAATCCATGTACTTCTCCTCCACCTTCTAAAAGTCTTATCTCCTGAAAAACGCCTATCCTCTTAAAAATAATTTATAATATTCACTTGCCATAATTTTAAGTGTCTTTATGACCATTTCTTTCGTAGTCTCTTCCATAGCCCCCCACGTTTTTAATACACTATTAATATTTTTTATCTTATCTGCTGTTAGTTCACTTACTGTTTTAGCGCCTGTAGACTCTAATGCTCTAAATAATGCTTCTATAAATTGTGCTCTTTGAGAACGTTCTGTATTCTGAAGCCATGATTTAATCGTATGATCAAGCTTCTGACTATTTTTACTAACGCTCTCTAAGTAGATAAGCTTTGGCCCTAATACTTCCCAATTCATAATATCGTGCTGTAAAATACCTTTTTTCTTACTCTTTACAATCACATACTCCTCTTGATGCTCTAAAAGCATACCAATTATTGAAGACTCTGGGATAATGGTCTTAATTTTATGTAACATCTCTTTATAACCTTTACTTTCAATTACATCTTCATAAAAACCTGGTCCATCATTATTATAAATTTCAATAATGCGCTTTTTTAATTTATCTCCACAATTAATGGCTGCATAGATTGCTAAATTTCCTCCCTTTGAGTGTCCACCTATTCTTAAAGGTCTTTTGCTCTTTCTTGTAGTCTCCTCTAAATATCTTAGTGCTTCAATCTGAGATGGCACAGGCATCATGTAGGTCATGTTTAAATCTTCTTTCCAGCCTACTAATGTATCATCTGTTCCTCTATAAGATATATAGGTGCTCCCATCCTCTAACAAAATATGCAGTGCTGCAAATTGCTTTTCATCTTTATAATCTATTGTACTTACATATTTGCATAAGCCTACATGTTTGAAACGCTCAGTATATGCCACCTTCTTTAAGATAAAAGGCACTAATCTGGTAAAAGTATTTTGTACTGCAAGATCCTGCGCCGTATACATCTTAAAAAACAATTTACTTGCTTCTTCTAATGTAATGACATCTTTATAAGCTGGCCCTGGCACAATGCCATCAAAAACGATATATGACAGTGCAGATAAAATTAAATTATCCACTTCATTAAATGGTGCCTGATTAAATGTTAAGTCACCACGCCATTCTAAATAATCTTCTATATTCGCCATAACTTTCCCCTCTTTATTAAACCCCTTTTTATTTCTCTTCTTATGGCCATTTATTTTCCCGTCTTCGTTTTTATTATACTATAACGACGCGAAAATTTAATCGCCAGCATATAGATTTAAATCGTTTTTTTCAAATTTTCTAACTCTATCTCTGTAAGTTTGCGCCAACTGCCATAAGCTAGTTCGTTTAGCTCAATACAAAGCAGTCTAATACGTTCCAAACGAATTACCTCATACCCAAAATGCTTACTCATGCGTCTAATCTGTCTATTTAATCCTTGCGTTAATATAATTCTAAAGGTATCCTCACTTATAGCCTCTATTTTACAAGGCCTCGTTACTTCTTTTCCTAAGTCTACCCCCTTTGACATGCCACTTATAAAGGCTTCATCAAAAGGCTTATCAACAGTTACAATGTATTCCTTCTCATGTTCATTATCTGATGCAAGTATAGCATTTGCTAAATCTCCATCATTAGTCATAAGTATAAGCCCTCTTGAATCTTTATCGAGCCTCCCTACGGGAAATATATAATCTTTGTAACCTACATATTCAATAATGTTATCCTTAACTTCCTCTGCCGCAGTGCAAGTTATGCCTACAGGTTTATTTAAAATAATATACACCTTTTCTTTTGCCTTTAACGGCGTGCCATCTATATATATATCATCTGTTTCCTCTACCCACTGTCCTTTAATGCAAAGCTTGCCATTTACAATGACTCTGCCTGCTTCTATGATTTCATTAGCCCTTTTTCTAGAACAAATTCCTTTGTTACTTAATAATTTATTAATTCTCATCTATACGTCCTATCTCTATTGTAATGTCCCTATATTGGATTTCTATCTTTATATCTGTCAGTATAGCACAACTATATAATTTTATAACATCTTTAACCTTTTTTACTAATGAACTACGGACTCTCAATTTTCAAAAGTATTATTTTGTAGCGCTATAAAAAAATAATGAGGTAGCGTGAACTATAAACTTCACACTACCTCATTATTTTTTAAAAACAACTCACTAACTACTCTGCAGCATTATAGACTTCTTGGCCTTGTCTTTGATGAAGTTTTAACATCACAAACCTTGCAATAGGTTGTGCTACTAATGCTTCTACTGCAAATGCAATAGCAAAGTTTCTTGGCCATTTATAAAAGAACATTCTTATAGGCTCTAATGTCACACTTCTGCTCCCAATCCATGTCCCAATTACTGTTAAGAAAATCGACATTAAAAATACATTACATAAGATGTTAATCGTCATATGCGCATTAAAACTATCATCTTTGTGTATGATTTTATGTGTTAGGTATTCTGCTGGCTTATGTGTCAGAAGTACAAGTACAATAACACTTATCCAAATAAATGGTATCACCCGCAATACATCCATCCACACGCTAAAATGAAAGCCTATTTCAAAACACGTAATGAGTGGCGCAATAATATTCACTGAGATTATTGAAATCACAACCATAAATAATGCAAACTCCTTCTTATTTCTTGGTAACTTCATGTAAAAATCCATTTTTTCTCCTCCTTATTTTACGAAAACTATAGAGAAACCAACTACAAATTTGAAATATACATGTACGTAAATTGTTTTCTCCTAATGATTTCACATTGCTAAAGATTATGAATAACTAATAAATGTGAAATCTATATAAGCGCAAAAAAAATAGCGAAAAACTTAAAAAAGTTTTTCGCTGAACCATTATACGCGCTTAATATTTATTTTATTCTTTAATCATTATATCAGATTTCATACATACTTTCTAGTTTAAATCACATAAATTTTTTTAATACTCACATTGTCTTTACTTTATTAAATCTTTTTCGCGTTTGATGTTCCGCATCAAGCACAGTTTCTCTTGCAGGAATACCTGTAAGTGTTTCTAGCTCATTTTCTGCTTCAATGACTCTTTCTAACCAAAGCTGTTTATAAGGCATAAAGTCCCGACACCCCTTTGGAATAACTATTGGTTGTCCAAATATTAAACGATTTTCTTCCCCTTCAACAGCTTGTTCAATAAAAGCAGGTAAAACAGGAATGCCTAGTACCTTTGCAAGCCAAAAGGCACCTCTTTCTATATCCTCTGCTTTATCCTTATTGATATCATAAATCGTGCCTTGGGCAAATATGAGAAAATGCCTTGGCTTTTCACCTTGAGAATACCATCTTTCAGCTTCCCTCATTGTTGCAATTGAGCCGCCCGAACTGGTACGATCAACTGCACAAACTTTTTCCATCTCTAGTATAGGTGTTAATTCTTTAGGTATAGAAACACCATTGAAGCAATTTTCTTTTGCAAAAACAAATAACTGAGGATAAGTCTCTAAAACTTGATGCATAAGCTCATAATAATAACTCATTATGAGTGGCGCATCAGAATCTGTTAAATGATTAGAGGCTATTATATATGATGTCGTCGTAAAATCCTTTGGCAAATTATAAACTTTGAAATTATATGTTTGTAAAATCTTTTGTTTAAAGCCAATTAATTTCTGCCTTAGTTCTACTGGGTTATCTATAATAGGTAATATTTCTGTTATAGCTTCCTCATTAACTAAAGAACTTGCATTAAATAAATTCATAAAATTTCCCCTTCCCCAACTCAACTAATTTATCCATTTTTATTTTAACGCAATAGTTTTTAAATTCAAGTTTATATTTATTTATCATTAAATATCGCCAGCTAATGCCACATCATCTTTCTTAACTTAATAGCTAATTCCTCCGATTTCTTTACCTTTTCACCGGAATTTTGTAACAACCTTTCCATATCTTCAGGCAATGGCGCTACTATATTCATATACGCTCCTGTTATAGGATGATAAAAACCTATTTCGGCTGCATGTAGCCCTTGTCTTGTAAGCATATGGTTATTTTCATTATATAAGAAGTCTCCTAAAAGGGGATGTCCTATATGTGACATATGCACACGGATTTGATGGGTACGTCCCGTTTCTAAACGTAAGGCAACAACTGATACAAGCTGCCCCTCTACATGAATAACCTCAAGTCTACGATAATGCGTCACTGCCCGTTTTCCGTCCTTTTCATCTACTTGTCGCTTAATAATTGTTCCTTCCATCCTACCAATAGGTAAATCTATAATACCTTCTTCCTCTACTAATCCTTCTACAAAGGCTATATAGGTTCGTGTTAATCCTCGCGCTTGCATCCTATTTGATAAAATACTTGCACTGAGCATATTCTTAGCAATAATCGTTACCCCTGTGGTGTCTCTATCTAATCGATTGATACAGCGAAATACATAAGGCTTTTCCTGGTCTTTATAATAATATACAACGCCATTAGCTAGTGTATTATCGTAATTATTAATAGATGGGTGAATTGGCGTATCATGAGGTTTATTGAGTACTAAAATATCTTCGTCTTCATATAAGATATCTAAGTCATACTGCTTTGGCACAATATTTTCAGAGGAGCTTTCTTCCGTCAAACATATATCTAGTACATCGCCAGCCTTTATTATTTCATTTACGCCCGCCCAAACACCATTTTTACGAATACCTGTCTTGGTTTTCTTAAGTTCTATTAAAATTCCTCTGGAATATTCCTTTGCTTTTAAAAACATACCTATAGACTGGCCCTCATATGTTGTATCTATCTTATATTGTATTTCTCGTCTCATCTCTCGTTCCTACTCTATCTTAAAAATTATATCTTAATCTTAACCTACAAGCCCTATGAAGAAAAGTCTTTAATTTCTCTTATACAAATACATAATCATTTGTTACAGGTTGCAATCCTCTTGCTTTAATGGCTGCATAAACTTCTTTAAAACTACGTTCATCAGCTATTTCAAATTGGCTGTCGCCTTTGTCTACAATGTCTTCTTCTGTATGACTGCCAATCCCTGTACTTACCCCTGCTGAAATTTTAGTTGCCGCAAGGCCTATAACATGATTCCTAAACTCAGCACGTTCTCTGGTAGAAATTGTAATACTTGCAAATGGCATAAATAAACGGTACGCCATAATGACTTGTAAAAGCTGCTTTTCATGAACATCTTTAGGATTTATCTTATCATTATTAATAATAGGACGAAGCCTTGGGCATGAGAAAGCAATCTCTGCATGAGGGTACTTTCTTTGAATGAGATATGCATGCATCCCTGTTGCAAACGCATCCTTTCTAAAATCATCAAGGCCCAAAAGTGCTGCAAAGCCTACGCCTCTCATGCCACCTTTTAAAGCACGTTCTTGCGCACATAAGCGATATGGAAAGACACGTTTATGCCCAGCTAAGTGAAGTGTCTCATATTTATCTGAGTTATAAGTTTCTTGAAAAACAGTTACAAAGTCTGCCCCACATTCATGAAGATATGCATATTCATCACTATTCATTGGATATACTTCAAGACCTACCATTTTGAAATATTTACGTGCAATTTTGCAGGCTTCTCCTATGTATTTCACATCGGACATTTTACGGCTTTCCCCTGTGAGCATCAGAATTTCTTCAATGCCTGTTTTAGCAATAGCTGCCATTTCCTTTTCCATCTCTCCTACATTTAATTTAGCTCTTTTAATTTTGTTATGACAGTTGAAACCGCAATAAATACAGTAGTTCTCACAATAATTTGCAAGATACAGCGGTGTAAACATATACACACTATTACCAAAGTGCTTTCTTGTTTCTCTTTGTGCCTTTTCTGCCATTTGTTCTAAGAACGGCTCTGCTGCTGGTGAAAGTAATGCTGCAAAGTCTCTAGGCATTAACATTTCTTTTTCTAAAGCTATCTTTACATCTTCTGCTGTATAAGTATTATAATCATAGGCCTGCATCTCTTTAATAACTTGCTCCATAATGCCTGGTTCTAAAACTTCCATACCTTCCATATAAGCCATATGATCTGTTCTTTGTTCATTCTTCTTTATTTCACTCACTTTGTGCTCCCCCTAATCTGCTAAAAATCCTGTTAATGGTGATGATGCACTTGCACCAGTTTCTAAAACTCTGCCAAGCCCCGAAAGATAAGCAAGCCTACCTGCTTCAATAGCATTCTTAAAAGCCTTTGCCATCATTGTAATATTTCCAGCTGTTGCAATAGCTGTATTTGCCATAATCGCTGCAGCCCCCATTTCCATCGCCTCACATGCCTGGCTAGGGCATCCAATACCTGCATCTACAATGATTGGTAAGTCAATCTCATGAATCAGAATCTTAATAAAGTCTTTTGTACAAAGCCCTCTATTAGAGCCAATAGGTGAAGCCAATGGCATAATTGCAGCAGCACCAGCATTGACTAAATCTCTCGCTACATTTAAGTCTGGATACATATAAGGCATGACCACAAAGCCTTCTTTAGCCAAAATTTCCGTTGCCTTAATCGTTTCTGCATTATCTGGCAATAAATATTTACTATCTCTAATCACCTCTATTTTTACAAAATCCCCACAGCCAACTTCTCTTGCGAGCCTTGCAATACGTACAGCTTCCTGTGCATTTCTAGCTCCAGAAGTATTTGGAAGCAGTGTTACATCCTTAGGAATATAATCTAAAATATTCTCCTCGCCTCCAGTATTTGCGCGGCGCACTGCCATCGTCACCATCTGTGCCCCCGCATCCTCTATAGCCGCCTTAATAAGGTCCAAACTATACTTTCCAGACCCCAATATAAATCTAGACGTAAACTCATGTCCGCCAATCACTAACTTATCTGCATTATTCATCATCATATTCATTCTTCTCATCCTCCCAATCTTCTTTTTAACCAACTATCTTTAATCTCTATTTTCACCTTTCACTTTTCTCTGTCCTTCAATCACTTTTTACTTTTCTCTTTCTTTCAATCACGCAATTACGCATCATTTTTCAACATTACTACTCCTTAGTCTTCCTCCACCCCCAATATCAACCTGAGTACCATATTCGCCTGATGCCCTGCACAAATGCTCACTCTAGGTGCCATAAGTCCCATCCCTGGCTTTGCTTCATTATAAAAGTCACCACACATATAAAAGCGCTTATTGATTTTCCTAGTCTGAATCTCATTACTACTTGCATACCCCGCCATGCCAGAAGCCGCTACTATCTTGACATCACTACGCTCTGCTAACAAAGTATTTACTAGCATTGCCTTAGCTTCTGGATTATCAAAAGCTTCACATACGATTTCATCTTCCTTAAAAATCGCTAAAACATTTTCTTCTAACACCCGCTGAGTATCTACCGTAACTTTAATATAAGGATTAATTTCTTTAATCTCTTGCGCTAAAGCCTCCGTTTTTTCCATTCCCAAATGACAAATCTTATACATCTGACGATTTAAATTACTTGGTTCCACAATATCAAAATCTACTAAATGTAAGTGCCCTACACCCGTTCTAGCTAGTTCTACTGCAATATGCGACCCGAGGCCTCCAAGTCCGGCAATCCCTACTCTAGCAGTTTTAACCTTATAATGTACCTGTGGTGTATGTCTTGCACACATGAGCACCTCTAATTCCTCCTCAGAGGGCATCTTTCCCTTTTCAATAAAGACGATTTCATCTCCTTCATGAAATATAAAATTTTCACCTGTCTGAAAGCCATTGTAAATTGTAATAATCTCTAGCGTACTTGCACACACCTCTTCTTTAAGCGCCCAAAGACTTTTGCTCACTACATCTCTTAATTTCCCATTAATGCTAACCTTCACCTTTAAGCCTCCTTATATCCTTCTCATCCACCACCTACAAAGTGAATAATCTCAATCTTATCCTCATCACATAAGTAAGTCGTTTCATAAGCACGCTTAGATACAATTTCCTCATTAATCTCTACTGCCACAGTTTCCAATCTATAGCCAGCTTTTTTAAGAAATTCTAAAACAGTCATCTTCTCAAAAGCTTGTTTTTGCCCATTCACTGTAATCATCTACTCACCTCCACTTACCTACAACATCTAATTCACTTATTTTTAAACGCAAAAAAGGCCGCACGAAAGAAACGACACCCGCGGTGGTGTCCCCCTTCATGCGACCCTATAGTCACACTCTCTTTCAATAAACCATTGGCTTATTGGCATTAAATGTTGTATTTAATTTTTAATCAAATAAATTATATTATATTTTGCATACAATTGTCAACCAATTACCGCTTCATACAAGTAGCCATCTCTTCTATGCCCTTATTCATCTCTAAACTCAGTCCTAATAGCCGCCTCTTCTATGACCTTATTCACCCTCTAAACTCAGTCCTAGCAGCCATCTTTAACGTCTGTGGGATGTGGATAAGTTGGGGTATCTCATTTTATCTAAGCTTCGACCGCAGGGAGGCTTAAGGGAAACGAAATACCCCAACTTATCCATGCCCCCCTTCCCCTCACCTGGCTGCTAGCCATTTAGTGATGGAATAAACGAATCCCTGTAAAGCACATTGCCATATCATATTTATTACATGTTTCAATAACTTGTTCATCACGAATTGAACCACCTGGTTGTGCCACATATCTCACGCCACTTCTATGTGCACGCTCAATATTATCACCAAATGGGAAGAATGCATCTGAACCTAATGCCACATCTGTCATTTGGTCAAGCCATGCACGTTTTTCTTCTTTTGTAAATACAGCTGGTTTTACTTTGAAGATTTTTTCCCACTCGCCATCTGCAAGTACATCCATGTAATCTTCGCCGATATAAAGATCAATTGCATTGTCTCTGTCCATACGACGGATTGTATCTACGAATTGTAAATTCATAACTTGTGGTGATTGACGAAGGAACCAATTATCTGCTTTACTTCCTGCTAAACGTGTACAGTGAATACGAGATTGTTGCCCTGCACCAATACCGATTGCCTGACCGCCTTTTGCAAAACATACTGAGTTTGATTGTGTATATTTTAAAGTAATTAAAGAAATGATAAGGTCAATTTTAGCTGACTCAGGTATTTCTTTATTTTCTGTTACCACATTGCTAATAAAGTCATTGTTGATTTCAAGTTCATTGCGACCTTGTTCAAATGTAATCCCAAATACTTCTTTATGTTCAATAGGATTTGGTTTGTAGCTTGGATCGATTTGAATAATATTATAGCCGCCTTTTTTCTTAGCTTTTAAAATCTCTAAAGCTTCTGGTGTATATCCTGGTGCAATCACGCCATCAGATACTTCTCTACCAATAATTTTAGCAGTACTTTCATCACATACATCTGAAAGCGCAATAAAATCACCGAAAGATGACATTCTATCTGCACCTCTAGCTCTTGCATAAGCGCATGCAAGTGGTGAAAGTTCACCAAGGTCATCTACCCAATAAATTTTGCTTTCTACTTCTGTTAGTGGAAGTCCTACTGCTGCACCAGCTGGAGAAACGTGTTTAAAAGATGTTGCGGCTGGAAGTCCTGTAGCTTCTTTTAATTCTTTTACAAGCTGCCATCCATTGAAAGCATCAAGGAAGTTGATATAACCTGGTTTTCCATTTAATACTTCAATAGGAAGCTCACCTTCTGCACTATAAATTCTAGATGGTTTTTGATTTGGGTTACAACCATATTTCAATTCTAATTCTTTCATTTCTAATCCTCCACAAAATATTTTATTATTTTATTAACGGTTACTCGTTCTTTTAGTGCAACTTATCTTTATTTATTTTTGTTAACGATGCGTGTTTCGTACTCACCTGTTTCGATATCAATATATCTTACAAATAATGAAACTTTATTTTCTTCATTTAAGCTTTCCCAAAGCATATTTGTAAACTCATCAATTTCTTTATCAATTGCTACAAGTTTAGGTTCTCCTTCAAAACTTGGAAGTGGATTTTCATTGCATTTGTAAGTGTGAATGAAACGTCCTTCACCAGCTTTAGCATTATCATATGTAAATGTGTAACGGTTGCAACAAGATGGATCGCCATTATTACTTTTTAAGATAGACATTGCATAGTCATATTTTCCGTTCTCGATATGCATCATCCCTGAAATTCTAGGTGTGTAGTTAGGTGCATCTGGTTCAAATTCACGTGTTCTAAGTGCTTGTTCAAAAGTAAATTCTTTATCCATAAGCTCATAAATTGTATCTGTTTGGTCCCCATTGGTTACAATTGTACGATTGCCAAGTACACGTACAGGGGCATAAATGATTAAACTTGGATCACTTAATTTAGAAGGATCAAAGGCCTCAGTACGAATACCTTCTCCCTCTGTAACGAAGATACGGTTTCTACTATTTTCACTTCTACCCATGATGAAATATGCTGTTACTGCTTTTTTACCATCTGCAGATTTTCCAATAACGATACCTCTACCTGGATATGGATTTGCTTTTAATTCTTGTTCTAATGCGATCATTTTCATTCTCCTTTTTTAATCATCTTCTCTACTCTTTGTTCCAAGGATGCAGCTATAATTTATGTTATCAAACTTTCATTTTCTAAAAATTTGCACACGAAAAAGCCGACAACCTGGATACCTCAAATAAATCGGTGCCCAGGCGGTCGGCTTTCTAAACATCTGTACTCCCTGTGGGTACTCCCACTTATCCGCCAGTCATACAGAACTTACTTTTAAAATACACTATCCTAAATAAAATTGCAACTCCTTTTATTAAAAAATATGCACTATTTTATTATTTTATGTCAAGACAAGCAGTCTCTCTACGATAAAAACTACAATACAACCGCTAGCTGCAACCATTAATAAACTCTTCTCTAAAAATGCCATAATAAGTGACACCCCAAAGCCTATTGCAGCTGAAATAGGACTTTCTGTAGACGTTAAAATAGCCGGAAAAGTCATAGCTGCTAACGTGGCATATGGTACATAAAACAAAAAGGATTTGATATATGTATTTGTAATTTCTTTACGAATAAGTGTAAGTGGTAACATTCGAATTAGATACGTTACGCCTGCCATTACGAAAATATATATATACACATTATGCGGCATGTTCCGCCACCTCCTTCTTCTCATCTACAGGGAAAAGCCATGCAGCAATACCTGCTATAATTAGGGTTAAAATAATAATCCTAAAGCCAAATGAAATCTCCTTTAAATAAGGTAAAATGCTAAATAAAACACTACCAACCATAGCACTTATAACAACACCACATACGACTTTATTTATTTTAGCTGGTGGTATAATAATAGCTAAAAACATACCATACAAAGCAATTCCTAATGCACTGCTGATGCTGGCAGGTAAAAATTCACCAGAAATAACACCTAGAAGTGTTCCCATCGTCCACCCCAAAACAGAAATGACAATGAGCCCATAAGAATAATAAGGGCTTAACTTACCATCCTTACACACTGATACCCCAAAAATTTCATCTGTTACACCATAAGACACTAATAATCTATGTCCTAATCCTGTATTAGACTCTAATTTCTGTGATAATGAACATGACATGAGTGCATACCTAAGATTTAAGACAATCTGCGTACAAATTACTTCATAATATGTCGCACTAGCAGCCATCAAGTTAATTCCTGCAAATTGCCCTGCTGATGTTACATTCGTAATAGACAAAATCACCGCTTGAAAAGCTGTAAGCCCCTTCTCCTTAGCTAGCATTCCAAAGGCAAAGGATACCGCAAAGTATCCTAAGCAGATGGGAATGCCGTGTTTTACACCTTGTTTAAAATTACTACTCTTCTTCATAAATCTACTCCCATCTTAAACAAAGCAATATCTGACTTAATATTACTTTCTGAATTCAAATACTATAATAACAAAAAAAGCTTAGTAAGTGTTAGTTACTAAGCCTTTTTTTATTTCTAGTCTTCTTTTAAAAGTTTTACAAGTAATATGCCACCATCAGGAATTTGTAAACTCAATGTATTATCTACACTAATTTCTTCTGCTGTAAGCACACAGTAAGCTATGTATTTTCCTACTAAATTCATAGCTGAAATTGGGATTTCTATACTTATTGTATCAGCTGTTTTATTAAAGCAACTTAAATATGTTCCAGTTTGATCACTACTATATAATAAAATGACTTCATCTGTCTCAAAAAACACTTTTGTATCTTCTGTAATTTCAAAGGCCTTTAATATAAGTTGCTCTTTAATAGATGGGGCTTTTCCGCCAGCTTTAAAGAAAGCTTCAATTTCTTTTTCTGTAATCTTATCTCTAACAACAGTTGCCTCTTTTGGCACGATAATTTTTTTCATCTTTATGACCTCCATTCTAGTGTGAGCTTTTACTTTTTTCTGTTCATTATTATATCATTTTTACCTATGAATTACATACATTTTACTGTTAAATTCCCTTTACAATATTAAATTCTTTTTACATTTCACATCATTAGAACATATTGAACAACTATTACACATAAATTTTAAATCTATCTCGAATTGACATCTCTACTGCACTTATATTACTATATAGTAATATACTATTTAGTATAGATTTCACATTTATATTTACAAGTACTATTCTTTAATATGATGCCATCTAGGTACATAACCTATTCATTATTAAAAAAGAAAGGAGACTTCACTATGCAACATCCACCTGTAGGAATCGTCATGGCACAAATTAAACAGCTTCAAAGCCGTATTATTGAAAAACTACTTAAAGAGACTCAGGCATACGATGCGATGAATGGTGCCCAGATGAACATTTTATATCAACTTTGGCAAAAAGATGATATTACAATTAGTGAATTAAGCAAAAAAACGCAACTTGCTAATACGTCTCTTACAACAATGCTAGACCGTCTTGAACAACGTGGGCAAATTATAAGATGCCGTAATAGTGAAAATCGCCGCGAAATCCGCATCAAATTAACGGATCAGGCAAAGGATCTTAAAGAGCATGCCAACATTATTTTAAATACAATGCATGGTATTAATTTCAATGGTTTTAGTGATGAAGAAAAAGACCAAATGTATGCTTATCTTACACGCATGAAAAATAACTTAGAAAATTATGCTGCCAAGCATAACTAATTTATAAAGGAGAATTTTACATGAGTACACATAATGATGACAAACTTGGTACTGCACCTATAGGCAAACTTGTCATAAGTATGGCCATCCCAGCAGTTATTGCCCAACTTGTTAATGTTTTATATAACATTGTTGATAGAATGTATATTGGACATATTCCAGAAGTAGGTGCTAAAGCCTTAACAGGAGTTGGTATCTGCTTTCCTATCTTAATGCTTATTTCAGCTTTTAGTGCTTTCGTAGGCTCTGGGGGTGCCCCACTTGCTGCCATTCAGCTTGGGAAAGGTAACCGTGATGAAGCTGAAAAAATTCTAGGAAATGGTGTAACAATTTTAATTTGCTTTTCAATTTTATTAACCACACTTTTCATGGTCTTTAAAAAACCATTTTTATATGCCTTTGGGGCAAGTGATGAAACAATTGTTTATGCGCTTGAGTACATTACTATTTACTTATGTGGTACAGTTTTCGTACAGGCATCTATTGGCCTTAATACCTTTATCACTTCTCAAGGCCAAGCTACTATTGCTATGTTATCCGTTTTAATTGGTGCTATTATCAATATTATTTTAGACCCTATTTTTATATTTGGTTTTGATATGGGCGTAAAAGGTGCTGCCTTAGCAACTGTTATTTCACAAGCTTGCAGTGCTATATGGGTTGTTTACTTCTTACTTTCTAAGAAATCTAGTATCCGTATTCGTCTGCATCATCTTAAACCAAACTTAAAAATCATTGGTAGTGTAGCAGCCCTCGGTGTTTCACCTTTTGTCATGCAAGCTACTGAAAGCTTAATCAACATTGTATTTAACAGTGGTTTACAACATTATGGTGGGGACTTATATGTAGGCTCTATGACAATCCTGCAAAGTGTAATGCAACTTTTCATCATGCCAGTTCAAGGGATTACTATGGGAACGCAACCTATTATTAGTTATAACTACGGTGCCAAAAACTTTGACCGCGTGAAGAAAACATTTAAATGCAGTTTAGCTGTTACCTTTACTGTGACTTGTGTTTGCTCACTTGCAGCATTATTCTTCCCAACGGTATTTGCAAGTATGTTCACTAAAGATGCAGAACTTATTGCTTTAATTAAAGTTGTTATGCCAATCTTCATGGCTGGTATCTGGATATTTGGTGTCCAAATGGCATGTCAATCTGCCTTTATGGGAATGGGGCAAGCTAAGATTTCACTTTTCTTAGCCCTTCTTAGAAAAGTCATTCTCCTTATTCCTTTTGCACTTATTCTACCTCGTTTTATGGGTGTTATGGGAATCTATTGGGCCGAACCAATTGCAGATATTCTAGCTGCAACTACAACCGGAATCCTATTCCTCATTAACTTCAAAAAAATATTAGCAAAAGCTTAACTGATAAAAGACCTAGGAATTAAACACCTCTCGGTGTCCTCCTAGGTCTTTCTTACGTCTATTATGCTTAACTTTATCTTTTATTTCTTTTTTAAATCATTCTTCATTAAATTGGTCTTCTTCCCACTGAAGTATTGTCACACTTTCTGTCTCTAAGTGCTTCAATAGGATTTTCCTTATCTTCATAACGATAATCCATACCATTTTTACAAATATATTGAGATATTATTTTATGACTAGGCACACATTCTACATCTTTATTAACGATATTTTGGAATGTGAAGAATTCTGACTCTGCTGGGACTTTCGCTACGTCTGTATATTCATCTTTGATAGATGTTAGTTGTACTGTTTCACCTAAAACCTTACGTACATACTCTTTATTTTCACCTAATGTCAACAATTGTGGGAAGTTGCCATCTGGTATAACTTGTTGCCATTCCTTACCTTCATATTTTTTTAGAAGCTCTGCAGCTTTGTGTAAATGGGCCACTTCTTCATGGAAATGTTGCTCCCAAATCTTCTTAATATGTGGGTCTGTCTCATCTTCAAAACAAGAATAATATAAATAGCATTCTGTATACTCATGATTTAATAAGTTTTCAAGCCATGTTTGTCTTGGGTCTATTAAACTGCCGTAATGACTTACATGTTGCTCCTCAATAAGCCCTATTTCTTGATATAAACTTCTGCCTATATCTGATTCATAAAATCCTGCTACATTCATATAATAATTCATTGTTTGTTGCTCTGCTGCTGTAATAATACATGTATTTAATTTCGTAATTGGTGCCGCAGTAGAGAAATCCACAAATTCTCTAATATTATCTGTAGGATAACGATGTTCAGCTATTGTAGGCCTACCAGGCATGATTTCTGTATAATGTCCTACTAACTTTTCTGCTTTAATACCTCTTTCCATCTCCAATAAGTCTGAATAGCGATATAGGTGGTCAAAATCTTCTAATAGTGCGAAATCCAGTGCCATTTTGACATGCTTATTAGGTTCTCTCATAGCTAATCTAGCAGTTAAATCTACTGCCAGCTGCTCATAGCTGATAGTCGTTTCTAGTATAGTTTCATCAGCTGGTTTTAAAACGGCTATGACTTTTTGTTGTTGCTGTTCACTTCTTCTTGTAACGGCAATTTGTCTTCTTAGTTCATTATCAGGGCAATGACGTGAAAATTGATGTGAAAACCATACAGCTTCAAATTCTGTCCCATTCATTAATATAATACGCGTTTTCGTGTAAGGATCTACCTCATTTTTATTATAAGGTTCTGGGTAAATAGCTGCCCAAGACTTAAATAGTTGATCCATATTCATTGGTTTTTCTAAGAATGGATTCATATGTTACCTCGCCTTCTCTAAAAATATTTTAAATGAGCTTATTCATATTACTTCTAGTATGTCTCTTCTTCTTAATTTCATTCTAAAAATATGTTCGAAAAAGACATGCTAGCAAAATACTCTTTAAGAAGGCCTATCTTGTATTATTGTAATGTAGCACTTGTTATTGTTACGTCACCGTTTCCACTACCTAATGAACAGCCAAAAGATATACTTTCACCCTTTGCTAAATTAGGCTGCCATGATGGGTTTGCCACTGTATAGACTTCTCCATTTTGGCTTATCATTTCTGCATTCCAAACATCAGTAATTGGACGATTGATTGTAAATGTACATGTCCATCCATTTAAGTCTTTACCCGTTGTGTTTGTTACTGTAATTTCAGCCGTTGCACCCTCTCCCCAATCTGACATAACTTTTATACTTACATTTGCATTACCTGCTGGTTCTAATGGTGTTGAAGGCTCTGTTGGTACCGTTGGCTCTGTTGATGTATTAGGTCCGTCACAAGCTTCAAATACCCATTGCTGGCAAGTATTTTTATAATATGTCCATTGACAAACATTTGAACCATCTGCTGTTCCAAAGTTATAGACATCTAATGACTTTGTATCTATAGATGCCTTAGTCAATAGACCATAAATATTGTTAGCCCCAGCTGATACGACTTTAAACATTTGCGGACTTAATCCATTGGCTGTATACACTTGAATGTTCGTACCATTTTCATTCTTTCCGCAATCTACATCCAACATATAACCAGTCCCATTTTTAAGTGTTACATAACCCTCTCCTACATTGGTTAAATACCATTTCTGACCTGCAACACCTGTTCCAGTAGCAATCTCTACGTTTTGTCCATTTGCACCTGTATTATCTTGTACTTGAAGATATTTTTGAGCATTTGTATTTTTAATATAATACCAACCATCATTTAATGTAACATAGTCTGTCACTGTTGTATCTGTTGGTGTTCCTGGATTTGTTCCTGGTTCTGTCTGTGCCCCTGATGATAATGTACAAACAAATGTTGAAACACTATTAGCAGGTAATTGTGCCCAGAAACTATTTGCTGTTGCTTCCATATTAGATGTTTTTGCCAAGTTTTCATTTGCTGAAGTTCTATAACGATCTACACTTTGAATACTACCATTATTAATCGCAAACTTTTGTGTGACTGCTGATGTTCCCTTATTGATTGCTACAATAACTGCTTTATTATCTCCCTTATATGCAGATACATAAACATCAGTGGCTGGATTCTTTGTAGCCTCAACTCTTACATAACCTGGACGTACAAACTTAGAATATTGTGCCATGCAATAGCCACGTTTACTAATCGTACCATCCTCTTTCATAGGACCATATTGTCTGCGAATATACCACCAAACATAAGCCTGAAAATCCCCTTCAACTAAGGCATTGTGCATATTATATGAAACCTCTATTGCTTCAGGCCAGCGGTCAGCAGAATCAGCATCACTATTAGGAACATATACTTCTGTCATCCAAAGGTCTTTTCCAGCTCCCTTTTGTTTAAATAAAGGATAAGCCATATTGCTTACTTGTGTTCCATAAAAATGTGCCCCTAAAATATCCATATTAGCAAGTGCTTTTGCATCATTTAAGATTGGATCTGACATATTCTTTAAATAAGAAAATGACTCTGGTGCTATAACCTTGCAGTCAATTGAGCCTGCATAATTTTTCATAAAGTTAAGCATTTCTTCTGGTGTCCACCATGTCCAAGTATGTGCATAATCAGGCTCATTTTGAATAGAGATTGCATATAAGTCAACCCCATTATTCCTCATATACGTCACAAAATCATTGAGATATTTTGCATAATCTGCATACTTGCTATATTTAAGACGTTTTTGATTTGCTACACCATTGCGCGTAAAAGTTTCTACCATATCGCTTGGTGGGTTCCATGGTGAAGCAAATACAATGGCACCATTTGCAATAGCAGCTTTAGCTGTTTCTAACTCCTTATACCAATTGTTTCTATTTTCATCTACATGAATTCTTAAAATAGAAAATCCCAACTGATTTTCTTCATTTCCAAAAGCTGTTTCTCTTTGTGCAGAGGTTAAATCACCTATCCAAGTCGTATGATTCATTCCACCAAAACCACGGATTACCTGATTTTCTGATGCTAAATTAATTGTTACATCGCTTGCTGCAAAAAGATTAACGGGTGGCAGCACCCCTAAAACCATTGCAATCATCATAAGTCCTACTAATAACTTATTAGCTAGAGTTTTCTTTAAAGTTCCTAACATCTTCTCATCTCCCTTAATTATTAATCTAGAGTTTCCTTTACTACTACGCTCCTTTCTTTTTAGATTTATCTAAAGCACATTTTCATACTTATAGGTCTTATTATATATTTAAATATTCGTTATTTAAATAATTTTGTATAATATGCACTATTTTCCTTTACATTATGCTAAACATCACAAATTTGAACAAACCTCTACTCTGCATCAAATAAAAAAAGTGTTGCGAAACTATTTAACTCGTTTCACAACACTTTCTTTTCCTTTAAATTCTTTGTTGCCATAGGCCATCATTATTGCAATAGAAGTATAATGTGCCGCGTTGCATCCTTGGAAATCTGACCGCTGGATTTTGTTCTGGATAAAGCTTAATGAGCAGTACACGGTCGCTACATACATAAGCCACAAATGAAATATAATGTGCTTTCGTCATATCATGATTAAAGGTAATATAATAATCATCTTCGATTTCTTCTATTTCTAAGGCATGTGCCTCATCTACTGGTTTTGCTACAAGTGCTGTAAGCTTTCTCCCACAGCATGAAATTTCACCTTCACCTGTGCCATTAATCACATTGCCACAGTTAGGGCATACATAAAATTTAATACGTTTCATATTCCCTCCGTCCATTTCATTAGGGGTTAAGTCCCCTAGTAAAATTTTTTCTACATTTACACCTAATACGTTTGAAAGTTCGCTTAGTAAAGAAACATCAGGGCAACCTAGTCCTCGTTCCCACTTTGAAATGGTTTTATCACTAATTCCCATTGCATCTGCTACTTGTTTTTGTGTCATATTTTTTTCTTTACGTAAGCTATAAATTAACTTTCCTACTTTTATACAATCCATCTAGGTCACCTCCATATACTAAGCATACCTTTATCTATATTTTAATACAATAAACGCTCCGTAGAGTTTCGGGGATTTTTTCTACTTTATAAGTAAAACAAGTGTTCCAGCTACAATCGCTACAAGTCCTACAAAAGCCTTCTTTGTAAGCTTTTCCTTTAAGAAAATATAAGAAAAGGCAATTGTTACAACGATACTTAACTTATCAATAGGGACTACAATACTTGCCTCTCCCTCTTGTAACGCTTTATAATAGCATAACCATGAAAGACCTGTTGTAATACCTGATAGGCAAATAAACACCCAGCTTTTCGGGTCAATCTTTTTAATCTCTCCTTGTTTCTTAGTCACAAAAACAACAATCCAAGCCATCACTAAAACTACAATTGTACGAATAGCTGTACCTAGATTAGATTCAACGCCACTAATACCTATCTTACCTAATATAGAAGTAAGGCTGGCAAATACAGCTGATAAAAGAGCATAAAAAAGCCATCCTTTACCCTGTACAGCCTTTTGCATGCCTTCCTTTTTAGTAATCATTAAATATGTACCTATTCCAATACCTACAAGGCCTATAAACTTCGTTAAACTAATTGCTTCTCCCAAAATAACACAAGCTAAAAGCATTGTAAGTACTGTACTTGATTTATCAATAGGTGTTACCTTATTCACATCACCTAATTGTAATGCCTTGAAATAACATAGCCATGAACCGCCTGTTGCAAGTCCCGATAAAATTAGAAATGTTAATGTCTCCTTACTCACCTCATTAATCGTATTAAATGAGCCTACCACAAATACCATGAGCCATGAAAAAACCAATATTACAATTGTCCGAATCGCTGTTGCTACATTAGAATCTGTATCCTTAATTCCTATTTTCGCCAATATTGCTGTAACTCCAGCAAAAAGGGCTGAACCAAAAGCATATACAAGCCACATCTTAAATCCCTCCTTTATTTCAATATGTATTCAGCATATTAATAATTATCCTACTCAGATAGCCCTCATAGAATATTAATTTCTCCCCTCATTATACCACAAAGCCCACACCCCGAGTTACACAACATTCCTTTAAAATCTGCCCAAAGGTGCCAGCCCCCACAGCCGTTTTCATGGCATCTTACCCACTCAACAAAAAATGGCTGTAGCACTTTTAGTGCCACAGCCATCTTCAATTTATTTAATAAGTCCTTCACTAGTTGTTTGAACTGTAATCTCATTGTTTTGAAGTTTTTCATATACTTCGTTAATTGTATTCATTGTGTTTTCACTTAAGTTTGGATTTTCACTTGGAAGACCAACGCCATTGTTTGTTACACCATATTGAAGGATTTGTCCACCTGGGAAGTTCCCTTCTTCTTCAAGTTTAATCATATCATAAACTGCTGTTCCTACATTTTTAAGTGCTGATGTAAGGACAACTGAGTTATTACCTTCATAAATACCATCTGCATATTGGTCTGCATCTACACCAATTACCCAAACCTTATCTCCTGCTGCAGCTCTTTCTCTGGCTTCTTTGATTACACCAGAACCTACACCACCAGCTGCACTGAAGATAACATCTACACCACGATCATACATTTGCGCTGCAATTTGTTGACCTGCTGCTGCATCTGTAAATGTTCCTTGGTAAACGAAGTTTTTATCTTCCATTGTAATATTTGTACCTAAATTTTCATTTGCATAGGCAATCCCTTGTTGGTATCCCCAGTTAAATCTTTGAATAACATCTGTTTCCATACCACCAATGAATCCTGCATTCGCTTCTTGTAATTCAACGGCTGCTGCAATCCCTGCAAGGAATCCTGCTTCTTGTTCATTGAATAAAATAGATACTGTATTATCAGCTACTTTTTCTTCTCCTGTAGTTGAATAAACAGTTGAATCTGTAATTACGAATTTAGCATCTGGATATTTTGTTTGTGCTTCAAAAATAGATGTTGCAAATTTAAATCCTGATGCCACGATGAATTTGTATCCACCGTCATAGAGGTTTCCGATTTCTTTCATAAGCTCTGGCTCTGTTGCACCAGCTGGTTTTAAGTATTTAGAACTTACACCAAAGTCTGCTTGCGCTCTTTGAATACCTTCCCATGTTAATTGGTTGAAGGATTTATCATCAATTGAACCTAAGTCTGTTACCATCCCTACTTTTGTGTCAGATGCTTTACTGCTTTCTCCTGCTGCGCTCCCGCATCCTGTAAATACTGTCATTGCTGCTAATGTTCCAGCTACTGCTTTAATAAACTTCTTTTTCATTGTGCCTATCTCCTATGTCGTCTTGTTGTTTATTGTTTCTTTTTCAGTCGCCATATAAGTTGCACCGTATAATGTACATAGAAATAGTTAACTTATTGTTATAAGTAATGCCAAATCTATCGTAGTCAAATCATTTGAGGTGATTTGGTAGAAACTGTTGAACCATATTTTCAACTCTATACGATGTGCTTATGGGATTATTATAATACTTGAAACTTCTCTTTTTGTCTATGCTTATATGAATGTTTAAATTTTAAATTTATTTTACAAATTTTTTATTTTAAAATCCTTAAGTTCTTATTTCATTTGGCTCATATCATAAGTCGTCTCAAACACTTTACCATTTACAACCCAAACATCTTCAAAATTAGGGGCACCATCTTCTCCTGCATCACATACGATATAATCTCCCTCGCCATGTTCTACTTCAGGTCTATTAGCAATTAATATATCTCCCCAAGCAGTATGTATTTCTACTTGTGTTTCTTTTGGTACAAACGCCGCAAATACTGGTTTCCCTGCCTTTGTCTGAAGTGTAATATATGTATCTGGCTCAAAGTCTTCCGCTGTTAATTCACTACCATCTACTTTTGTATATGTTTTAAGCACCTTCTCCATAGGTGTCACCCAAAGTTCTCCTACAGTTCCTTTTAAGATTACATCTACCTCAGGTTCTGCTATATAATCTGCACCTTCTAATACATTCGTTACTTCTTCTCTTTTCGATACAACTTTTCCTTCTATTGTATAACTTACTTTAGCTGTTGGTTTAAAATCTTCTTTATCAATATCCTCTAAAGTCAACATTTCATTTGCTACTTGTGTACTTTCAATTGTTGTATCTACTACTGCCTTATCATCTGTCGCACTACATCCAGTAAAAATCATTAATGCTGTTAATCCTATCATTCCTACTTTGTTCATTAAATGAAGTTTCATAATTTCAAGTCTCCTATACCGTCTTATACTTATTCAAAAATTTACTATTTTTGCATTAAAATCAGTATAGCACAAATCGAACATTAATTTCAATATATTCAACATAGTTCGGTTTTTTCACTAGATTACCTGTTTTTGCGCCCATTTACCACTTAAAAATCTATAGGTAAATATTATCCCGCGAACGCTCCAGTCTGCAAACATTCCAATCCATACTGCAATAGGACCAAAGCCCCATACCTTACATAAATAAATACACAGCGCCACACGGCAAAGCCACATTGTTGCTGTCGAAACAATCATTGAAAATTTCACATCTCCAGCGGCTCTCATACCATATGCTGGTATAAAGGATAATGCCCAGGAAATTGGTTTTGTAATAGTAATAAATATAATCATGTTAAAGCACATTCTAGCACTTTCTACATCCATCTTGCCAAGTATCGTTACAGGCTTTGTAATTAAAAGAACAAATAAACATGATACAATGATTGCCACCTCAGCATACCCTGTTAGCTTCACAATATAATACTTTGCCTCTTCTTTTCTTCCAGCTCCCATACATTGACCGACTACAGTCATAAGACCTATACCAATGCCAACTGCTGCAATCCCATTAACAGACTCCAAAATATTTGTCATTGCTTGTGCTGCAATAGCTACAGTCCCTAACTCTGATACTGTTGACTGAATCACAAGCTTGCCAAATTGGAACATTCCATTCTCTATTCCAGCTGGAATACCAATAGCTAATATCATTCCTATCAGATGAAAATCTGGTCTTATTTTTAAGTACTCATTAATAACAATGGTTTGTTTTGGCTTATGTAAAAAGTAAAAAATAACAACTGTACAAAAAATTCTTGAGATTAATGTTGATAATGCAGCGCCTGCCACACCCATCTTAAACCCAAAGATTAAAATAACATTTCCCACTATATTTAGGAGATTTGATATCACCGATACTTTCATTGGAAACTTAGAATTACCACCTGCTCTATAGAAAGCTGAACCTGCATTGAATAATGCTATGAAAGGATATGATAACACTGTAATTAGAAAATAAACCATTGAATTACTCATCACATCAGCTTCTACCCTTCCAAAAATCAATCGCAGTAACCATTCACGCCCACTTAGCCCTACTATGGTTAACGCGAGTGAAATGACAAGCATTGATAAAAATACCTGCTTTGCTGCCTTATTGCACCTTTCCACATCTCCTCTTCCTAGGCACTGCGAACATATGATGGTAGCACCGGCTGCCATAGCAGAAAATACTTGAATCACTAATGTATTGATTGCATCTACTAAGGAGACTGCTGAAATAGCTGCCCCTCCCACAGTACTTACCATCATTGTGTCCGCCATTCCCATAAAAGAATTTAAAAGCTGCTCAATAATAAGTGGAATGAGTAAAACCCATAAATCCTTATTACTAAACAACCGTTGTTGCTCATTAACTTTCGAGTGATCATAAAGTCTATTTCTTAGTGCTACTAACATGCTGTTCCTTCTTCCATTTTATCTTTTTGTTTATTATCAATCTTATTTGTTGCCTTGCCTCTTAATGTCCATTAAAGTAACCTTAGGATTGTGATATCTCTTTCGATTCTTTAGTCCAAATACATTACTGCGCATTGCCTTTTGAGGACACCAATGAAAACATGCCCAGCATTCTGTACAATTAGTGCCATGTATAGGTCTTTCATCAACAACCTGAATATTATCAAGAGGACAAACTTGTGTACAAAGTCCGCATCCTGTACAATTTGATGTAACCTTAAACTTTGTCATATAGTCTAGTTTATCTCGTACTTCGGATACGAATGTAGGCGTTACCTCTGCTATTTTTCCTTTATAAGAAATTTCCCTTTGCCCGATTCTTGTTGCAATCTGTTTAAGTTTTGAGGGTATCTTTTGAACTTTTTTCTGTTCAATAAACTCAGGCAATGGTACACAGTTACCATGTACTTGAATGACTTCTCCTAACGAAAGACTCTGCCCCTTACTTACTAATGCACCACTAATACTCGCGAGCCCACCTTTATCAGCTAGGCTACAATTCGTTACTGCAAATATATAGGGGTCATTGGCAAACTCTAGCTTTAATAGAAATTCTTTAGCGAACCATGGGATATCACCTAAATAGACCGGAAAAACAAAGCCTACTATATCCTCTGCAATATTTACTTCCTTCTCCTTTTTAAAATCAGCAATTGAAATTACTTCTCCCTGGTCTCCTAGATAATCATTGAGTTCTCTAGCTATTGCCAGCGAATTTCCTGTCCCAGTAAAATAAAATATCTTCATAAGAATCCCCCTTCTTATCCTATATCTATCTCTTCATTTATTTTTCCTTTGAATGCTTGCCTATCTTATTATTTATAAAATTAGTACCTCTCTATTGTATAATGCTTTATATTTTAATTCTATTACTTTTTATTAACAAATCAGAAATATTCTTTCATTTGTATATCCGTCATAACTTACATTTGGGTTGCAATATATAGTACAACAGCATCTTTAAAGTTTCTTGGATTATATCCACTAAGCTTACCTATACGGTCTAATTTATACTGCAACGTATTTTTATGTAGGAATAGCCTTTTTCCCGTAGCTGCTAAAGACATATTTTCCTCATAGTAAATACGTAGAATTTCCTTATCTTCGTTAGATAGGCAAGCTAGTGTTTTATTAATATACTTTTCTTTAATATTTTTATCTAAGCTTCCTATAATAATTTCTAAATCTAAATTCTCAAAAATTGCAATTCCTTCTTCTAGGGCTTTCATACTTTTTACAGCAATTTCACTTGCTTCATAGGATTCTGCTAAATGATAAAGCCCTTGACTTGTACCTATCCCAACTTGAATAAGGCCTTCATTTGATGCGACAAAACTCTCTAGGGCATGTAATGTACTGGCCGTATTTTTGTCATAGATTATCAGTACATATTCATTTGGATAATTATATGAATACAGTAAAGCCTGAATACCATGAAATAACCTATGCAGCTTTTGCTCCATAAGTGAAATATTCATCTCCTTATGCCTTGTATTTAATTTAATGGCAATGACCTTAAAGATATCTTTTTCACTGATTTTAAGTTCTTCTAGACATTCTGCTAAGTATTCTCTATTTATAATTTCGCCTTTTAAAAGCGTTCTCACTATAAAGTCATTTTTTTCTTTTTGAGAACGATTGAAGGCCTCTAGTTCCTGCTCACGAATAAGAAGCTTCGTAATACGCACTGCTAGATAAGCATATTGACGCACTTTCTCTGGTTCACCTGTAATACCAATAACAGATAATAAGGCCCCATTATGAAACACAGGAATATTGACACCTTTTTGAGTCCCTTCAAAACTATTATCTTCAGCAACTTCTATGGTTGTATTTGTTTTTGCAACTTTAAAACCTATTTCATGAAAATCACCAATGCGTGCTTCATTCGTACTTGCATAAATAATGCCATTCTCATTTATAAAGTTAATATCATGACCACAGACATCTTTCACAGTATCTACAATCTGTTTTGCCATTTTCTTGTTTATTTTTACACCCATATTCCTTCTCCATCACCTATCATTTTATTTAATATAGATTAACATATCATTTTTCATAAGACTAGATAAGACATGTTGCCCATAACATAAAAGTGCAAAATATATCACAAAAATATGTTATATAGAACATTTATCTCCTTGTTTATTAACATTATAATACAAGTATAAACACCGAGGAGGAATTTAGTTATGAACGTAGTTATTGCGATTGATTCATTAAAGGGTAGTCTTTCATCTATGGAAGCTGGTTATGCAATTAAAGAAGGTATAAAAAAAGTAAGTCCAACTGCAAATGTTACAATACGTCCACTTGCTGATGGCGGTGAAGGAACAGTAGAAGCCTTAGTAGATGGTATGAATGGTACTTTAAAGGAGGTCGTAGTAACTGGTCCTCTAGGTCATCCGGTTACATGCAGTTATGGTATACTCTCTAAAAGCCAAACTGCTCTCATTGAAATGTCAGGTGCTGCAGGGATCACACTCATTACAGCAGACGAAAGAAATCCACTCCACACCACAACTTATGGGGTGGGAGAAGTTATTAAAGATGCCATTACAAATGGCTGTCGTAAATTCATTATTGGCATTGGTGGCAGTGCTACAAATGATGGCGGCATAGGTATGCTTCAAGCCCTTGGCTTTGAATTCTTAGATCATGAAGGAAAACAAGTAGCTTTCGGTGCTAAAGGTTTAAAAGATATTGTTAAGATTTCTGCTGAAAATGCACTTCCTGAACTTAAAGACTGTACATTTAAAATAGCCTGTGATGTAACAAATACTTTATGCGGCGACTATGGTTGCAGTGCTATCTATGGACCACAAAAAGGGGCTACACCTGAAATGATTAAAGATATAGATAGTTGGCTTAATGACTTTGCCGTGCTTGCTAAGAAAAGCTTTCCTAAAGCAAATCCGAATCAAGCGGGTACAGGAGCTGCAGGCGGTCTTGGCTTTGCCTTTCTCAGCTTCACCAATGCCGTGCTTGAATCAGGCATCAAATTAATTCTTGAAGAAACAAAACTTGAAGACTATATCAAAGATGCAGATATCGTCATCACTGGTGAAGGACGTCTTGACGAACAAACAGCTATGGGGAAAGCCCCTATTGGTGTTGCAAGACTAGCTAAAAAATATAACAAAAAGGTACTTGCTTTTGCAGGTTGTGTAACCCCTGATGCTACAGAGTGTAATAAACATGGGATCGATGCATTCTTTCCTATTCTTAGAAGACTCGTTACGCTAGAAGAAGCTATGGAAAAAGAAACAGCCACAGCTAACTTAACAGATACAGTAGAACAAGTCTTTAGATTAATTACTTTGTAAATCTTTCAATGTAAATTTATATAACTTTTTTAAATCTATACACTAAGAGAAAGGGCATAAAGCTGATACATTCTATACACTTTCAATTCTCACCTCTATTAGCTTTATGTAATGGTTCCATATGAATTACGATTTTACAACATTAGGTGCATTAGTAGGGCTTACCCTTGCTATCATTCTTATTATCAAAAAAGTCCAACCTGCTTATAGTTTAATTATTGGTGCTTTAGTGGGCGGGCTCGTTGGTGGTGGTGGTCTTGATACTACTGTCGCTACTATGATTTCAGGTTCACAAGGTATGATTTCATCTGTTCTTCGTATTATGACATCAGGTATCCTTGCTGGTACACTTATTAAAACAGGTGCTGCTGAAAAAATTGCCGATGTGATTGTAACGAAGCTTGGTGAAAAACGTGCAATTATTGCTATCACTATTGCTACAATGATTATTTGTAGTGTAGGTGTATTCGTTGATATCTCTGTTATTACAGTTGCACCTATCGCACTTGCAATCGGGCAAAAAGCTGGACTTAGCAAAGCTTCTGTTCTTCTTGCAATGCTTGGCGGCGGAAAAGCTGGAAATATCATCTCACCTAACCCAAATACCATTGCAATCTCAGAAGCCTTTAATGTAGATTTAACATCTCTTATGATGAAAAACTTAGTACCAGCACTTTGTGCTATGGTTGTGACAATCATTCTTGCTTCTCTTGTTGCTAAGAAAAAAGGAACAACTATTACAGCCGCTGACCTTGAAAAAAGAGATTCAGCTGACTTACCATCATTTCTTGCCGCTATTGCGGGACCTGTAGTTGTTGTCATCTTACTTGCACTTCGTCCACTTTGTAAAATTACAGTAGACCCACTTATTGCCCTACCAGTTGGTGGTATCGTTTGTGCCCTTGCAACAGGTAAAATCAAACATACTAGAGAATATGCTGAGTTCGGCCTTAGTAAAGTAATCGGTGTATCTGTTCTTTTAATCGGTACAGGAACACTTGCAGGTATCATCAAAGCTTCAGCGCTGCAATATGATGTCATCAACTTACTTGATGCCTTCCACCTTCCAGCATTCATCCTTGCTCCAATCGCAGGTATCTTAATGGCCGGTGCAACCGCATCTACTACAGCAGGTGCAACAATTGCATCTCAAACGTTCGCATCAACACTTTTAAGTGCAGGTATCCCAGCCCTTTCAGCAGGTGCAATGATTCACAGTGGTGCAACAGTGATTGACTCTCTTCCACATGGTTCATTCTTCCATGCTACAGGGAATGCAGCAAATATGGGATTCAAAGACCGTCTTAAACTTATCCCATTTGAAGCATGTATCGGTCTTACAAGTACAATCGTTGCTACAGTTATGTATTTAATAGGCATGTAAAATAAATAATCATAAGCGTAAACTTAAAACTAAATCTTTCCAGTAACAAAAATAATAAAAAT
>DYCF01000048.1 GCA_019418225.1 Clostridiales bacterium | reverse complement strand
CTAGAAGAAATACTTCGACTTGGAAAAACTTAGGCTTAAATTAACGGCTATGATAAATAATTAAATAAATAATTAAGAGTGAATAGTGAAGACTTTTTAACGCCTCCACCATTCACTCTTTTTGTATTTTCTCTTGATTTATATTTTTGGCTCTGTTAGATGAAATTGTGGACATACAACGTACTTTTTTCTTTGCTGTTTGAGTAGTATTAGTTGATTCAAAGTTAACCATTATTTCATCCTCGTTATTTTGTGCAATAGTATTTCTGTTTTTTATTTTTACTTGCTCCTTTTGTATTAATCTATCATATCATACGCAAGTCAGTTTTAATAAATAACACTTAAAGTCCTTATGGCCTAATTTTCCTATTCTGAAATATTGAAGCTATACTATTAGTATCATTTGAATAATTATTCGTCATAATTTTTGCCTAACTTTATTATTAGAGGGCAAGTCACTATACACTAATTGTTTCCTGAACAATTAGTTACACAAAGATTGCAGTCCGCATTCTATAATTTACAATTCTTGTGTCAACAAAACTAGAAGTACTATAAATGAGCCAATCCTTATTTTTAGCTGATTCTTTCTCTTCTTTTAGGTACTGTAGGGTTTTAAAGACGTAAAGGTAGTTAATAAGGTATTTAGTTGACACTCCTTTAAATTGACGTATCCAGTTTTTAAATTGCATTTACAACACAATCCGGTCTTTCGCCGCAAGCAATCCTTTCTGCATTTTGCCACATATGGCTATGCATACGACCGAAACTTCCTACTGTTACGCCCCCTAAATGTGGTGCAAATAATACCTTATCTTTTTCTGCTTCGGGAAGCTGTAATAAAATATTATCTTTTTTAACTGGCTCTGGGTAAACGGTATCTAATCCTGCACCGCCTAACTTATGACTTACAATCGCCTCATATAGTGCCTTGCCATCGACCAATTCTCCTCTTGCTGTATTAATAAGATATGCCCCATCTTTCATCTTTTCAAAGAAATCGCTATTGACCATGTTTATTGTTTCTTCTGTTACCGCCATATGTAAACTTACTAAGTCGCATAATGGCAACATTTCTTCTAAAGGTAAATACTCCACACCGTAAAATTGTTCGCTCTCCTCATCTTTACGATGTTTTGTATAATAATAAACCTTACTGCCGAAAGCTTTAAGCAGCTGTGCTGTTGCTTTTCCTATATCCCCAAAGCCTACTAGTCCTACAGTTGCATCACTTAAATCATAAATACCACTTATCATCCTTTCTTCTTTCATCTGGATTTGTCTGCCCGCTCTTACTTCTCTATCCCCTACTGCAACAAATCGAAGCACGCCTAACATCAATAAAATCGTCTGCTCTGCTACAGCCTTTGCATTACAACCTTTATTATTACATACATATATGCCCTTTTCAGCAGCTGCTTGAATATCTATTTTGTCATATCCTGCACCTTCAGAATGAATCATCTTTAAGTTTGGCAAATGGTCTATCATATACTTAGTCACAGGGCTAATAGCATCTGCAAAAATAATATCTGCCGCCTTGCCTATCTCTATAATTTGAGTTTCACTTGTACCGCATGGGCAATAAATTAATTCACACGCTCTTGCAAGTGATACATCCGGCATGTACTTTTCATAACGTTTCTGATTGCCTAAAACTAATATTTTCATTTAATTCGCTCCTTCAACTCATCTTATTTTTCTATAGATTTCACATTTATAAACTTTAGTAATGCATAGTCTTTAGTCATGTGAAATCATTGGGAGAAACCTATTTACCTACATGTACCTTTCAAGTTTTTAGCTGATTTCTCTATAGATTTCACATTTATAAACTTTAGTGATGCATAGTCTTTAGCCATGTGAAATCATTGGGAGAAACCAACTTACCTACATGTATATTTCAAGTTTTTAGTTGATTTCTCTCTATATAAACTTATTTTTTATATATTCTAAATTATATCATTTTATATTTTCTTTTTTAATCCCCATTACCTTCAAGCTTTGGTTATGCATTAAACTTTGCTCATGTGAAATTATGCATTGCCCCTACCTTGTAACATCACAAAAAAATGAAGTGGGGCTCAAGGTCAAGATTTACGCTTTTTCTTTTAGCACACACTTCACTTTTTTATTATTTAATAACTAATTCCCCTACAATTTTTCCTTCTGATACCGCTTTGCCACTTCTTCTACCACGGTTAACTTGTACATTGCCTAATATTAAGTAATCCATATCTCGCTTTGGTACCTTCATAAACCTTCTTCTTGAAACATAATAAAATAGCGTTCCCATTGCTACCCAACCTGCAAGTGCAATCCAGCTTTCTTTTACCATGCAAGCTGGTGAACCAGGGACAATAAGAAGTAATAAAATAGCTACTGAAATGACACACCCTAAAATAGCTACTGCTGGATGAATTCTATTTTCATCTGTTGGGTCACCATACTTTTTGATTAAAATATAGGCCCCAGCACATGTGAAGAAATAACCAAATGCTGTTCCTACCGAACACATATCTACAACCCAGCTAATTACTTCACGTCCAAAGAATGGACAAATGCTGCAAATACATAGTGTAAAAATAACGCATGCCCCAGGTGTATTATATTTTTTATGAATCTTTCCAAATGCATGAGGCAACATTTTAGCCCTCGCCATACCAAAAAGCAAACGACTAGAGGTCATAAAAAATCCATTCATTCCTGTAAAAATCCCCATACATACTGCCAGTGCCACGAAAGCAACTCCAGCTCTACCCATAGCCATTTCTAATACTGCCCCAGTATGCCATTTGACCGTACTGCCTGTCACATCTGTTAAATTTTGAACCTCCGTCCAAGGAACCACGCAATCTGTAACAACTGCCATAGATGCATAAATTAATGCACCAACTACTAATGCAGAGCAAATCAGCATCTTAGATTTCTTAGGTGAAAAACTATATTCTTCAGCAGCTTGTGGAATACAGTCAAACCCTACATATAAGAAAGGCGCCAATGCCAGTATTGAAATAAATCCACTACCAAAGCTTTTGCCATCCGCGCCAGAAAGAGGCATTAAATGGTCTACCTTAAAATTACCTGTTGCAACGGTTCCTAGTACAGAAACCACAACGGCACCACACATTATAAGCACCATTGCCAGCTGCAATTTACCGACTGATTTAACCCCACGATAATTCATAATCCCAAATAATACAATAAAGAAACATGAAAGTGCTACTTCTCCTGCATATACATCATATCCAGCAATCGTATATAGATATCCCCTGTTAAAAACGCCTGGGAATATATAACCCGCAAGTACAGGCAATGCTGTAGCATTTAATGCAACAATGGATAAATACCCCAAAGATAGCATCCATCCACATATATAGGCCGCAGTCCTCCCAAATCCCTTATAAGCATAAGCAAACTCGCCCCCTGCTACAGGAAATTTAGCAATCATATAGGCATAGCTATATCCTACTACAATCATAAGTAGACCACCTACTAAAAAACCTAATAGCAACGGTAAGGGGCCGCCAGCTCTCACTGTCCAGTTAGAACCTTGAATAAAGCATCCCCATCCTATAATTGATCCAACAGCCACAGCCCAAATCGCTCCAGGTCCCAAAGACTTCTCTAAAGTTGATCGCTTTTTTCCATTCTCCGCCATACACATCCTCCTAACCCTCTTATTCTCTTAACAGTCTTCTCTTCCCCACATTACCCTATTTTTTACTGCCCTCTGCTTTTCATCTTTTGCTTCTTTTTTCTACTGTTCACTAATCGTATAGGCCTCTTCAATATCAGCAACAAAGATTCTTCCATCTCCAGAACTGCCTTTTTCTCCACTTTTAGCACTGTGTATGATGATGTCAACTACTTCATCTTTCTCATCATCTTCCACCGCTACATAAAGCATCTTCTTAGGCATCTCTTCATAAAAAACTTCTCCTACTTGAATTCCCTTTTGCTTTCCTCTACCTGAAACGCTCCACTTAGAAAAGGCGTTATAACCTGCATCAGAAAGTGCTTCTATCACTAATCCAGCTTTTTCTGGACGTACAATTGCCGTAACTAATTTCATCTCTACTCCACCTTTCTATATATCAAAACAAAGGCGTCAGGAAATATACCTTCAAACACCTTTGTTTTAATAGGTCTGTCTTAATTAATATTTATCGCATACTTTGATACATTTCATCTAACATCTCATCTGTAATATCTACAGGGTTGTTATATAAGTTAGGATGACGACTGATTTGTACTAACTCCGCTACTTGTTCATCTGTTAAATTTAAATCTGCAAGATTATTTCTAAGCCCCATTTTAGCCTTTAATTCATGAATTGCCTCAGCCATATCCTCTGTATTTTCAAACCCTAACCGTCTAGCAAATTCATCTAATCTCCCATCCTCTGCTTTTGCATTAATTTTTGCAAAGTAATCTAACGTCAGGCCACAAGCTTCTCCATGTGGTATGTGATGAATATTTGTAAGTGGGAATGAACAAGCATGGGATGCCGTTGTTTTTGGTAATGTAAATGCAAGACCAGCAACAACAGAAGCTTCACACATTTTTGCCCTCGCCTCTTTATCTTCTGGATTTTCATAAGCACGGAACAAATATTTAAAAACCAAATCTGCTGCATGTAATGCACAAGCATCACAAATAGGTTGATGTCCTTTGCTCCAGAAACCTTCTAAAGCATGTGCCAATACATCAATACCCGTACCTGCCGTTACCTTTGGTGGCATTGAATAAGTAAGCTCGGGGTCAATGATTGCAAAGGTTGGGAAGAAATTATCTGATACAATAGGTGATTTCTTTCCATTGGCATGATCCGTAAGTACTGATACGCAAGTTACTTCACTCCCCGTCCCAGCGGTTGTCGGTACTGCAATTAATGGTAAATGCTCTCCTTTAATCGCCACACCTGTCCCATGATACACTCTGATAGATTCATTGGTTTTACATACACTCGCAGCTGCTTTTGCAAGATCCATAGCACTGCCACCGCCAAGTGCAACAACAAATTCTATCTTTTTATCACGAATCATCTTGGCACAGCTATCAACTTCCGTTACATCAGGATTTGGGGACACTTCTGAAAAAATGCTGGTTAAGGTGCCTTCACTTTGGGCTACGATTTTATCAGCCAAGCCACTTTTTGCAAAGAATGGGTCAGCCACTAAAAGGCCATTGCTGCAACCTAAGTCCTGTGCTAATTGTCTAATTTCAGAGACTCTCCCTTCACCAAATCTTATTTTTACTGGTTGTAAATAATCCCACATTATATCTTCCTCCTCATTTACAATTTATTGCCAAAGGTCAGATGCACTGGCTCTTACTTGATCTGACCTTTGACGTATTCCATTATGCTAAGTAAGTTTCATCAACCCATGTTAAGACTTCATCTAGGATAGGCAGATATTCTTCTAGTTCTTCTTTGGTTATAATAAGCGGTGGACAAATATTTACGTTATTTTCACGTCCGAATGTTGAGAAACCACGTTTTTTAAGTTCTGTCATAATGCTTGGCATCACTGGCCCATGTTCACCATAAGCCTGCATCGGTTCTCTCGTTTCTTTATTTTTAACAATCTCAAGTGCTGCGAATAAACCGATACATCTTGCTTCCCCAACGCAGTCATGCTTTTCTACCATTTTATTTAAGAACTCTGATAAGATTTTACTCATTTCCATAACATGCTCACATATATGATGTTCTAAATAATAATTAACTGATGCCACCCCAGCGGCACAAGCTAGAGTATGACCACTATAAGTTAAACCACATTGAAGTACATTTTCTTCAAAGTATTTAGCCACTTTTTCATTAACGATTACGCCGCCTAATTGGACATATCCACAAGTTACACCTTTTGCAAATGTAATCATATCTGGCTTGATATCGTAGTTTTGCCAAGCAAACATTTTGCCTGTACGGCCAAAGCCTGCCATAACTTCATCACAAATCAGCATGATACCATATTTATCACAAAGTGCTCTTACCCCCTCCATATAACCATCTGGTGGAAGAAGTACACCATTTGCACCAACGATGCTCTCCATAATAATAGCTGCTACATTTTCTGTCCCTTCATAATGAAGTTGTGTGTCTAATTGTTTAAGGTAAAATGCTGTACAAGCTGCATCATCCACACCTCTTGTATAGCCATCTTGATACATATGTGGGTTCATGAACTTCACGAATCCATTAGCACCACCAATCTCAGCAGCAAATCTTCGCCAGTCCCCTGATGCATTAGAAGCACCAAGGGTTGCCCCATGATAACTTCTATAGCAGCTAAAAATTTTGCTTCTTCCTGTTACCATACGTGCCATTTTAATAGCATTTTCATTAGACTCTGCGCCACCATTTGTAAAAAATACTCTTTTGTATGTATCCTCACCTGCTACTTCTACTAAAAGTTTAGCAAGCTTAGATTTAGGCTCTGTTGCATAAGCTGGTGCCATAAAGCACATCTTATCTGCTTGTTCTTTAATTGCATTTACGATTTCTCTATTTTGATGTCCTAAGTTAGAGCAAACTAATAATGAAGACATATCTGCATATTTCTTACCTTCGTAATCCCAGAAATAGATTCCTTCTGCTCTTTCTACTGGAATTGGCTCTCCTCCTGATTTTGACCAAGATTGCATTACGTATTGACCATGCATTTTTGCGATTTCTTTTCCTGTCATTTCACTCATAACTAAAACCCTCCTATTTTTTAAAACAAAAAGGAGCCCAAACTCACTTTTTGTAAGTTTAGACTCCATTGTCTCGTTTATATATTTGTTTGTGTTTGATAGCTTTATCATATCACTTCCCTGAAATTATTCAAGGTTGTAAGGCACAAACTTTATTGTGCTTCAGCACAATAGCCTCTGTCCACCACTACACTCCCCCTTGTTCACGCGAACCTCTCCTGTCTTACTTGTCATCTTTCATTTTTCCTTACTCACTATATAAATTATCCACCATTAACCCCATAGTGAGCTTAATCCGATTATCTAAATTCGATAAATCCAGTTGAAGCAGCTCTTCAATCTTCTTGATTTTATAATTGACTGTATTGCGATGAATAAACATTTCTTCCGCTGTATCTTTTACACTACCACTATGACGTAAATAACTTTCCAAAATAGCCCTCAGATCAGATTGATTAAAACTATCATAGCGCGCAATAGGCTCAATAGTTTCTTTGTAATACGCCTCAATCACCTCTTTATCTTCAATTGCTATAAGTAATTTATATGTTCCTAAATCATCATAAAAAGCAATGTCTTCCTTGCTACTTAGCGCTCTTACCAGCTTAAGTACCTTTATAGCTTGCTTATAACTTTTATGCACATTGCTAATGTTTTTAACCTCACCACCTACACCGCACATACAGATTTCTCCCTTTCCTAGCACATAGGCAAACTTCTCTTTCATCTTCAATATTGCTGGTTTAATATCTTCCTTGGCATAGTTAGCCATTACAACGACTAAACGATTTCCAATCTTTAAAATAACAGAATCTCTATGATGCTGAATGAGTAAATTCTGTAACGTATTCTTATATGCTTCTAGTTTCTTATCCCCTATTAAGAGTCCACTCTTACTGGCTACAACTTCTATAAGCGCCACTTCATAGTGCCATTCTGGCATAAGCATCTTACTGCTAAGCTGCTCGACATAAAGCTCCTTCTGATGTGGGGATGTAATAGCATTTTTCATAGCTACCTCAAGTTCCATATTCTCCCTCTCTGAATTGGTAATATCAAAGGATATAATGCGCATCATTTCTGCCATATGTACATGCCAAGGTACCATAAAAATAGGGAATTTATTTGCATCTGCAAATTCCCCAATTTCCTTTGGAATCTCTTTAATAAAAGGTCCAATATTAATCACCATTCCACTGGCGCTATTGCGGTATACTGCTTTTACCAGTGTGATTAAGTCTAGCTTATCACCTAATCCTATCCCCGTTGTAAAGGTAATTTCTCCACCTCTTAGAAAATCTGAGATTTCCTCATTCTCTACCATATGCACCCAGGTTACCACATTATCAAGACCTTCTTCTCCGCCCACTAAGGTAATCTCCACATCATGCAACTTTTCTAATACATCGCGTAAAATAATTGCCATATCTTTTCCCCCTCTTATTCAATGTCCTCTGTTCTAGTATTCTTAAATGATAATAGATAAACCTGAAATCATAAGCAGCCCATAAGTTAAATTTAAGAATACCTTTTGATTAATCTTCTTCTGCAGTTTATTTCCTATCCATATAGCTAAAAAAAGAGGTATAATACTTACTCCTATAAGCTGAAGGCTTGCCTCACTTACAAGTCCTCCTCGCATGTAGCTAAACATCATGAATGTATTTAAGATTACCCAGATAGGTGCCACTGTTGCACGAAACTCATTTTTATCCTTTAAAGCCTGTACTGCATAAATCACCAAAAGGGCACCACCTGATACAAACATCCCATGCATCACTCCAGCTGCTAATAATATTAATAGACATATGACCTTATTAAGCTGAAATGTCTTTTTGATACATAAATTCTTAAGTCCTATTAAAATAACAACTACGCCATAAATAATTAAAAGCTGATTTGCTGGTAGTATTTCATAAACCTTCATTCCTATAATCATGCCAATAAACATCAAGGCAATCATTTTACCTAATTCTTTAAAATTAATATCTTTGCAGTTTTGCACTGCGATAATAAGTCCCGAAAGCCATGCCATAGCATTTAAAACTACCTTTGCTTCATCCATCCCTATAAGTAATATGGATGGCGGCATTGCTAACACTGTTCCTGCAAATCCTGTGATTGCTTGCACCGCATTTGCTAAAAATAGCACAACTAAAAAAATTATATTTGCCATGTGTATCATCCTCCATTTTATAAATTCACAAACTAAGAGTTCTTCACACAAACAAATATAATTTATTAACATGAATATAACACCAAAATTTTTACTTTTCAATAATTTGTTTCAAATATTCAATCTTGCATTTCAACCCATGTAAAAAAAGAGCTACCGTAGTAGCCCCTTTATTACTAAGTATATCACTCTCATTTTAGTTTCTACATTAACCCATTTGTTCTCTATAATCTAAAGTTCTATAGGTTGGTACGACTTCCATCAGTGCTTTTTTAATGTCTCCGTGATTTTGTACAACTTCTCTTAATTCTTCAATATACTTACTCAGCTGTATATAATCAATGGTACCAGGTTTACCAACAAAAATCTTATCTGAGCACGTCTTCTGCAAACCTTCTTCATCCATTAGAAGCTCTTCATAAAGCTTTTCGCCTGGTCTTAACCCTGTAAATTTAATTTTAATATCTTTATCAGGTACTAATCCTGAAAGCCTAATAAAGTTTTTGGCTAAATCTAGAATCTTAACTGGTTTTCCCATATCTAGTACAAATATTTCTCCACCTGTCGCAAAAGATGTTGCTTCTAGAATAAGTCTTACGGCTTCTGGAATCGTCATAAAGTAACGAATAATTTCTGGATCTGTAACTGTAAGTGGCCCTCCAGCCTGTAATTGTCGCTTAAATAATGGAATAACACTGCCATTACTGCCTAAAACATTTCCAAAGCGCACTGCGACAAAATCCGTTGTCTTAGTTGTCTCATTTATTGCTTGAATAATCATTTCACATAAACGTTTTGTGGCACCCATAACATTGGTTGGATTAACTGCTTTATCTGTGGATACCATTATAAATTTTTTGACCTTATATTTCACAGCACATTGTGCGACATTCATTGTACCGAAAACATTATTCTTAATTGCCTCAGATGGATTATCTTCCATAAGTGGCACATGTTTATGTGCTGCCGCATGAAAAATAATTTCAGGTCTATACTCTTCAAATACTTCCTCTAACTTCTCTTTATCACGAACAGAAGCAATAACGACACGCATCTGTTCCTTAGGAATACCATTTTGCAAAAGTTCCATCTGTAAGTCATAGGCATTATTTTCATAAATATCTAGTATAACAAGTAACTTGGGTGCAAAACTAATAATCTGTCTACATAACTCACTACCAATACTTCCGCCACCGCCTGTCACCATAACAATCTTATCGCCTAAAACTTGTTTTAACTTTTTATTGTTGAACTTAATTTCTTCCCTACCCAGTAAGTCTTCTGGTCTTACATCTCTTAGGATTGAAGTTACTTCCTGTGGTTCATTTAAAAGTGCTTCAATGCCAGGGAAAATCTTAAGTTCACATCCTGTTTCCTTACAAATTGCAATAACTTCACTCTTACGCTTCATTGAAGCTGAAGGAATTGCAATAATAATTTCATCAACCTTATACTGATTAGATAGACGTCCTACATCTTCTATCTTTCCTTTAATTGGTATGCCCTTTAATTTTTGTCCCTGCTTGTCTACATTATCATCGACACAAACGACAATCCTATCTGTAATTTGCCTATTAATTTCAAAGTCCTTAATGATAAAAGCTGCCGCCTCGCCAGCCCCCACTAACATGACGCGCTTAGCTGTATCATCCTTTTTACTATATACTTCATTTCCCACCTTTCTAATAATGCGATAACTAATACGTACAGCCAGTAGCATAGCTGTTAAAATAATGGGATATAAAATATAAATCGACCTTGGAAATAAACCACCGCCTAATGTATCTGCAATCATAAATAATCCATCACCCACGACACATGCTAGTGCCAACAAGTATACTTCTCCAATACTGGCATAATTCCACAGACTCTTATATAAGCCAAAGAAGTAAAATGTTATTATTAAAATAGGTGTTAAGATAAGAATGTTCTTTATGTACAATTGCTGATATTCTGCTGGAATATCCCCATCGAACCTTAACAGTAACGTGCTTAAAAACGCTATATTTACTATTAGCACATCTAGTAAATACATGACTACTTTTCGAAACTTACCTTTAACCTTCTCCATTTTTTCTCTCCCCTTTTCCATCTCTGTTACACTTTTTTTGCTTAGGCGGCTTTGTACATTTATAAAACAGTAACTTCTTCCTTACATAGCTTATTTAACGATTCCATTAATTATTACAAAAATTTCCCACTTAAACGCAAAAAGTGTGATAAACACTTTAATAATGTTTATCACACTTTCTTTAAATTAATTTTTGTTAAATATGATAGTATACTATCTAAATTAAGAGATATATCTAAATCAATGCCTTCTTTCACTCATCCTATAATTCATGCGATATTTCTCAAGTGCTCTTGTAAAATCGCCTTGAATTAATGTGCTTAGATGTTTAATAATTTCCTCAGGGTCTTCTTTCATCCCCCCACGTATCCATTCTAATATCAAGCCCACGAAACCAAATTTATAAAAGTCTGCAATAAACTTTTTATCATCATCTCTCACATGCATTCCTACAGCCTTTTCTTCAACAACATTAATTAACAAATCATATGTTACTTTATGAAGATAGTATTCTAATCTTTCCTTGCTTATTGAATGATATGCATTCATAATAAATGACTTATTTTCCTGTGCATATTCAAAGATTTGTAAAAAGCCTTGTTGCCATGTATCATATGTTTTCTTCCCATTCAAGGCCTTATCCGCATCTACCGCAAATATCCACTCAATCAAATCATAAATATCTTGAAAGTGATAATAAAATGTCTGCCTATTTACTTCACAATCTTGAACAATGTCAATAATCGTTATTTTATCTAGCGTCTTCTTCGTTAATAGTTTCTTTAATGATGCAGCCAATGCCTTCTTTGTTGCTTGTGACATACCCTCCTCCTACCAAAAAACATATAAATTTTATAAACATACTTTTATACTATAAATTGTTTCTAAAGATTTTATGTACATTGTCTTTATTTCTCTTTAATACTTTGTAAAAATGCATCTACCTTTTTAGCCGTCTCAGCTATAGTTAAGTTTGTACTATCAATAACTAAATCACTAATCTAAATCTAGTGTAATGTCTAAATGTATATCTTCAATTTCCTCTTGTAAATTTTCAAGCATATGACTTCTTAGTTCCTTAAGATAATCTACATTCAAGGCATTTTCCTTGCTTCTCACATATATATCTACCCATATCTGGCGCCCCGTCTGTACACAGTCACAGAAGGTAATCTCCGTACCTGTTCCCGCCACCTTATTATTCGCAACTTCCTTGATTCGTTCTACAACTTCTTCCTTAGGCGCTAATAGCACAATACTTCTTAGAGAGTCAATAACCATCTTTATAGGTTGTGGCAACATACATAATGCCAGTACAATAGCCACCACCTGGTCTACATACTGACACATAAAAGCTACTGATGTTCCATTTAAAAAAATCTCTAAAATAAAGGCCAATCCCACACCTAAACAGCAAAATATATCTATCTTCCATGATAGAATCTCTGCATCTACTACTAAAGAATTCATATGCTTATTCATATGCTTTAAAAAATATAACACTACAATACTAAAGCCACACACAAATAATTCAAAGGCGCCTACAACTAATGAATTGACCACTCTCCCACCTGACATCATGATTCTAATATTATCTATAATAAGCTGAATGGTAATAGTTGCTAGTGCACATCCTTTTCCAATCATAAATATGCTTTCTAACTGGGCATAACCATAAGGCCTCTTCTCCGTCTCAGGTTTATATATAAGCGGCAATAATAATACAAAAAGCCCTGCCACGATTCCTTCCGCTGTATCAAATACACCATCCATTAAAATAGCCTGTGAATGCGTCGTAAAACTTAAAATCACCTCTAAAATCGCTATTACTAGCCCTGCACCTACTGAAAATCTCAGTATATGCGTTTCATTAAGCATTCTTTTCTTCTTCACACTATCTCTCCTTAAATCTCTTAACTATATCATTTCTTCACCTCTTAGCATAACATAAATTTTCTTTGTTTTCTATTTATTCAAAACCAATCACCAATACGCTCAAAGGGAGATTACAAAATCATTGATGATTTTATAATCTCCCTAGTTTACTCTATGATATAACTTATCAAATAAGATATAATGCCTATAAGTATAAGCCCTATTCCTACCCACATATATATTCTTGTATATGGTGAACTTGTACCTGCAATTTCAAAAATGCCCTTTAACATACTCCCTATTATCAGTGTTACTATACCTGAATTATACGTATTAAAGAAAAGTCTTGAAACCACTTTAACCTGTAGTATCTGATTTAAATTTACATAAAACAAAACACCTAAAATAAGCGGATATAAAAACATATAATCCATATGGACCGAATGTACCCCATGACCAAAATAATTATAAATAATAGCAAAGAGCAGGCAGAATACAGTTACACCACTCATACTCATTATCCCTTTTTGTATATTCGTCCTTTTCTTTTTAACCAATGTAGACAATATCACTCACCTCACGTTCACCTGTTTTTCTGCCATCTGTAGGATTATTGATTATTTCTCCTTTAAACCATAAAGTAGATGAACCCCCACCATCTAAGTTATAGGCCTGCGTGCAACCTGCTTCTTTCATAACGCCCGCCAACTCATATAAGGTAAGTCCTTCGCTCTCAGATGTTCTGCCATCAGATACCACAATGATATAATGCAGTGGACTTATCATACCAATGGCCGTTCTAGGATTACTAGTCTTGGCACGATCTACTTCTTCATTCTCGCTAATGGCTATCTCACCATCTTTTATTAAGCCTGGACCAAAAGATAAAATTTGAACTGCCCCCTTACTTAGTAAATCTTCTGCACTCCTCTCACTTTCTGTTACAGTTTCACAGCTACCATCTTCATAAATTACAAAGGCCTCATCATCCCCATCACCATAACTTGCGCGATAAAGCATCCCATTACGAAGTACATAGCCATAATCTCTAAAACCATAATAATCTCCATTAATAGCTAAAATAGCCTTATTTTCTTCTGCCATCTTAGAGGTTGTCTCTTTTATATTTCTACCATACGTATTTTCTGCTAATGCAGTTTTTAAATACGTTATATCACTTATCTGTATATCTGCAATATAAACAGTTGTATCTTCTACCCGCTTAGTTTCAATACTAATACACATATTCTCATCCTCATAACGCCTACTATCTCCCTCACTTAATGCACTACTGGTATCTACTTTCTGTAAATCCGTTGTGGCCTTATCTTCAGTTGCTTCCTTTTCTTCCTTTGCAACATAAATCCCATTATTTTTAGCTTCTACTGTATTCGTCGATCTAACAACGAAAGTTTTTAAAAGCACAAAAGACGTAAAGCTCATCAACGTTATGCCATAAAAAATTGCCCAACAATAAGGCCACCTTTTCTTCTCGCCCATTTCTCTCCTCCTCTAACAATGTACCTTTTTTATGTTTCTTTTTCTAAAGATAATCTTCTTTTGTATAGTGAGACTCAAGATAAATAATATACATTCCACAACAACCTTAGCTATAAATTTATTAGGTAGCATGGTCTCTACTAAAAAAGTTAAAAGTACCGTATTTAAAGCCAGAATACTCACTGCTAAAAGAATATATTCTCCTGCTGTCCTAATACTGCGCTCCTTACTCTTAAAAACAAACCTGCGATTGAGTTCATAATTAAGCATACCGCTTATAAGCCTTGCACCTATATTACTCACCCACAAGCTCATCTGTACCCCCATCCCTTGTGTGACAAATGTCAATACGACATATAAAATATAGTCCGCTACAAAAGAGACAAAGGATGAACAGCTAAATTTAAAAATTTCTTTATAAATCCTAAAAGAATCTCTTATTGGATGAAAATGAGAGCCCTTATTATCATTCATATAAATGGTTTCTATTAACTGCTCATAAATATTTCTCTTTTTCTTCGCCCAATCCATTAGCATATTCATTTCATACTCATAACGTTCACCAGGTATGTTTATACATTCTTCTAGATTGCTCCCATCAAAAGCCCTTAATCCTGTCTGAGTATCTTTCACCTTAACGCCTGATGCTAAATAAAAAACTAAAGAAGTCATCTTATTTCCTAACAAACTTTTAAAGGGTACCTTTCCATTAAAAGCACGGCTTCCAAGTACCAATGCATTGTGCCTTACTTCAGCTACACTTACCACTGCTGCAATATCTTCCAAGCGATGCTGTCCATCTGCATCCGCCGTTACAATACTTACCGCCTCGCCATACACTTCCTTCACCCACTTAAAAGCAGTCTTTAGTGCATACCCCTTTCCCTTATTCTTTGCATACGAAAGTACCTTTGCATATTTCCCTACCTGCTCAAAAATGTCTTTATAATCTATGCCGCTGCCATCATCTACTACTACTATCTTATAACTGCTTCGTACCCTTAACTGCCTTACAAGTTCCACAAGCTTCTCATCTGGCTCATAAGCTGGAATAACCACAACCACCCATCTCCTATTTTCCATGCACAACACCTGTTCTTTCTTTAGCAATCCTACTTCTCTAATGTATCCACCCAAAGTGATAGTTTCTTGAAATCCAAGTGTTAAAATATTGAAATCTCCAGATATACTTTTTAGTTATTCCTGCCCATCTCTACACAAAAAAGCTGAGGCACCTTTTGTGCCTCAGCCTTATACTTCTTACCCGCGATTTTGTGCCTCCACCAAGTTCTCCGTACAGAACATTTTTCTAAGGGTATTTTTTTCAATTTTTCCTGTAGGGTTTCTTGGAATATCTTCAAAGAATACCTTACGTGGTCGTTTATAACGTGGAAGTTTCATACAGAATGTATTCACTTCATTTTCTGTTAAGTGATATCCTGGTTTCACCTCAATAATTGCTGCTGCAATCTCACCTAAACGTTTATCAGGAAGCCCAATAACAGCTACATCATGAACTGCCTCATTCATACGAATAAAGTCTTCAATTTGAACTGGATATAAGTTCTCGCCACCGCTAATAATGACATCTTTCTTACGGTCTACTAGTAGGATAAATCCATCTTCATCTTCTTCTGCCATATCACCTGTAAAGAGCCATCCATCTTTCAAAACTTCTTTAGTTGCCCTTTCATCATGATAATAACAACTCATTACACCAGGCCCTTTTACCACTAACTCTCCTACTTGGCCCTGTTTTACCCTTTCCCCTTTTTCATCTACAATCTTAACTTCCCATCCATAACCCGCTTTACCGATTGTACCTACTTTATGTACATTTTCTACGCCTAAATGTACACAGCCTGGGCCTATAGATTCACTTAAACCATAATTTGTATCATACTGATGATTTGGGAAGTATTCCATCCATTTACTGATTAAGCTCGGTGGCACTGGCTGCGCACCTATATGCATCAGACGCCACTGTGATAATTCATACGCTTCAAGATTTACATCACCGCGCTCTATTGCCTCTAATATATCTTGTGCCCAAGGTACTAAAAGCCATACGATTGTACATTTTTCTTTTGAGACAGCCTGCAATATAAATTCTGGTTTCGTACTTCTAAGTAACACTGCCTTTCCACCTGAAATCAGGCTGCCAAACCAGTGCATCTTAGCGCCTGTATGATAAAGTGGTGGAATACATAAAAATACATCATCCTTTGTTTGTCCATGATGATTTTGCTCTACCCTTGCAGAGTGCATTAAACTTCTATGCTTATGTAAAATTGCTTTTGGAAAACCTGTTGTCCCTGATGAAAAGTAAATAGCTGCATCATCATCATCCGTTAAATGAATATCTGGTGTTTTACTTGAACAGTTTGCTGTAAGTGCTACATAATCTTCCGCAAAGGTTGGACAGTTTGCACCCACATAAAATAATAATCTATTTTTACTGATTTCATCTGCAATCTCTTCTACACGACCAATGAATTCTGGGCCAAAAACTAAGATATCTACTTCTGCAAGCTCTACACAATATTTAATCTCATCAGGTGCATATCTAAAGTTAAGCGGTACTGCCAGTGCCCCTGTTTTTAAAATCCCAAAGTAAATAGGAAGCCATTCTAAACAATTCATTAATAGAATTCCAACTTTATCTCCTTTTTCAATACCTCGCTCAAGTAAAAGATTCGCAAAACGATTAGCTTTTTCATTAAAAACATGCCAAGTAATTTCTCTGCGATAATGTGTTACGGGATTGGGCTCCATCAGCTCATATTCTTTCCATGTGACACGCCTTTTTTCTTTTACCTCTGGATTAATTTCTACAAGACAAATATCATTTCCGTACTGCTTACTATTTTGTTCTAAAAGTTCTGTAATAGGCATAGCAATTTTCCCTTCTTAATTTTTCAAAATCTTTTATAATAGTTTACACTTTATTTTAATATTCATCAATATTCTATTTCAATTTATATAGAGAGAGGAAACAACTAAAACCTTGAAATGTACATGGAGATAAATAGATTTCTCTCCATGACTTCACATGACTCAAAACTATAGAGAAACCAGCTAAAAACTTGAAATATACAGTTAGGTAAGTTGTTTTCTCACAATGATTTCACATGACTTAAAAACATGAATAATTAAAATTTATAAATGTGAAATCTATATAATAACTAAAATTTATAACTGCAAAATCTATAGTCACTTATTGTCCCGGTTTTCATATTATGAATTCTAGGAGGTGTTCTTATGTCAAAACGTAACTTTTTTTGTTTCATGTTATCATTTTTATGCTGCTTTTTATTTCTAACATTTTCTCCTAAGGTTTCTGCTCAAGTATTGTCTGGTATTGATGTAAGCGTTTGGGAAGGTTCTATTGACTTTGAGGCGGTTCAAGATTCTGGCATTGATGTTGTCTATATTCGTGCTGCTGAAGGTAGCAGTTATGTCGATCCTTATTTCATTTCTCATTACAATGGCGCCCTAAATGCTGGTCTTAAGATTGGTTTTTATCATTATATTACTGCTACAAATACTCAAGAAGCTCAAGAACAAGCAAAATTTTTTGCTTCTCTTATAAAAGACAAACATATGGATTGCATCCCTGTTATGGACTTTGAAAGCTTTTCTTCACTGTCTAACTGGGAAATTAATCAAATAGCACTTACTTATCTTCAAACACTTGAGTCCCTTCTAAATATTGAACCTATGGTTTATAGCGATGCCAGTAATGCGGCTAACTTATGGGATAATGCACTCACTAATTATCCACTTTGGGTCGCTAATTATGGAGTGAGTTCTCCTAGCAGTATCGGTCAATGGCAAAGTTGGGCTGGTTTCCAATATAGTGATACAGGTTCTGTAAATGGTATTTCTGGTAATGTTGACTTAGATTATTTTAAAGATACTATTTTTATAACTCCTTCTCACCATACTTCCTCCCCTTCTACGTCACATTCTTCCTCTTCTACATCCCACACTTCATCCTCAAATAACTTTTTTACCTATACAGTGCAAGCTGGTAATACCCTTTCTGGCATTGCTGATGAATTTAATACGACTGTTAATACCCTTGTTACCCTTAATAATATTCAAAACCCTAATCTTATTTATATAGGGCAAAATTTGCTTATCCCCACTACTAGCTCTTCCTCTACACCATCAAGCCCAACTACCTCTCATTCATCTACATTTACTTATATTGTACAATCAGGTGATACCCTATCTGGTATAGCCGTATATTATGGGACTACCGTTCATACACTAGTTGCCCTCAATAATATTTCAAATCCTAATCTTATTTATATAGGTGAAACGCTTCGTATACCCCAAAATAATTATTCTTCTTCCGCTTCTTCCTACTTCACTTATATCGTTCAATCTGGTGATACCTTATCTGAAATTGCTTTATCGTATGATACTACTGTTGCTACTTTAGTCCGTATGAATCACATTAGTAATCCAAATATGATCTATGTAGGGCAAACATTACTTATTCCAAATAATTAAAATCCCACTTTACTCCCTATGATAAAGCAACTCACACCGCATTATCTATGATGTAGTACAGTTAAAAATCGAATTTTCCTACTCAATAAAATAAGGAGCTGTTGTAAAATACAGCTCCTTTTAATAATAAATATTCAACTTCACATTCTATATTTCATCATTTCCAATGATAAGGGCTAGATACCCCCATTCCCACACAACGCTTTCAAAACTATTTTCAAGATACTCTCTAATGTCTTCTTGGTCATAACCAGTAACCCTTGCAATAATCATCATATAGTCACGTACCATCTCATATGTCAGTTCCTTGCTACCCTCTTTTAACCATTTCAAAAAAATAGCTTGTCTTACTGCAACATATTCCATAGCAATCCACTCAAAGGCTACTACTAAATCTTCCAGAGTAGATTCTGGCATTAAAGTATTACCAAAGATTTCTGCAATTAAATAGTTTTTCATTAGGTTTTCATATTTTATAAACTGTGCTTCAAAGAGCGCATTAATCTCAATAAGTTCATCATCGCAGTATTCATCTTCTAGGCTTTCACTAATTTCAGAGATGCCTTCTAAATACGCTACATAAAGTCCATTTCTTCGGTAATTGTCCACTACATCTAAGAATAGTTCATTGCGTTCAATGATACTTTCCATCGCATCAAATGGCATGTTACGAATAGCTGTAGCAAGCTCATCTAAATATGCCTTTGTCTTACATCTACTCAGGTGATTAGCTGTAAGCTTTCTTTGTCTTAAAAGGTCAAGTAGCGCATAAAAAATCATCATCATGCGTTCAGGAATGGTATAATCTTCTGCACCTATAAGCTCAAGCATCATATCTCTTACGCTTTCTAACAAATCTTCCTCTATTATGCTACTTCCTTCTTTTATAAATGTAATAGACTCTTTTTCCTCATGCATGATATCTATAACAACCGGACAACATGCATCTAGAGAATATTCTCTGCGCCCTTCAAAACTATTAATTTGTCTTGGGAAAGTCGTGCATGTATCTGCTAAATATGCTTCACCTAACTGAGAAACTATTCTACAAAGCTTTTTACCATCTAAAAATGGACAGTCTTTATTTTCTTTATGTGCGATAATATAGCCATGTGCTTCTTTTTGAAGACAACTACATAAACTAAGTTCTGGCAAACTTTCTTCGTCATCATTTTTAGCTGGTAATTTCACATCTTGCCATTTATCCAGTGTTTCTTCATCAATGCCTATACGCCACTCCTTACAACAGTTAAATGGACATTTATCAGCAGTGCAGCGAAACTTATCATAATAATTAATTTTAACTTTTCGACTCATTTTTACACCTCTGACATTATAGCCATTCTTCATCTCCACCAGTAATTGCAAGGCTTAAGAGTTTATCCCACTTCTCGATTTCTTCTTCGCCTTCAAGAATTCTTTGAAGTCTAGCGATAGCATTGGTGTCTTCCATTACTTCATCAGGTCCAATCTCTGGGTCAAAGTCTTTCTCACAGTATGGACATTCCATATTCTCTTCTAAATGTAATGATAAGAAACGTTCACCACATTCCTCACATTCATAATAACCACATTTTTTAGTGCCATCTGGTACATAATACATAATTTTATTCCTCTTTTCTTACATTCTGCGTTTATATACTAGCTATAAGCTATGCTACTTATTAGTATACTTTATTTTTCTTCTTGAATAAACATCATTACAAAGGCTACTAACATTAAGATACCACTTACAATAATAGCCTTTTCTCCCCATAGCATCGTAAATCTATTTCCAATAATTGCACCCATTACAAATATCAGAATCACGCCATAAAACAACAGACTTCTTTCGCCTGCTGCTTGTTCCTTCGTCAAAAAATACGTACACATAGACTGGGTAGCTGTTCGTAAGTTGCCGATACACATAGTCGTTGCCATACCATTTCCCCTTATTTTCTTAAAACTTTCTACTTGTATGCCACATGCAAAAGAAACTAAACTATTGGCTAATAAGTTGACCGATTGGGGTAAGAAACTTACCACGCATAAAATAACTGCCTCCATTAAAACAGCAATTTGTCGCCAATGTAGTCTCTCTTTATCTTTAAAATAATGCCTTAAAACAGTGGCTAGCGCAATGCCTACTGAAAAAGCACAAACAGGCAATGCATATCTTAATGCCATTAACCATTTACCTTCTGAAATATTAACACCTAACAAAATTATATTCCCAGTTTGTGCATTCGCAAAGACATGCCCCCTCCCCATATAAGTATAGGCATCCATAAAGCCACCTGATAAGGCTAAAACGGTTCCTAGCATTAATGATTCTGAAATCTGACCATGTGTCTTCACTATTTCTCCCTCGCTTTAATACTTCTATAGTCTTTAACTTTCATTTTAATCTGCATATTATCAAAGTCAATGCCCTAGCCAATTTCTCTGCCTTCATACGCAAAAAAAGGCATCATATTTACAAGCGTTAATTCACATTCTAAAGGACTCCATTATACCTTTATCAGTGAATATTCCTTATATGATACCTTCTTAGACTATTTCATATGACTTCTATTTTAATCACTTCTATTTTAATCGCTTCTATTTTAATCACTTCTAATATTGAAGCATTATCTTAAAACAGGGGTGCAAATACTCTTAAAATACCGTCATATATACGTAAAATCAAACCTTTTTGATGCTGCATAAGTGCGACTTCTCGGCTCTTGCCAATCGTCTCTATGGCATCTTTTTTAATTTCTTCAATGACACTTGTCCTATACATATAAGTACCACATTCGAAATGCAAGTACAAGCTCCTATAATCCATATTAATCGTACCTACCACCGCACACTCATCATCACTTACAAATACCTTGGCATGAATAAATCCTGGTGTATATTCATAAATCTTAACGCCTGCTGCTAAAAGCGGTGGATAGTAAGACCTGGTTAAACGATAAACTATCTTTTTGTCTGGCACACCAGGCGTCACAATTCTTACATCTACCCCTCGCTTAGCCGCTAAACAAAGTGCTGACTTCATCTTACTATCAATAATTAAATAGGGTGTAAAGATATAAACATATTTCTTTGCTTGATTTAAAATCTCAATGTAAATATTTTCTCCTATGGCTTCATCTTCTAATGGATTATCACCAAATGGCTGTACATAGCCATTTTCCTTAAATGGCATCTTACCATAGACTTCAGGTCTAAACTGATTAATATCCTCTTCTTTTTTATGATAGGCATTCCAGATTTCTAAAAACATGGTTGTAAAGTTCCATACAGCCTCTCCCTTAACACATACCCCTACATCTTTCCAGTGCCCAAACTCATGCGTTTCATTAATATATTCATCTGCTAAATTAATGCCGCCATTAAATGCCGTGTGGCCATCTATTACAAGTATCTTTCGATGGTCCCTATTATTCATAACAAGGGATAAAAATGGCACGAACTTATTAAAGCTCCTACATTTAATGTTAGGATGTAAACTTTCTAAATAACTAGCATATTTAGGTGGTAATAATGTTAAGCACCCCATGTCATCATATAAAATACGTATGTCTACCCCCGCTTTAGCCTTCCTAACAAGTACCTCTAAAATGGCATCCCACATCTTACCTTCAGCTATAATAAAATACTCCATGAAAATAAAGTGCTCTGCCTTCTCTAACTCGCAAAGCATCGCTGCAAACATGTCCTCTCCTACCTGGAAGTATGTGACATCGCTTCCCTTATAAACAGGGTACTGACTACGGCTAAGGACATATCGGTTGATACCTAGTGCTCTATAATCTAGCTCTCCAATCTCTTTTAAAACTGCCTCATCCTGAGTGACTTTAGCGGCTATTTCTTCATGTTCTTTATTAATTTTTCTTCTTAACTTCTTAACAGGTTTCTTGTCACCAAAGCATAAATAAAATAATGCGCCAAATAACGGCAGTGCCATTATGATAAGTAACCAGCCTATCTTATAATCTGGATTATCGTCCTTTGATACAATATATAAAATAAGCAAAAAGCTTAAGATGGAAAAAGTAATATTTATAGCTACATACTGTTCAAATAAGTTATTAAAAAATATAATAAACCATACTGCTTGAATAAGCACTAATAATCCTGTAATGAGTATACGGCTTTTAATCATTCTTTTATAATTCATATTTTAACCTCCTCCTCTCTTTAAATTAAGGCTTTCCTATTACATATAGATTTCACATTTATAAATTTTAATTATTCATGTTTTTAAGTCATGTGAAAAACCTATTTACGTACATGTATATTTCAAGGTTTTAGTTGGTTTCTCTATAAGTTTTAGTTATCTATAGTATAGCCCAAAATCGTTTTACCTTTCCTTACTATTTTATACGCAATCCTTTCTAATAAAAAGACCCCTTATATGCGGATTACTTAATCCTTTTATAAGAGGCCTTATCTCATTTAATTATTCTGATACCTTTCCCATACGACGTAAGTCTACACTTGCCATTATTATTGATATCGCTGCGGCAATAAGATCAGCTATAGGACCTGCATACATAATGCCATCTATCCCCATAAACAATGGAAAAATCATAATAAGTGGCAGTAAAAATAAAATCTGTCTTGTAAGCGATAAGAATATTCCTTTTCGTGGTTTCCCAATAGCTGTAAAAAATGTAGAGGTAATAGGCTGAATAAAGTTAAGAAAAGTAAAGAATAAGAAAATCCTAAAATACTCAATGCCAAACTTATAATACGCTTCTGATCCTGAACCAAACATTGAAATAATCGGTCTTGGTATAGCTTGAAAGAGTGCAAATGCAATTATAGAAACCACTAGACCACATTTCATAGCTAAAAGATAAACACCTTTTACCCTGTCATACCGCTTTGCGCCATAGTTAAAACTAGCTATAGGTTGTACCCCTTGTGACAATCCTATGACTACAGAAAAATAAACTTGATTTACCTTAGTAATAATCCCTACACAAGCTAATGGAATAGCTTGACCATAGGAAGATAACGCCCCATAATAAGTCAGTGATTTATTCATAGCAATCTGAACAATCATCATAGCCAGTTGATTAAAGCATGAGGAAGCTCCCAGCGCTGTTAAGCGTTTCACATATTGCCACTGTGGCACCAAATGCTTTTTTCTAATTTGCACAGTTTTATAATGACGTATATATCGAAATGCCATATAGCTTGAACCTATTTGTCCAATAATTGTTGCAAGACCTGCTCCTACCATTCCCCATTTCAAGCCAAATATAAAAATAGGGTCTAGTATAGTATTGATAACAGCACCTGTTAAATTGCAAATCATCGCATACTTAGGACTGCCATCTGCCCGAATTAAATGCCCGCCACCCGTAGCAAAAATCAAAAAAGGAAACCCTAATGAAATAATACGTGTATAGTTACTTGCATAACCTAACACATTATCTGGTGAACCGAAAAATTTTAAAAGTGGTGTTAAGAAAAGCTGTACAAAAATACATAAAACCACGCCGCATGCAAAAAGCAATACAGCCGCATTGCCTACATAATAAATTGCCTTTTCCCTATCTCCAGCACCCATCGTTAAGTTAAACGCTGCTGCCCCACCTATTCCTAATAAAAGTGCTATTGCTACGCAAGAAGTACTCAGCGGAAATGTCACATTCGTCGCAGCATTTCCTAACTCTCCAATACTTCTCCCTATAAAAAATTGGTCGACAATATTATAAAGTGCACTTACAAGCATAGCTATAATACTTGGCACTGCAAACTGTCTTAATAAGCTTGGTATAGGATTACTTCCTAAAGGATTCGTCTTGTTCTTCTCCATAATCTGTCTCCACTGCTGCCTTATCTATTATTCTAAGTTATTTTTATATAGTATTCCCTGCAAACTGTGTCATATACAGCTCATAATAATTCCCTTTTTGCTTTAGAAGCTGTTTATGATTTCCCATCTCTACAATATGTCCTTTATCCAATACAACAATTAAATCTGCATCTTGGATAGTTGAAAGTCGATGGGCAATAATTAAACTTGTACGGTCTTTCATTAAGTTGACCATGGCATCTTGAATATGTTTTTCTGTACGTGTATCCACGCTAGATGTGGCTTCATCTAGAATAAGAATCTTAGGATCTGCTAAAAATGCTCGCCCTATGGATAAAAGTTGGCGCTGTCCCTGAGATAAATTATATCCTGATTCTGTAAGCTTGCTGTCATAGCCTAATGGTAAATGCTTAATCATCTGATGGCAGTTACTACGTCTTGCTGCTTCTTCCATCTTTGTATCACTAGCTGTCAGATTTGAATACTTCAGGTTATTTCGAATCGTATCTGAGAAAAGGACTGTATCTTGCAGTACAATGGCTGTACTCCTTCTCAGTTCATCACTGGCAATATCTTTAATATTGACACCATCTATAAGGATTTCACCACTATCAAGGTCATAAAAGCGCATTAATAAATTAACAACTGTTGTCTTCCCACTTCCTGTAGCACCAACGAGCGCAACCTTATGTCCCGCCTTCACTTCTAGGTTAAAGTGAGATAAAACCTGTTTGCCTGGTACATAAGAGAAATTAACATCTTTAAAAGTAATCACGCCTTTAGATACCGCCTTATTTACGTTACCGCTTTTATCCTCACTTGGCTCATCCATAATGGCAAAAACACGTTCAGCCCCAGCTATTGCTGTCTGAATCTGCCCATATACTTGAGCAATCTCATTAATTGGGCGCCCAAACTGCTTGGCATATACGATAAAGGCTGAAATCACACCGATAGAAACCATCCCATGAATTGCAAAATATCCACCAAAGGCCGCAATAATAACGAAGCCAATATTATTAATGACATTCATCACAGGGCCCATAGACCCACCTAATGTCTCTGCTACAATTCCAGTCTTAGTCAGTTCATCAGATGTCGTTTCAAAATCTTCAATAACCGCTGCTTGTCTATTATAGGCTGTTACCGTCTTATGGCCTACCACCATTTCCTCTACAGTTGCATTTAAACTTCCAAGTAAAACTTGACGCTTACGGAAGAACTTACGCATAGCCTTAGATAAATATTTTGTTGCTATGACTGTTAAAATTACAGTGGTACAAGAAAGTAAAGCAAGTTCCCAAGAGTACCAAATCATCATCCCAACTGTTCCTATAATCGTTAATACACCTGATACAAGTGAACCTAATGATTGAGCTACTGTATTAGAAATATTTTCAACATCATTTGTCATACGGCTCATAATGTCCCCGTGGGGATGATTATCTATGTATTTAATTGGTAAGTTAACAATCTTATCAAATAAATCTTCGCGCATCTTTTTTACAATACGCTGACTTAAAGTAGCGCTTAATAAACTTTGAAACAATGTCCCTAAGCTATATATTACATAAACCATCACCATGGCCTTCAAAATAGATGGCAATTTTTCAAAGGATCTACCTGCTAACTGGTCAATCGCACTACTTTGAAGACTCGGCGCATAAACCGAGCAAGCAACGACCACCACAACAACTGCCATTAAAGCTATAATCATCATTTTTTCTGCTGCGAAATATTTAAACAAACGCACTAATGTCTTCTTTCCTTCTTGCGGCTTTTCAACTTCTTGATAACCTCTAGGCCCCCTCTGTCCTGGGATTCTAAAGTTATTTGCCGGTGCCTCTTGCACTTTACTCATCTATATCACCGCCATTTCTAAGTTGTGAGTTATAAATATCTTGATAAACTTCACTTATCTCCATTAGATTTTTATGTGTATCACACGCTACGATTTCACCATTATCAATAACTGCAATGCGGTCTGCTCCTTTTACAGAAGCAATTCTTTGGGCAATGATAATCTTCGTTGCTGCATGGTACTCCTTGCGAAAGGCCTCATAAAGTTTAGCCTCTGTTTTTAAGTCCAGCGCACTTGTTGCGTCATCCAATATAAGAATATCTGCATTTTTTAATACTGCACGGCTGATGGCAATACGTTGTTTCTGCCCACCAGACAAACTCATGCCTTTCTCAGCGACAAGTGTCTCATACCCCTCTTCTTTGCCTTCAATGAAATCTGATGCTTGTGCCATCTTAGCAGCCTTTTGAATCTCTTCTTCGGTTGCATTTGCCTTGCCCCATGCAATATTTTCTTTGATTGTTGTGCTAAATAGCTCACTCTTTTGAAGGGCTATGGCTACCTTATCACGTAAAACACTTAATTTATAATCTTTAACATTGATTCCATCAATTAAAATTTCACCCGCTGTGGCATCATAAAACCTCGGAATCAAATTGACTAAGCTAGATTTACCACTACCTGTAGCCCCTAATATCCCCAATGTTTCTCCTGGTGCAATAGTTAAATTAATATGACTTAAAATAGTTTCGCCATTACTATTGGGATAAGCAAATGAAACATCTTTAAATTCTACCTTCCCTCTAAGTGCTGTCTCTCCCTCAAATTCACCATCTGTAATAGTTGGCTTGCATGCTAATACTTCTTTTAAACGATTTGCAGATGCATTTCCTCTAGAAATAGTCTGGAATATATTCACCATCATCATAATGCTATGTAATATTTGCGATACATATGTAATAGCCGCCATGACATTTCCCGGCGTTACACCACCGCTTTCTACACGAATAGCGCCCACATAAATAATAATGACTACCGCAATATTCATAATGATATTAGTGAGCGGTGTCATGTAAGAAAACAACTTTAATACTTTAAGCTGCGTACCCACTAATTCATCATTTGCATGACTAAAACGTTTTTTCTCATAATCTTCTCTTACATAAGCCTTTACGACACGCGCCCCTGCCACATTTTCCTGCATGACACTATTTACGCTATCTAATTTTTCCTGTAATACTTTAAATATAGGATTTGCCTTAGCAATGAAGAAAACCACACTGATTATTACAACTGGTAGGGCACATAAAATAATTTGTCCAAAGCTTAAATCTAAGCTCAGCATACATACAATGCCCCCAGCAAATAGCATAAAAGTACGTACAAAACCACGAATACTTTGAGAAACTAAATTTTGTACCTGTGTAATATCATTCGTCACACGCGTTACAAGAGAACCCGTTGAGAATTTATCCGTCTGTTCAAAAGATAATGATGTAATATGTTTAAAACATTCTTTCCTTACATCATTTCCAAAGTTCTGACTGCATAGATTAGCAAATACGCCTGATAAAACGCCGCAAATACCACCTATGACAACTAATCCAATCATTTGAAGTCCAGTCCTCACTACCAAATCTAAGCTTCCTACATAATTATTAGAAAGCCCGAGAACCCCTTCATCGATGATGATGCTCATAAGACGCGGTTGAAGTAAATCCATCAAAACTTCACCTATCATAAAAATTGGTGCTAATAGTGCATAAAACCAATACTTTTTCACATACTTCAGCATTTACCCTTTCCTCCTTTACGGTGTTCAAATAACCGCCTATCAAACTTACTTTCCCAATCCTCAAAAAGTTTATTAAGTAGCTTTTCTAACTGTTCTTGTTCTTCATCTGATAAAGCATTAAATAAGGACTTTTCTTCTTCCATCCTTTCTTTTATTTCCTTCTCATAAAGCTGCTTACCCGCTTTGGTAACTTGTACCTTTATTTTTCTACGGTCTTTTTCATCTCTCATGCGGCAAATAAGTCCGCTTCCTTCTAACTTAAGAATAATTTCACTCATAGAACCTGATTGAATGCCCAAGTATTCCTGAAGTTCCTTTTGTGTCATTTCGCCTTGACTACACAGGATTCTTAAAATCCTACCCTGCCCACGTTTACCACCTCTTCTGTGATAAAGAAAGTGCCCACATTTCTCCATTATCGTTAATAATCCATGATTTCCTATATTTTTCATAAATGCCTCTCTTCTATCCAACTTCCCTACTCAAAAAAACACCAAGGTGTATTATGCCTTGGTGTTTTACCTCGGTACCTAGATATTTTATGACAAACTACTTTTAATTTCAAGGTACCTTGCTATTTATTTTTTATTATACTCTATCTATAACCCTTGTTCCTCTAAGTCTAAAATTATTTGTAGATAGTTGTGTCTAATATCTTCTAGTGTATCTTCTTTATGCATATCAATGAGATCTCTATGGGAAAGTCCTTTTAAGCTTCTTGATTCAAAAATGCCTTTATAGTTCCCCCATCTAGCGGATCTAATAGGTACTAAACCATCATTTTCTCCATCATAATAAGAAATAATTTTATATGAGACGCTTAAAAGTGGATCATATACCATAGATTTCATATCTGCCCCATAACTTTGGTAATATACCCCTTCCATATTAGGTGTCTCTCTATTAAATAGCACACAGTTTGAGTGCTTTAGTCTTAAACTCATATTTAAAAATTGCTCATAACTACCAAAGTATCTTGTTGCCAGTAATTCGATAATTTTTTGATATAACTTTGTATTATGTAATGCATCAATGGTTTTAAGCCCACGATGGGGGGTTGAAATAGTTGTCAAAGAGGCTACATTCTTCGCCATGCCTAGATGTGTAATCATATAACGCGATTCAAGCCCGCCCATAGAGTGTGCAATAATATTAACCTTATCAATATCGTATTCTTTTTGAAAATTTAATATGCTCTCCTTTAATATTTCTGCATTCTCTATGATCGATGCCCAAGCCTTGGTTCTACCAAAGAATATAGGTACACCCTGTTTACGTATAAATTTGGGAATCGTTCCCCAACTTCCGACTATTTCTCCTGAATTACAATTGTCCTCAAATCCGGCACCATGTACAAGTACAATTGGGTACTTTAATTCTGCCTGTTCTCTGCTTAACATGATTTATCCCCTCTCACCTTAAACATATTGTAATATTTAAAATATTACATTATATTAATAATATAATATAATAAGATTTTTTAAAGTCATTCTATTTCATATGTATTTTTTACATACAAAAGGAGTTGTTATCATGCCAATAGTTCTCTTTTCTCTAACAGTACTTAGTACATATGCTTTAATAATCGTAAGTTTACTCCATTTCGCCACATTAACAATCATTTTTAAATGTACTGCTAGTGTTTTATTTTTAATTACTGCTTGCATAAGCTATAAAAAAAATCCACATTCTTCTACCTTTTTTGGCTTAATGTTCACCGGATTATTTTTCTCCTTCTTGGGTGATACATTCTTAGCCTTTGATAGAAATAAGCAGAGCCTTCTCTTTATTTTAGGTGTTACTAGTTTTGCAATCGGACACATTGTGTATATCATAGGGTACTGCAGTCAAGCTAAGTTTAAGAGACAGGATTTCATTATTTTCTTTTGCTTTTTCATTCCAACATTACTAGCTATCTTGTTTATTGACTTTAACTTTAAAGATATGAAGTTACTTATCATTATTTATGCATTTATCATTAGCTTCATGGTCGCTAAAAGTTTTGGTATGTGGGCGTACTATACTCAAAATCCTTTTTCAATAAGTTGCTTAATATCTGGAAGTAATCTATTCTTTGTATCCGACTGTCTACTTCTATTTCTTTTCTTCTATCCTGGAGCACCTTCTATCTTACAACAATACAATTGGCTACTTTACTATCTAGGACAAGCCTTATTAGCCATAAGTTTTTCACTGGGTAGCTTTAATACCTCTACGCAACTTGCTACTCATACAACACCTTAATAAATTGAACTGGAGGCCTTATCTTGAAAGAACATCTTTGCTACATACCTTGTAATACCTTACCCCTAGTAGGCGAAGCTGATTTCGGGCTCTGCTTAAAACCTATAGCTCACTGTGACCGTATTGCAGACTTTAATGTACTTATTTATCTGCTCAAGGGTTCTATGGAAATCATTGAAGATGGCATCACTTATACACTTACACCAGGTACACTCTTTTTCCTTAAAAGCGGCATCCATCATTGGGGCACAAAACCTTTTGAATATCATACTGCTTGGTATTATATACACTTCTATACAGCCCCATTAACGTCTTCTATGACACCCTTTCAAAATACCAGTAATTATGCAGACAAAAAGTACTTATCTTCTGAGGATTTTAACTGTGCTATGGTGCTGCCTAAATGCTTGCAGCTGCCTTTAGGTAATGAACTTGAAAAGCAAATAGAACAGCTTATTTCTCTCTATCAATCTCCCTATTCTGTAAACCTTCTTAGAAGCAATTTGGCATTATGTGAAATCCTCCTTCACAGCTTTGAGCTTGGTCAAGGTAAAATGGAACAAGGCTTGGAAAATACACGCATCCGCTTAGTCATTAATTTCCTAGAGCAAAACTTCAATAAAAGTTTCACACCTGAGTCACTCAGTAATGCGCTAGGCCTTTCTTATAAATACATTGGCACCCTCTTTAAAAAACATACTGGCATGACAATCAAAGAGTATCAGCTCATGCTTCGTCTAAAATATGCCGTAAAACTCTTATGTGAAACGCAGCTCTCCATTGCAGAAATAGCTACTGAAGCCGGCTTTTATGATGCCTTCTATTTTAGTAAAGTCTTTAAACGTGAGAAAGGGATCTCTCCCCTTAAATTTCGTACAACCTATGTTCCTAAGATTTAAGGCTATAGATTTATTAAATAGACTTATTAAAAGGAAACTTGAAAATCAGAAAATAATACATAAATTCGAGAAAAACCTCCATTCTGTTTTACTTTTTTTCTACTTATAATACATTTATATAGATTTCACATTTATAAATTTTAGTTATTCATAGTTTTTAGCAATGTGAAATCATTGAGAGAAAACAATTTACGTACATGTATATTTCAAGGTTTTAGTTGGTTTCTCTATATAGATTTCACATTTATAAATTTTAGTTATTCATAGTTTTTAGTCATGTGAAGTCATTGGGAGAAACCTATTTACGTACATGTATATTTCAAGGTTTTAGTTGGTTTCTCTATATTTGTACTTAGGGAGGTTTGAATAATGACTGATTTACTCAAGGATTTTAAGATTTCGGATAAGTTTTGGGGACAATATGAAAAGCTTATAAAAGATGTGGTTATTCCTTATCAAGAGAAAGTTCTACATGATGCAGTGCCTGGTGCTGAAAAAAGTCATGCCATAGATAATTTTAAAGCCGCCGCCAAGATGCTCGAAACAGGTAACTGTGAAGATACATTTTATGGTATGGTCTTTCAAGACAGTGATGTTGCCAAGTGGTTAGAAGCTGCTGCTTATTCTTTGCTTATTACGCCTGACAAGGCGCTTGAAGAACGCTGTGATGAGCTTATTGACTTAATTGGCAGAGCACAGCATAAAGATGGCTATCTGAATACTTATTTTACTGTGAAAGAGCCCGATAAAAGATGGACAAACTTACTAGAAGCTCATGAACTTTATTGTGCGGGACATATGATAGAAGCAGCCGTTGCATATGCTGAATGTACTGGCAAAACCAAACTTCTAGAGATTATGGAAAATATGGCAAACCATATATACCACCGTTTCATTGAAGAAAATACACCTGGCTTTCCTGGACACCCTGAAGTGGAGCTTGCACTCATGCGTTTATATCACTATACCCAAAATACCAAGTATCTAGAGCTTGCCACTCATTTCATCAATGTAAGAGGTGTAGATTCTGACTACTTCATTAAAGAATGTGAACAAAGGAATTGGACAGTCTGGAATGCAAATGCGCAGGACAAAGAATATACCCAATCTCACCTTCCTGTACGCGAGCAAACGAAAGCCGTAGGTCATGCAGTTCGCGCAGTATATCTCTACACCGGCATGGCAGATGTGGCTAAAAGCACGCATGATGAAAGCCTTGTAAAAGCTTGTAAAACCTTGTGGCATAATATTACATCTGCGCGCATGTACGTAACTGGCGCCATAGGTTCAGCTTATGAAGGCGAAGCCTTTACAGAAGATTATCATCTCCCTAACGATACCACTTACGGCGAAACTTGTGCTGCCATTGGCCTTATTTTCTTTGCCCGTAAAATGTTAGACTTAGAGAAAAACAGCCAATATGCCGATACGATGGAGCGTGCCTTATATAATTGTGTCTTAGCTGGCATGGAACATGATGGTACAAAATTCTTCTATGTTAATCCTCTTGAAGTCATTCCTGGCATATCTGGCAAGGCGGTTACACATCGTCATACTTTACCGCAAAGACCTAAATGGTTTACCTGCGCTTGCTGCCCACCTAATGTAGCTAGACTGATATCTTCTCTTGCGCAATATGCTTGGAGCATAGAAGATAATACTGTTTATTCACATCTATTCATTGGCGGCACCCTTAAACTGCCACAAGGCAAACTTAATGTCACTACTGCTTACCCTTATGATGATACTGTCTCTTATACCTTTGAACCTACTCATGATACAATGCCTTTAACATTAGCTATCAGATTGCCTTTCTGGAGTGCCCATACTACTATCTTACTTAATGACCAAAAAACAGACTATATTATCAAAGATGGGTATGCTTATATTACAAAGAATTTTGCACCTACAGATGACTTAACTGTCACCTTTGATATGTGCACCAAACGAATCTTTGCAAATTCTAAGGTAAGCAGTGACTATGGCAAAGTTGCATTTTCAAGAGGCCCCCTTATCTACTGCCTTGAAGGCATAGATAATAATGAAGACATTCTTTCCCTCTATATCAAAAAAGATGCCACTCCAGTTCCACAGGCATATGACCCTGTTAAACTAAATGGCATCACAGAAATTAAAATTGAGGGTTACCGCCTCCAAGATACTCAAACGCTCTACGCCTTTAATCGGCCACACCTTACCCCTTGCCAACTCACGCTAATTCCTTATTATGCTTGGGGTAATAGAGGCCTAACCCAAATGCGCGTTTGGAATGCTGAAATTGAGTAATCATGAAATAGTTTGCTAATTGTTTTTTAATTTAAAGGAGCTACCGCACATATCAAATGATTTTGCGATAGCTCCTTCTAACATATTATCTCTCGTCTAGTAACTCTGCTTCTTTAACTAGCACTCTTTCTTCATAACCATCAATTTTCATATCTAGCCTTTCCAATGTTGCTTGCATATTTTCAATGCGCTCTGCAAGCTGTCTGCGCTGCTCCACTAAAAGTGCCTTACGTGCCTTTACCGTTGAAGCACCTTGCTTAAACATAGCCACATATTCTATAAGTGCCTCTATGGAAATCCCTGCACTACGCATACACTTTATAAACTCAATCCATCCTAAATCTTCTTCTGTATAATCTCTAATCCCACTTTTATTACGATTTACATGAGGTATAAGGCCTATACGTTCATAATATCTTAATGTATTCGCGGTTAGATCAAATCTTCTACTTGCCTCTGCTATAGTCATAATCTATCGCTCCTCCAAATCTAGCTTTTCTTTTATGCTACACCCTGGAGTTTACTCCAAGTCAATATATAAATCTTATTATTTATTTTTAATATCACACCAATTTATATGCATACTCTCTTTACCTATCCCAAACTTTTCAAAGTAGGCATTTTCTTTAGGAATCCATTCATTTTTAAAGCGTACTAATTTTTCCTCACCATTTCTCTTTCGTATATTTTCTATTTGCTGAGCTGCTGCAATGTCCATAAAGATATGTATATCATATGGATCTTTAAAGTATGGATGCATGCTGTAGGAACCTTCAATAATGTTAAGTCGCTTAGGTGTTATCTTAATGCTTTCCTTCATCCTTCTTTCCATGCAGCTAAATGGCCGATAAATAACGTCTTGTCTCTTTTTGACAGGCTCTATTACTTCTAAAGCAAAGCGTTCATAATCTATATTTCCGCCTATCTCAGCTAAACGCTGTGGTGTTCTCTGTGCATCCTGTAAGAAAAAATCATCCATATGAAAAAGATTGCAATCATATGACGCTTTTAGATAATATGCCAGCGTCGTCTTGCCACTAGCACATTTACCATCTATGGCAACAAGTAAAACGTCCTTATGTGAATTTACAAGCAGCTCTTCTATCGCCTTTTTAGCCGGCATAAAACGTGCTTTACAACTTTGCCTTAATTTATTCTCTAGCATACATACTTCCTACTTTCCTGTTTGCTTAATTTATAAACCAATAATGGAATTAAAATAAGCTGCAAGATAATTCCTGGGATGGCATTTGCTACAGCCTGCATCACAAAAATCTTCCATGTAAAGACATTGCCTAACATACTATAAAGTCCTATGGATACAACTGCCCATACCACTCTCCCTAAAATCATAGCACTGATTAATGAAATATAAATTCCCCACTTTTTATCATGTAATCTTTTGTACATTAACCCTGATACCAAGCCATAAGTAGCAAGTTCAAAGGCCATGGCCACAGCTGTTGGCATGAAGGGAGGCGCAGCAAATATAACACTTCTTAGAAGTGGTACCACCGCTCCTGCTACAAACCCGTATGGACCACCACAAAGAAAGCCACAAAGAATAATTGGTAAATGCATGGGTAGAAGCATATTTCCTATACTTGGAATCTGCATTGTAATAAAAGGTAATATCATCCCAATTGCCATAAATAATGCCGTTAATACTATTTTTCTTGTACTACTATTTTGTGTTTGCATGCCCATCTCCCTATCTTCTATAAATATATTCTTTCTATTATAATATTTCTAACTATAATTTAGCACCTGAAGTAAACGCCATGTCAATAGTTAAGAAATCGAGTAGGAGGATAACCATTAATTGATTATCCGACCTCTCACACCACCGTA
>DYCF01000047.1 GCA_019418225.1 Clostridiales bacterium | reverse complement strand
AGGTTCTGGAATGCAATGCATTCTAGAACCTTTTTGTCAACAATCTGAGACTACTCATAAGCTTATGAGTAGTCTTCATTTTTTTAGAGAGTAGTGATATAACCTCTTTTATTTTTTTTGAGTATAGTGTAAAATGATAAAAAAGAAAGGTAATGAATGATGGAATATTATGATGAAATACTTTTAAATAATTGTATTATTGCAGAAGGTAGACGCAGAAGACCTATGATTGATGAAAAAGCTTTAGATTGTCCCTTTTGCTTTCCTCATGAGGGGGTTGTCATTTTAGAAAATAAGTATCCTGTTGCAGATGCATTTACAGATCCTTATGGCATTCATGATGTGATAGTCGACACACCTTATCATCATCAAGCACCAAAGGACTTTAGTAAAGAGCAGTGGGAAGAAATTCTTTTAAAGATACAGCAGCGCTTTCATGAAGTAAGTAAAGATGATAAAGTAAAGTTTATACAAATATTTAAAAATTATGGTGCACATGGTGGGGCGAGTATCAGTCATTCGCATTGGCAGATTTTAGCACTTAGTAAGGTGCCAGAAGCTATGCATCATCAATATGCACATTATCAGCAATCAGCAGGTTGCTATTTATGTGGGCAGGTGGAGAAAGCTATAGCATTAGAGTATAAGATAGTTGAAACAACCAATTGGATTATTTGTTCACCTAAAGCACCTCGTTTTGCTTATGAAATAATTATGATGCCAAAGCAGCATTATCAGCATTATGGGCAACTGCCAGGACAGTTATTAAAGGAAGTATCTCATTTATTAAAAAAAGTGCTTATAGCGTATGATGTTTTACAGCCAGGATGCTCATATAATATTTGCATGATGGGTGGGGCACTAGATTTGAACTTAGATTATCATTTTCATATTAAGGTTGCCATGCGTTTAGGGAATATGGCAGGATTTGAACTTGCTACAGGATGCTTCATTAATATGGTTTCACCAGAGCATGCTGTAGCCCAAATGAAAAAATTATTGAAGGAGTAAGGGTTCCTATGAAAGATTATGTAAAAGAAACATTGTGTTTTGGATTAGATATTGGGACACGTACAGTAATTGGGGTAGTAGGTTATAAGGATGGCAATGAATTTAATATTGTAGCATATGAACGTCGTGAACATGAAGAACGTGCGATGTTAGATGGGCAGATTCATGATATCGGCAAAGTAGCTAAAACTGTATATGAGGTAAAATCTGCTTTAGAACAAAAATTAGATATGAAGCTAACGGAAGTAGCTATTGCAGCGGCAGGACGTGCTTTAAGCACACAAATTGTAGACGTTGTGCATGACTATGAGGAAACTCAAGAGTTTACTTTAGCTAGTGTACATCATTTAGAATTAGAAGGTGTAGAACGTGCTAAGGCTGCACAAAAAGAAGTTAGTGGGGAAACGGATTATTTTTGTGTAGCGTACTCGGTAATTCATTATTACTTAGATGATTATGAAATGTCAAATTTAGAGGGGCATAAAGGAAATCGTATCGGTGCACGTCTTTTAGCAACTTTCTTACCAAAACAGGTTATTGACAGTTTATATGCAGTAACAGAGCGCGCAGAACTTACTGTAAGTAATTTAACGTTAGAACCTATTGCAGCTATTAATGCAGTAATTCCTGAAAATATTCGTTTATTAAATCTAGCGCTTGTAGATATTGGGGCAGGGACTTCAGATATTGCGATTACAAAAGAAGGAAGTGTCGTGGCTTATGGCATGATTCCACTTGCTGGAGATGAAGTAACAGAAGCTATTGTACATAAATATTTAGTAGATTTCCAAACAGCTGAAAAGATGAAGCAAGATATGAAAAATGTTGACCCTATTCTATTTAATGATATTCTGGGCTTACCTCAAGAAATAAGCTGTAAAGCGTTAGAGGAAACTATTGCACCCGTACTTGAAACACTTACAAAAAGTATCGCCACAAAGATTTTAGAACTTAATGGCGATCACGCACCAAATGCTGTTTTTTGTGTAGGTGGTGGGAGTGAAATGATAAATGTACCTGAGCGTTTGGCGGAACTTCTACAGCTTTTAAATCAGCGCGTTGCAACGCGTTCAACAGAGCATCTTGTTAGAATTAAAGATGAAGTGGGTATTCCAAATAGTCCAGATATGATTACACCACTTGGAATCTGTATGACAGCCTTAGAAAATCGTTATAGTGAATTTACGATGGTGACGCTCAATGGCCAGCAAGTACAACTTTTAAATGCAAAGAAACTGAGTATATTAGATGCTATTGTAGCAGGAGGTATTGAACATACAGCTATTTTCCCACAAAGAGGAAAAACATTAATGTTTAAATTAAATGGTGAACGTATGCGTATTAAAGGTGAAAAAGGTACACCGGCAACCATCACTTTAAATGGCAATTTGGCAACCATCAATGACCTTATTACAGAAGGAGATCGTATAGAGGTTGATTTTGCCACAGCTGGTGAGGATGGTAAGGCTATCATTAAAGATTATATTGAAAATCCATTTTCAATAACAATTAATGGACAAAGTTATACCATGCCACTAACACTATTAAATGATGAGATAGTAGATGTCAATACAGAAATAGTTGAAAATGCAGAGTTAACCATTTTGGAACTGACAAGATTAGATGAGATATTGAAAGAACTTCATTATACACAGCCACATCAAATAGTGACAGTAAACTTAGAAGTTGTAGCACATGATTATATGCTTCAGCCAAACGATAATATTTTAATTGATGAGATTTTAAACCCTACTGATGAAAAAGCTGAGGAGGCAATAGGTACACAGGTAGATGGTGAAAATCAAATGGATGATTGCGATGAGGACGAAACAACGGTATCTTTAGAACAAAATATACAGGTAGCCTCATCACAATCTTATATAGAAAATCTATATATTATGGCAAATGGTAAAATGGTTCAACTACCAGCAAAAGAATCAGATTATATCTTAGCCAATATATTTGATTTTATAGATTTTGATTTAAGTAAACCGCAAGGGACTGTGCAGCTCATGCGAAATGGCATGCCAGCTACACTTATTGATGTATTACAAAATGGTGATACATTGGAAATCTATTGGAAAAAATAACAGGAGGATAGACATGAAAGGGATTATTACAGTAGTTGGAAAAGACAAAGTAGGTATTATTGGAAAGGTATGTACATTGTTAAGTGAACAAGAAATTAATATTTTAGATATTTCACAAACAATCGTACAAGGTTACTTCAATATGATGATGATTGTAGACCTTACAAACTCAAAAAGTGACTTTGTGCAAGTTGTAGATGCTTTAGAAAACTTAGGTAACGAAATCGGTGTAAGTATTAAATTACAACACGAAGAGATTTTTGATAGTATGCATCGTATTTAGTATAGAAAGACAATACTCAAAACTTAATCGGGGTGAAGCTGAGCTTAAGAGAAGGTGTTTTGAGCATAGAAAGGAATAATTCAATGATTTCAAAATATGAAGTGCAAGAAACCAATAAAATGATTCAAGAAGCAAACCTAGACATCCGTACTATTACAATGGGAATCAACTTAATGGATTGTATTAGTGATGATATGGATAAACTCTGTAATAATGTCTACGAGAAAATTACAAAACAAGCTGAAAATCTTGTAACAACAGGTGAGCAAGTTTCTAAGAAATATGGAATTCCTATTGTAAACAAGCGTATTTCAGTAACACCAATTGCGCTAATCGGTGGTGCAACAAAAGCAAATTCATATGTGCCAATAGCTAAAGCATTAGACCGTGCCGCTAAAACAGTGGGCGTTAACTTTATAGGTGGTTTTTCAGCATTAGTGCATAAAGGCTGTTCAAATGCAGATACTGTGCTTATAGAATCTATTCCTGAGGCATTAGCAGTAACAGACTTTGTATGTTCATCTGTGAATGTAGGAAGTACACGTACAGGAATTAATATGGATGCAGTAGGCCGCATTGGTGAAATTATTAAGCTAACAGCTGAACGTACAGCTGATCGTGGTAGTATCGGTTGTGCTAAATTAGTAGTATTCTGTAACGCACCAGAAGATAACCCATTTATGGCTGGGGCCTTCCATGGTATAGGTGAAAAAGATACGGTACTTAATGTAGGTGTAAGTGGCCCTGGGGTTGTAAAAAAAGCACTTGAAAGTGTAAGAGGTGCAGACTTTGAAACACTTTGTGAGCAAGTAAAACGTACAGCCTTTAAGATTACACGAGCTGGTCAAATGGTTGCAAAAGAAGCAGCAGGAATATTAGATATTCCATTTGGTATTGTAGATTTATCTTTAGCCCCAACACCAGCAGTTGGCGATAGTATTGCTGAGATTTTTGAAGAAATGGGTCTTGAAAAAGCAGGTGCACCAGGTACAACAGCGGCTTTAGCATTACTTAATGATAGTGTTAAAAAAGGTGGTGTTATGGCTTCTTCTTATGTTGGCGGTTTAAGTGGTGCATTTATTCCAGTAAGTGAGGATCATGCCATGATTGAAGCTGCTAGTTGTGGCGCTTTGACACTTGAAAAATTAGAAGCCATGACTTGTGTTTGCTCAGTAGGCCTTGATATGATTGCTATTCCAGGCAGCACAAGTAGTAAGACAATCTCAGGTATTATCGCAGATGAAATGGCAATTGGGATGATTAATGCTAAAACAACTGCTGTAAGAATTATTCCTGTTATTGGTAAAGAAGTAGGTGAACAAGTAGAATTTGGTGGCTTATTAGGTTATGCACCAATTATGCGTGTGAATCCATATAAATGCGATGATTTTATCGCACGTGGGGGAAGAATTCCTGCCCCAATCCATAGTTTTAAAAACTAAAAAGTTATTAATTGATTGAAAGAAAGAGGGCGTAAAACATGCCAAATAAGACATTAGAAGATTTAAGACAACAAGGCATATTTAAATATTTTGAAGCAATCAGTAGTATTCCACGTGGTTCTGGAAATGAAAAAGCCATTAGTGATTATATGGTGCAATTTGCAAATAATTTAGGCTTAGAAGTAAGACAGGATGAAGCTTACAATATTTACATTAAAAAACCAGCAACTGAAGGTTTTGAAAATGCACCAACAGTTATTTTACAAGGCCATATGGATATGGTTTGTGAAAAAAACAAAGACACTGAGCATGACTTCTTAAGAGACGGCTTAGACTTATATGTAGACGGCGATTGGCTTGCAGCTAGAGGGACAACACTTGGTGCTGATAATGGTATAGCAATTGCTTATCAAATGGCAATTTTAGCAGACAATACATTAAAACATCCAGCACTAGAATGTCTTATGACAACAGATGAAGAACGTGGTATGACTGGTGTGGCAGCCCTTCATCCTGAATATTTACAAGGACGTATTTTACTTAATCTAGATACAGATGTAGAAGGCGAATTTTTAGTGAGTTGTGCAGGTGGGGCAAAAGTTTATATGACTTTCCCAAAAACCAAAGAAGCAGCCGAAGCAAGTGATGAAACTTATGAAGTTATCATCAATGGCTTAGTAGGTGGACACTCTGGTGCTGAAATTCACCATGAACGTGCCAATGCACATATTTTAATGGGCCGTTATTTAGATGCATTAAGAGATAAATGTGACTTTAAACTCTGTGAAATCACAGGTGGTACTAAGGATAATGTTATTACAAGAGAATGTGAAGTAAAGATTAATGTATCACCAAGTGAGGCAACATTTGTTAACGAAGTAGCCCTTGAAATGAATGGTTGCTTCAAAGATGAGTATAGTGTTCAAGATAAAGAGATTAAAATTACGGTTCAAAAAGCTCAAAAAGAAGCGCAAAACTTTACAACTGATTTAAGAGATAAGGTGATTGATTTTATCTTAACCATTCCAAATGGTATTATGGGTTATGACAAACATATGACAGGACTTGTTCAAACTTCACTTAATTTGGGAATTGTTCAAACAGAAGAAAACGTTATTCGTTTTGGCTCTGCTGTCAGAAGTAGTGTGGCAACACGCAAATGGGAAGTAATTCATAAACTTGAAGCATTAAGCCGTCACTTTGGGGCACACTGCGAAGTAACAGGAGACTACCCTGCTTGGCAATATGATGCAGAATCTAAAGTAAGAGATTTAGCAGTTGCACTTTATGAAGAAATGCATGGTCAAAAGCCAACTGTAACAGCTATTCATGCAGGTCTTGAGTGTGGTTTTATTTCTGAGAAATTGCCAGGGCTTGACATGATTAGTTTTGGCCCAAATGTGAAGGATATTCACTCACCACAAGAACGTGCAAGCATTTCTTCTATGGAAAGCGTGTATGCATATCTTATTAAACTTTTGGAAAAACTAGGGGCGTACTAATATTCGGAGGCGCCAATTATGAAGATTGAACGAAATAACCATTTATTTACCCTTGCAGTTTATGTTTTTTGGACTGGGCTTGCACTTATTGTAGCTACTTTAGGTCTTTTAAATTTAAATATTGTGCTAGATTGGGCATGGCATATTGTGACTATTTTTCTAGAGTTACTGGCCCCTCTTATTTATGGCATTATTATTGCATATTTACTAGATCCTATTGTTAATTTTTATGAAGCACGTTCTAAAAACTTAAAAAATTTAAAGTGGCATATTTCGTTCAGCAATAAGAAGAAATCTAATTTAGGTAAGGAGCGTTTGCCAATGCGTACATGGGCAACGCTCCTTAGTTTTATAACGGTTTTGTTAGTCATAGGGCTTTTTGTCCTAATTGTTGTTTTGAACGTTCAAGATATGGTGGGATCTACAAGTATTGAAGGTCTAAAGGTAAGTTTTTATAAATATACGCAGTACTTTGAAAATATGCTAACACGTATTGAAACAGGTTTTGCTAGTGTACCAGGTATGGGTGAACAAGGCCATTTATTACAAAAAGTATATGGCTATTTAAATCATTTCTTTATGAGTATTTCAAACCATTTATTTAGATCATTGACAGTAATTGGTGTGCATACAATGAACTGGCTTTTAGCAATAGTTATTGCCTTTTATCTGCTACAAGATAAAGCACGGGCATTGATTTTTCTAAAGAAACTAACTTATTCACTATTTAAAAGAAAAGTGTATCATCATATTGAAATATTAGCTAAAGATATTGATTATGTTTTTTCAGGCTATATAAGAGGGCAAATTTTAGATGCTATTATCATTGCTATTTTAACTAGTATTGTCCTCACAATTTTAAGATTAGATTTCGCTATTATTATTGGGATTATAGCAGGTATATTTAATTTGATTCCTTATTTTGGGCCTGTTGTAGGCTTTGTTTTAGCAGGGCTTATTGGTATTATGGATCCTGAGCCTATGAAAGCTGTGTATGGTGTAGGTGCAATGCTAATTATTCAGCAATTAGATGGTTGGATAATCGTTCCTAAAGTAGTAGGTGAATGTGTAAAATTACATCCCGTTGTCGTGTTACTTGCCATTCTTATTGGTGGAAATTTATTTGGTCTTGTAGGGATGCTGATAGGTGTACCGATAGCTGGATTTATTCGTTTGGTCTTATTACGATATATGACAGATATTTTTCCCGATGGTAAGGCTGCTTTAAAAGATGAAGAAGAAGCACAAAGAAAAAGTGAACACAAATAGTGATTTATTATGAAATTTTATAGAAATAATTAAAAAATTGTGTTATAGTAACTTTTGGATAGTATCTAAAAAAGAACTATACTAAAAGTTACTATAAATTTCTTATTTAAGCTTGTATCCAAAAAGGTGTTATTAGAATATGACATCTGGAATAAGACTCAAATAAAAAGCTATTAAAAAAGATATTGAAACGAAGTGATACCCAAGTATAACTTGTTGATAAGAATTCGTTATACGGGATTGCATGAGTAAGAGATGAAAAACACATAGCGTGTTTATATAAATATGTATTTTTATCACTCCCGTTAATTTTAGTGTTTTCTTTTGGACTATCCAATAATCTGTATCAAATCTTATTGGATATTTTAATAAGATGGCATGTAGTAATCACACATGACCAGATACATATAAAATGGGAGGCAAAAAATGAAACAAACAGTTGTAAGTTTTAAAAAAGCAAAACAAAATCATGAAAAAATAACCATGCTCACCGCCTATGATTATATTTCAGCTAAGCTGATGGATCAGGCAGGAATCCATGCACTTTTAGTAGGGGATTCAGTGGGGATGGTTTTTTGTGGTCTTGAAAATACGTTAAGTGTTACTGTAGATCAAATAATTTATCATACACAGGCTGTACAACGTGGTGCAAAAGAAGCACTTATTGTTACAGATATGCCGTTTATGTCGTATCAAGCTGACATAAAGGAAGCCCTATGTAATGCAGGGCGTTTAGTCAAAGAAGGTGGTGCTGAAGCTGTAAAATTAGAAGGTGGCAAAGAAATCTGTCCTCAAATTCAAGCTATTACTAAGGCTGGGATTCCTGTTATGGGGCATATTGGCCTTACACCGCAATCTGTTCATGCATTTGGTGGATTTAAAGTGCAAGGCAAAGAAGTGGAAGCAGCTAAGGCACTTATAGAAGATGCTAAAGCTGTAGAAGCTGCAGGAGCTTTTGCGATTGTTTTAGAATGTATTCCATATGAATTGGCATTACGCATTACGGAGAGTATAAATATTCCAACTATTGGTATTGGTGCAGGAAATGGTTGTGATGGTCAAATCTTGGTATACCAGGATTTATTAGGAATGTATGAAGGTATTGCCCCTAAGTTTGTTAAACATTATGCAAATATAGGAGAGCAAATGCGAGGTGCTTTTAGTAAATATAAAGAAGAAGTGCAAGGTGGAATATTCCCAAATGAAATAGAAAGCTTTCATATGTCAAAAGAAAATCTAAAAGTTTTTAATGAGGAGGTTTAAGCAATGAAGAGTGTAGAGACAATTCAAGAAGTGAGAGCACAGATTAAAGAATGGAAACAGCAAGGATTAAGTATAGGATTTGTACCTACAATGGGTTATTTACACGAAGGACATCAAAGTTTAATTGCAAAAGCAGTAAGTGAAAATGATCGGGTAGTAGTAAGTATTTTTGTAAATCCGATGCAGTTTGGCCCTCAAGAGGATTTAGCTACCTATCCAAGGGACTTTGCTCATGATACAAAACTTTGCGAAGAGACAGGTGCACATTTGATTTTTCATCCTACACCAGAAGAAATGTATTTGCCAGACTTTTGTAGTTTTGTAGATATGAATAGACTCACAAAGGGACTTTGTGGAAAAACACGACCTATTCACTTTAGAGGCGTATGTACAGTCGTTACTAAACTTTTTAATATTGTCACGCCAGATCGCGCTTACTTTGGTGAAAAGGATGCACAGCAGCTTGCAGTCATTAAACAGATGGTTAGCGACTTAAACATGCCACTTGAAATTATAGGATGTCCTATTATAAGAGAAGCAGATGGTTTAGCTAAAAGTTCACGTAATACTTATTTATCAAAAGAAGAGCGTAGTGCAGCACTTGTATTAAATAGGAGCTTAGTTGCTGCCAAGGCAAATCTTGAGGTAGGTGAGCGTAATACAGCAAAACTTAAAGAGCTTATTAGAAGTATTTTAGAAGAAGAACCACTTGCAAGAGTAGATTATGTAGAAGTTGTAGATGCCATGAACCTTGAGAGCGTTGAAACAATTGATAAATCGGTACTTGTTGCAATAGCCGTATATATTGGCAAAACAAGGTTAATCGATAATTTTACATATAATAAGTCACACTAAAAATATTAAGAAGCAGAATAGATAAAGGAGAAAAATATGGAACTCACATTATTAAAAGGAAAAATTCATCGTGCAACAGTTACGCAGGCGGCGTTAGATTATGTGGGAAGCATTACTGTAGATTTAGATTTATTAGAAGCAGCTCATATTCTAGAATATGAAAAGGTTCAAATTGTAGATGTAAATAACGGAAATCGTTTTGAAACATATACAATTGCTGGAGAGCGAGGCACTGGAATTATTTGTTTAAATGGTGCAGCTGCAAGACAAGTGCAAGTGGGTGATTTAATTATTATTATGGCCTATGCTCAGATGGATGAAATCGAAGCACAAACACATAAACCTTATGTGGTACTGGCAGATGGCAAAAACAAAATAGTAGAAACGATGCGTTATGAAAAGCATGGTAAGATGGAAAGAGTGCTTTAAATACTTTGATAAGTATAGAGAAACCAACTAAGACCTTGAAATATACATGTAGGTAAATTGTTTTCTCCCAATGATTTCATATGACTCAAAACTATGAATAACTAAATTTTATAAATGTGAAATCTATAGCACAATGTAAATTTGAAAAAATCCCATTCCTAAAAATTTAAAGGTTATTTTTAGAAATGGGATTTTTTTAATTTAGCCAATTATTTATGACTAAAAGCATTTTTTAGAAGTGGTAAAATACATAATGCAAGAAAGCCACCACATAATGCTGTAATGCCTTGAGGCCATGAGAACATAATCGTGAGCATTTTAAGTTGGGCTTGCTTAATATCTGAAATATATTGGAGTGCAAATGGTACTGTAAGCCATAAAAAGGCACATTTAATAATTGCAGCGAGGACAATAGCTATGTAAAATGTAATCGATTGATGTACTTTAACGATGAGTTTATAGGTTACGACTAAAAGGGCATTGCCTATAGCAATAAAAGGTGTAATAATTGGGAAGATTGGGCCTATACCAATTAATAGTGCCAAAACGGCAGAGAGTACGCCAATAGTTACTCCGCTACCAACACCTACGGTTAAGGTCATGATGATAAGAATAAGATTGACAAGTGTACCAGTAATAAGCTGATTTACACTAAAAGGACCTACGATTACTGCAATAGCTGGAATCATTTTGCCTATAAGTTGTGCTAAAAGAACAAGTGCAATGCCAACAGCTGTTTTTGTAAGCCATAAGGTAGATGTTTTTTTCATAACAAAACCTTCTTTCTATAAAAAATAATGAACTATAATTTAATATATAATTAAACTATAGTTCATTATATCACAATCTTTATTCTAATGCTTCATGAAGCTTTACAAAACTAAAGGATTGTTTGATGCCTTGGACATAAAATATATAAGATAAAATAGCACCAATACTCCAACCAATAGGCCATGAAAGCCATATACCTATTGAACCCAAAAAGTATGAAAGTATGTATGAAATAATAACCCTCAAAATAAGGTCTGAAAATGTAGCTATCATAAAAGCTTTCATGGCGCCAGCACCGCGAAGTACACCATCTGCAATAAGCTTAATAGAAATTATGATATAAAAAGGTGCCACAATGGTTAAGAACTGTTTGCCTGTTAATAGAGCTTCTGTTGTAGGTGATTTAATAAACAGACAAATCATCATTTTATTACAAAAGAAATATAAAATAAAGAAAGGAATAACAACGCAAAAAGCCATAATCAGGCCAGCGTTGAATCCTTTTTTTACACGTTCTAGTTTTCCAGCACCTATATTTTGAGCGGTAAAACTAGAAAGTCCATTACCGAGGGTTGTAAAAGAAGTGAGTGCAAAAGTATTCAGCTTAATAGCTGCTGAGTAACCCGCAATAACAGAGGCACCATAACTGTTAACTAGGCCTTGAATAAATAAGTTTCCTACAGAAATAAAGCTTTGTTGCAAAACACTTGGTAAGGCAATCAAGGTAATACTTTTTAGCATTTCAGTTGAAAATAGTGGTGTACTTTTCTTGCAATCTATCTTTTTTAAACGACGTCGTAATGTGATAAAAGCTAAAATAGAAGAAATACCTTGTGCTAAAAAGGTTGCCCATGCAATGCCTGCAATACCACCATTTAGAAATACAACAAATACAATATCTAATAGAATATTACCTAGGGATGACGCCACTAAGAAGTAAAGTGGTGTTTTAGAATCTCCTAATGCTGTAAATATGCCTGTACTGATATTATAGATAAATAAAAAGATAAGCCCCAAAATATAAATTCTTAAATACGTACCACTACTTTCTAATATATTAGTAGGTGTATTTAAAAGTCGTAACATAGGTGTGCAAAAAATAAGACCAATAAGTGTGAGTAGTAGACTTAAAAGTGTAAAGGTGATAAAAGAAGTACTAACTGCTGATTTCATCTTATCATATTTTTTGGCACCAAAAAGTTGAGAAATGACAACGCAACAGCCAATATTGCAGCCAAGAGCAACGGCCATAAAAAGCATGGTAATAGGATAAGAGGCCCCTGTTGCAGCTAATGCATTTTCATTAATATAGCGTCCAGCAATAACACTATCAGCGATATTGTAAAGTTGTTGAAAAATAGTACTACATAACATTGGGAAAGAGAAAGTCCAAAGTGTTTTGCTTGGACTTCCTTCTGTCATATCAGTAATCATGAAAAAGCCCCCTTGAAGTTTGAGTATGATAAATAAATTATGCAATCATTATAACAAATTTATATAATATTATAAATATATATAAAGGAGAAAAAGCTTGAGTATAATTTACGAAATTCTTAAGTGTATTGATAATGATTTAACGACTAAACGGATGATATGGGGTTTGATTGAAAAAAATAAAAGAATATATAATAAGTTTATATTTCGAATAAATACTTTAAAAATGCATAACTTTGACAATTAATTATCTATTCTTGTATGTTTATGATGCTCCTTTTATAATATAATGTAAGCGCTTACATGCGCTAGATTATATGGAGGTATGTTATGAAACAAGTAAGCAAAAATGTAATTGTTGGACAATCAGGTGGGCCTACAGCAGTTATTAATTCAAGTTTAGTGGGTGTCTATAAAACAGCAAAGGATCGTGGGGCAAATAAAGTTTATGGTATGCTTTATGGTATACAAGGTTTATTAGAAGAAAAACTGGTAGATTTATCAGAGCATATTCAAAATGATTTAGATATTGAACTTTTAAAACGAACCCCCTCATCTTTTTTAGGTTCATGTCGTTATCGCTTGCCAGCAGTTATATTAGGTGATCCAACTTATGAAAAAATCTTTGCCTTATTGAATGACTTAGAAATAGGTTATTTCTTTTATATTGGTGGCAATGATTCTATGGATACAATTCAAAAACTAAGTGAATATGGTGCGCTAATCCAAAGTGATATTCGTTTTATGGGTGTTCCTAAGACGATTGATAATGATTTAGCAGAGACAGATCATACACCAGGCTTTGGTAGTGCTGCAAAATATATTGGTTCAATCACAAAAGAGGTTATTCGTGATGGCCTTGTTTATGACGTACCAAGTATTACAATATTAGAAATTATGGGACGTAATGCAGGATGGCTTACAGCTTCGGCTGCTCTTGCAAAGTGTGAAGATTGTGAAGGGCCAGATTTAATTTATTTACCAGAAGTACCATTTGATATGAAAAGCTTTACTTCAAAGGTAGAGAACCTTCAAACTCAGAAAAAAGCAATTGTGATTGCCGTTTCTGAAGGAATTCAGCTTCAAGATGGTCGTTATGTTTGTGAACTTAGAAATGAAAGCCCTGAGTTTATTGATGCTTTTGGACATAGAAGTCTTACAGGGACAGCACGTTATTTAGCAGATGAACTAGCAAATAGACTTGGCTGTAAAACACGCGCCATTGAATTTGCCACACTTCAACGTTGTGCGTCACATATTGCTTCACGTGTAGATATTACAGAGGCTTTTCAAGTAGGTGGAGCAGCTGTTAAAGCTGCGTTTGAAGGTGAAACAGGTAAAATGGTCGCTTTAAAACGTGTTTCAGATGATCCATATATGTGTATTACAGAGACTTGTGATATTCAGATGATCGCAAATGTAGAAAAAAAAGTTCCAAGAACATGGATTAATGAAACAGGCGATTATGTAACAGAGGAGCTTTTAAGCTATATTAAACCGCTCATTCAAGCAGAACTTACACCAATCATGGTGGATGGGTTACCACGTCATTTAAATATTTTTAATCAAAGATTAACTCAAAAGTAAAAATTTTCGTTAAAAGGCAGTACATAGGTACTGCCTTTTTGTGTGCATAATTTTGAATTTCCTCGTAAACAATACTTGTAAATGAGCATCAAGTTTACAATAGGAAGGTGAAAATATGCATTGGCTTGTAAAAGCATTACAAGATTATCCGGAGCTAGCGTTATTTTTAACACTAGCATTAGGATATGCCGTAGGTAAAATTCATATTGGTAATTTTACCGTAGGTTCTGTTACGGGAGTACTATTAGTTGGTGTACTTGTAGGACAACTCAATATTCAAATTAATGGAACTGTCAAATCAGTATTTTTCTTGCTTTTTTTATTTGCTCTAGGTTATAATGTTGGACCTCAATTTTTTAAGGGGTTGAAGAAAGATGGTTTACCTCAGGTATTGTTCTCTGTGATTGTTTGTGTTGTAGGTCTTATTAGTGTAGTGATTGCAGGAAAAATCTTAGGCTATAATGCCGGGCAAGCAGCAGGACTCGCAGCCGGCGCACTTACACAATCAGCAGTTATTGGGGTGGGTCAGGGAGCTATTGCTAGTTTAAAAGTTGCAGATGCCCAAAAGGCAGTTATGTCTGATTTTGTACCTATTGGCTATGCCGTAACTTATATTTTTGGAACAATAGGATCAGCGTTTTTCCTTTCTACAATAGGACCTAAAATATTAGGTATTGATCTTGTAGAAGAAAGTAAAAAGCTTGATCAAAATGAGGACCATGTGGCAAAGGTTATTGAAGGAGAAGGTATTTATTCTGGTGCCAAAATATTAGGCTATCGTGCATATGAAATTAGTTCAGCACAAGTTGGAAAAACAGTAGGAGAAGTAGAAAAAAGTGTTGCTTCGCCCACTGTGAGAACTTTTATTGTGCGTATGCGCCGTAATAATGAGATTTTTGAGCCTACAACAGATACTGTTTTAGAAGCAGGTGATCATATTGCTTTTTCATTTAGGCAAACAAAGTTAAATGATATTCATTTTAATGAACTTGGAAAAGAAATTTCAGATTCAGAACTTCTAGAATTTCCCATTGAAAAACTTGATATTTATATTAAAGAAAAAGCTGTTATTGGACGCACTGTCCAGGATTTACGTCAACATGTTTTAACACGTGGCGTATATATTTCTAAGATTAAAAATCAAGGAAATGAAATAACTTATGATGAGAATCTAAAAATAGAAGAAAATGAAGTTTTAACATTAGAAGGACCAGCGATAGCAGTTAATGCGCTTGCTAGTAAAATTGGAAAACGTGTTAAAAATTCATCAGAAACAGATGTAGTTTTCATGGGACTTGGTATTTTACTCGGTGGGCTTATAGGTATACCTGCATTAACTATTGGTGGTGTTGGATTAAGTCTTTCAACAAGCGGTGGTGCACTTATTATGGGATTGATATTTGGATATATTCATGATAAACGCCCCACTGTCGGTCGTATTCCTAAAAGTGCCATTTGGTTTTTAAGTAATGTAGGACTCGCGGCTTTTATTGCTGTTGTTGGAATTAATGCAGGACCAGGATTCGTTGCAGGATTTAAGCAATCAGGAGTAAGTTTTTTTATTGCTGGTGCCATTGTAACGCTTATTCCACTTATTGTAGGTGTATTATTAGGACGCTATGTTTTTAAATGGAATGGTGCGCTTACATTGGGGGCTTGCGCAGGCGCTATGACTACAACAGCTGCCATTGGGGCTATTTGTGAAAAAGCAAAAAGTAATTCACCTGTTATGGGATATACCATCACATATGCAGTAGGTAATATTTTATTAACTATATGGGGTTCTATTGTTGTTTTATTCTTTGCTTAGAATATTATAATTAAAATATAAATAAGAAAGAGGTTGAAAAATGATTCAAAAAGACATTGAAGAGATTAAAGACTTAATTGAAAAATATAAACACCTCAGCCCATTTGAACTTAAAAATAAATTGATTGAGATGGCAAAGAAAACTGAGAAAAAAGGTATTTATACATTTTTAAATGCAGGGCGTGGTAATCCTAACTGGACAGCTTCTACACCACGACAAGCATTCTTTACATTAGGTCAATTTGCTGTAGAGGAAACAAAAAGAATTATGGAGGATGGTGATCTTGCAGGTATTCCATATTGTGAAGGTTGTGGTACACGCTTTGATGAATATGCTCATACACATCAAGATGCACCAGGAATGGATCTTCTCAAAAAAATTATAGATTATGGTGTTAATGAACATGGATTTGAACGTGACCGTTGGGTATATGAATTGGTAGATGGGATTATTGGTGATCATTATCCTATTCCAGACCGTATGTTAAGATGTATTGAAAAGGTTGTTTATGCTTATCTTATCAAGGAGATGAGTGGTCATCTTCCTACAGAGCAAATTCATGATTTGTATGCTGTTGAAGGTGGCACAGCTGCAATGTGCTACATCTTTGATACACTAAGTGCAAATCACCTTTTAAATCAAGGGGATGAGGTAGCACTTATGGTACCTATTTTTACACCTTATCTTGAGATTCCAGACTTAAGTCGTTATGCCTTTGATGTAACCTATATATATGCTAGTGAACTTAATGAAGAAGGGCGTCATGATTGGCAGTATCCACAAAGGGAACTAGATAAACTTAAAAATCAAAGGATTAAAGCACTTTTTGTTGTTAATCCAAGCAATCCACCTTCTGTTGCTATCGATGAAGATACAATGTGTCGTTTAAAGGAAATTATTAAAAATGATAATCCAGAACTTATGATTATCACAGATGATGTTTATGGTACCTTTGCAGATGGATTTAGATCATTAATGACAGAAATTCCATATAATACGATTGGTGTCTATTCATTCTCTAAATACTTTGGTGTAACGGGATGGCGTCTAGGTGTTATAGCTGTTGCAAAGAATAACTTATTTGATAAATTGATTAAGGATTTACCTGAAATTGCACAACGTGAACTAGATCACCGTTATGATACATTGAGCAATGAACCAGAGGATATTACATTTATTGATCGTATCGTTGCAGATAGCCGCCAAGTTGCACTTAATCATACAGCAGGGCTTTCAACACCACAACAAGTACAAATGGCTATTTTCTCAATTTTTGCTTTGCTCGACCAAGAGGAACGCTATAAAAATCAAACAAAAGCTATTTGTCGTCGTCGTCTTGAACTCTTGTACAAAAATCTTGAACTACCACTTTACGTACAGGCGCATACTACAGCATATTATCGTCAAATCGACCTTCTCGTATGGGCCAAACTAAAATATGGTGATGAATTTGTAGAATTCTTAAAAACAAATTATGCACCAGAGGATTTACTCTTCCGTCTTGCGAGAAATTATGCGGTTGTCTTATTAAATGGAAATGGATTCCAAGGCCCAGATTGGTCCATTCGTGTTTCACTTGCTAATTTGCCAGATGAGGCTTATGAAAAAATAGGGGCAGCAATTAATGAAGTCTTTAAAGAATATGTAGAAGCTTGGAAGAGTGAAAAGTAAATTAAGGGAGAAGGCAAAAACATTGCCGGATTTACCAGGTGTATATTTTATGAGGGACACACTTCAAAATATTATTTATGTCGGGAAATCAAGACATCTTAAAACACGCGTAAGTAGTTATTTGGGAAACTTAAAGCATGAGCGAACTAAAGTAAAACGAATGGTAAATGCTATTTGTGATTTTGAGTATATTGTAACGGATACAGAGTTAGATGCATTAATATTAGAATGTCGTCTAATAAAAAGGCATCAGCCAATTTATAATACATTGTTAAAAAATGATAAGAAGTATCGATTTATTAAAGTTGTGCATAAAAACGGACTAGCTAGGTTAGAAGTTGCTTATGAAAAGGATGAGGAAGCAGTATGTTTTGGTCCATATGACTTACCTTATTTACTACAAAGAGCAGTAGATACACTGAATAGTTATTGTAAGTTACCTACTTGCACAAAAATACTTCCTAAAGAAGATTGTTTAGCATACCTACTAAATAAATGTAATGCATCTTGTGAGAATGTAAGTGTATTAAATGATACATTAGAAAGAGTATATGCATTTTTAAAAGGAAATGATTCTAGTATATTAGATTTTTATAAGGCACAGATGACAGAGGCGAGTGCTACATTAGATTTTGAAAAAGCAATATACTATAGAGAACAATTAAATAGTTTGAAAATGTTAGGCTATCGTCGTAAGGCTATTGAGTTAAGTCAAAAGCAGAGTAGAGGTATAGCTTTACTTAAATGCCCTACACATGGATTTAAACTATATATTTTAAAAGGAACAACTATTCAGTTTACAAAACTGATAAAGACACCTTCACGGCAAATTTTAAAAAATATATTGATGAATATGTATCAAATTTATTTAAGAGATTCATTTGAAGAACGTCATGTTCTTGAAAAATTGGAAATTGATGAGGCACTTATTATGTATTTTTATTTGCATACCAATACAGCATGTTGCTATTATAATTTAGAGAAATATGATTTTGTTAAAATATATGATAAAATAATAGATTTTTACTTTTTGAATTAAAATTTAAGTTGATTTTTGTACTATATACAAAAGGCTTGCCACGAACCTATTTGGGGCAAGCTTTTTTGTATCTTAAATTATTAGTTTGATGAGCTGACTAGAATGAAGGATATAAGAGAAAATAGCGTGGAAGTTATAGGGTTAGATTGATTGAAAGTTATGTAGAAGGATATGCTAAATAAATAGCGTTAATTCAGGTAAACTTTCTTTAGCATATAGAGTGGCATTGAATAGTATTATCTAATACTATGAAGGTTTCAAAATTTATAGGGTAGGGGATTATCCTTGCCTTATTTTTTATGTATGAATAAAAGTAGTGATATTACTTATTCAGAATAAAATATTTGAAATATTAAGAATGTTAAGTTATAATAAAGTAAAAATGTAAGAATAAGGAAAAGGTTGAGAGTAATTTGTACTATAGGGGGATGAAGATGAAATTTTGGTATGAGGGGAACTTAAATAAAAATGAAAATAAAAGAGAACGAAATGGATTAACTTATTATATTCGTGGCGTAATGCAAGTGGAAGGAGAACGTTATGAGCGTTATGCTATTCAAACACACTTTATTGAAAGAGGAGAAGAATATATAGAACTTGTAGCTAGATATGTATCACCACTCTATCAAGAGGGAGATATACTTGCGATAAGTGAAAAAATTATTGCAATGTGCCAAGATAATACAGTGGAAAAACAAGATGTTCGTTTGAGCTTGTGGGCAAAATTTCTTTCAAGGTTTGCGACTAAGACACCGAGTGGTATAGGAATGGATGAACCTTATAAATTACAATTAGCAATTGATATGAAAGGTCTACCTTTAGTTTTATGGGCAATTTTTTGTGGGGGCTTAGGAAAAGTTTTTAAGAAGAGGGGAGTTTTTTATAAAATACTAGGTCAAGATATTGCTGGAATTGATGGCTTTTATACACATTCTGCATTTACACGTTATCATAATCTTGCAGTATTAAATCCAAGGAATCCTGAAAAGGTATGTGATGAAATTAGTACAAAATTAGGAATTACATGTATGATTGTAGATGCCAATGATATTGATGTTACCATACTAGGCCATTCTAAAATACTTGGTTGTAAATCACATAAAGTATTAGCAGCACTTATAGAAGATAATCCTGCTGGACAAGATGATGAATGTACGCCATTTATACTTATACGTGATATTGGTGAGGCACCTGCTGAAACTTATGTGCCTATTGAAGCAATTGCAACCCCTATTTAAAAGGGCATATCAAAATTGTATAGAAATAAAATAAACACAAATAATAGTAGCATCGAAACTTAGAGTAGGTGAAATAAAAATGATGTTACTTATTAAAAATGGGAAAATCCTTACAATGACTGGGGCAACCTATGAAAATGGAGCAGTACTTATTGAGGATAGAAAAATCAAAGCTGTAGGCACGAATATTTTAAATCTGCCAGAGGGGATACCAACAATTGATGCAAAAGGTGGATGGGTAATGCCAGGAATTATTGAAGCACATTGCCATGTAGGTATTACGGAGCAAAAGAAAGGATTTGAGGGAGATGACTGCAATGAAACAACCGAACCAGTTACACCATACTTAAAGGCGCTTGATGCAATTAATCCTATGGATGCAGCTTTCGATGATGCTGTAAAAGCGGGTATTACGGGGGTTATGGTTGGACCAGGAAGTTCTAATGTGGTAGGGGGACAATTTGCTTTTTTAAAAACAAAGAGTAGGGTTGTTGATGAATTAATTGTTTTAGAACCAGCAGCAATGAAGGTTGCCTTAGGGGAGAATCCTAAAAAAAATTACAGTGATCAGCAAAAATCACCTGTAACGCGTATGGCTATTGGTGCACTTTTAAGGCAAGCTCTTTTTGAAGCAAAAGCTTATAAACTACAGAAGGAAAGTGCTCAAAAAGAAGGGAAAGCATTTGAAATGGATTTTAAAAAAGAATGCTGGCTTCCTGTACTAAAAAAAGAAATTCCGCTTAAAGTACATGCACATCGTGTAGACGATATTTTAACAGCTATACGCATCGCAAAATTATTTGATGTAAATATTACATTAGATCATTGCAGTGAAGGGCATCTTATAGCAGATACTATTGCACGTACAGGATTTCCTGCTATAGTTGGTCCGTCTATGGCAGCACGTAGTAAGATTGAAGTACAAAATGTAGATTTTAAAACCTCTGGCATTTTGCACAAAGCAGGTGTAAAAGTTGCTATTACAACAGACCATCCAGTTATTCCGATTCAGTATTTACCAATATGTGCAGGTTTTGCAGCTAAAGAAGGATTGGGTATAGAAGAAGGATTAAAGGCTATTACAATTAATGCTGCAGAAATATGTGGTATCTCTAAACGACTAGGAAGCATAGAGGTAGGAAAAGATGCAGATATTGCTATATTTGATGGCAATCCTATGGAGGTATTTACTCATACCTTATATACGATTATTAATGGCAAGGTAGTTTATGATAAAGCTGGAGAAGAAAGTCAAGATACAAAGTGTACAAAAAAATAAACTTATATAATTTTAATATCATCTTAAAATAGCCGATGCCTTATAAATAAGGCATCGGCTGATTTTTATTTCTTTACAAAGTTATATTAAAAAATATTTTAGTCGATTTAGGACTATTAAAATAAAAAAAGATATGATACAATGTCTTAGACATATAACAGATATAGCGTTTTGTAACTAAAGAGGTACAATATATAGCCTCTTTATATTTTTTTGTCAAGCATTTATTTAAAATTAAATAGTATCTATTTCCAAGAATTTTGACAAAAAATGTTAAGAAATGTGAAATATACAGGGTCCTCAAAACCAAAATATCATTATAAATAAGGGATGGGATTGATCAATGAAAGTCATAAAAAGAGATGGAAGCATTGCACAATTTGATGCAAGCAAAATTTATAATGCCATTATAAAGGCGATGAAATATGGGAGTGGTGTACTAGATGAAGATGTTGCGCATAAAATAGCAGTTGAAATAGAGGCGAATTTTGCAAAGTTAGGGAAAGAACCTACTATTTTTCAAATTGAGACTTATGTATACTTAAAACTTATTGAAAACGGGCATGAATTAACAGCAAAATCCTACGAAGGCTATCGTGCTATTCAGGCTTTTAAACGCGAAACAAATACAACTGATCATAGTATTTTAGGTCTTATCGATATGACAAATGAAGAAGTTATGAATGAAAATTCTAACAAAAATGCTATGATGGCCTCTACACAAAGAGACCTTATTGCTGGTGAGGTATCAAAGGATATTTCAAGACGTAAAAAACTGCCAGCACGTATTGTACAAGCTCATGATGAAGGAATTCTTCATTTCCATGACATGGATTATTTCATGCAATCAATTTTTAATTGTTGCTTAATTAATATTCAAGATATGCTTGATAATGGTACAGTTATTAATCAACGTATGATTGAAAGTCCAAAAAGCTTCCAAGTGGCTTGTACCGTTATGACACAAATTATAGCACAAGTTGCAAGTAGTCAATATGGTGGCCAATCAGTAGATATTCGTCATTTAGGAAAATATCTCAGACGTAGTAAAGAAAAGTATCGTGCAATGTTATGTGATACGATAAGCGATGCTAAGGAATTAGAAGAAGTAGTAGAACGTCTTTTACATCGTGAGCTTGAATCAGGGGTTCAAACAATTCAGTATCAAATTAATACACTTATGACTACAAATGGTCAAAGCCCATTTGTAACATTATTTTTAAATATCGAAGAAGATGATGAATACGTAGAAGAAGTTGCAAGTATTGTAGAAGAAATCTTAAAGCAACGTTTACAAGGTATTAAGAATGAGAAAGGTATTTTTACAACACCTACTTTCCCAAAACTCATTTATGTACTTCATGAACATAATTGCTTAGAAGGTGGAAAATATGATTACATTACAGAACAAGCTGTTAAATGTAGTGCAAAACGCCTTTATCCAGATTATATTTCTGCAAAAGAGATGAAGAAGATTTATGAAGGAAATGTTTTCTCTTGTATGGGCTGCAGAAGCTTCCTATCACCATGGAAAGATGAAAATGGTCAGTATAAATTTGAAGGCAGATTTAATCAAGGAGTTGTAAGTTTAAACTTACCGCAGATTGGTATTATAGCACAGGGAGATGAAGAGAAATTTTGGTCATTATTAGACAACCGCTTAGACCTTTGTTTTGAAGCGTTAATGTGTCGCCATAATGCTTTAAAGGGAACACTTTCTGATGAATCACCAATTCACTGGCAACATGGTGCAATTGCAAGATTGCCACAAGGTGCAGTCATTGACCCTCTTTTAATGGATGGCTATTCAACTATTTCATTAGGTTATATTGGACTTTATGAGCTCACTAAACTTATGAAAGGTGTTTCTCATGTACAACCAGAAGGTGAGGCATTTGCGCTTAAGGTAATGCACAAATTAGATGACACAACAAAACGTTGGAAAAAAGAAACTGGTCTAGGCTTTGGTTTATATGGTAGTCCAGCTGAATCGCTATGTTACCGCTTTGCAAAAATTGACAAGGCTAAGTTTGGTGAGATTGAAGATGTTACAGATAAGGGGTACTATACAAATAGCTATCATGTAGATGTTAGAGAATCGATAGATGCATTTTCTAAGCTTAAATTTGAAAGTCAGTTCCAGCCTATTTCAACAGGTGGATGTATTTCATACATTGAGATTCCAAATATGAATCATAATCTCGAAGCTTTAAGACAGCTTGTGACTTATATTTATCATAACATTCAGTATGCTGAATTTAATACGAAGTCAGACTGTTGTCACGAATGTGGCTTTGAAGGAGAAATTATGGTAAATGATGATTTAGAATGGGAATGTCCAGTATGTCATAATAAAGACCAAAACAAAATGAATGTTATTCGCCGTACTTGTGGTTATTTAGGCGGTAACTACTGGAATAAAGGAAAGACACAAGAGATTAAGAGTCGTGTATTACACCTCTAGAATGTGTTACACATATTAAGATAAAGGATTAATAGCAGAAAGAAGGAAGCGTTATGTACTATGCACAGATGCGACAATATGATATTGCCAATGGCGTGGGTATTCGAGCAACTTTATTTGTATCAGGATGTACTCATAAATGCCCTGGATGCTTTAATGAAGCTTATCAAGACTTTAAGGTGGGTAATCCTTGGAGAGAAGAAGAAGAGGAACGTTTTATGACTTATGTAAAAAATGAAAATGTTCACGGCGTGACTATTTTAGGTGGGGAACCTATGGAGCAGACTATGGATGATTCCCTTTTACATTTATTAAAGCGTATTAAGCAAGAGACAAATCATACCATATGGATTTACTCTGGCTATACCTTTGAGCAAATCATAGAAGATTCCAAAAAACTAGCATTATTAGAGCAGTGTGATGTTTTAGTGGATGGTCCTTTTATTGAATCGCTCAAGGATATTTGCCTTAAGTTTAGGGGGAGTAGTAATCAGCGCATTATCAATGTACAAGCTTCCTTAGATGCTAAAAATGTCATTGAAGAAAAATTATAATTTTACATTTAAGGAGCAGACTTATGAATTCTCAAACTATTTATTTTGCTAAAATGAAAGATACTGCAATTATTCCAAGTAAACGTATGGAAGATGGTGCGTTTGATATTTACGCATGTTTTGCAGAAGACTATATTGTTCTTGCACCACATGAAACTAAAATGATTCCAACAGGATTAGCATCAGCTTTTTCAAGTGACTATGTGGCAATTTTAAAGGAACGTGGTTCAACAGGAGCAAAAGGGATAGGACAACGTGCAGGTGTGATTGATTCTGGCTACCGTGGCGAATGGTTAGTACCCCTTACAAATCTTAATGAAGCACCGCTTGTAATCTGTAAAGCGACTGCTTTAGAAGAAAATAAGTTTGCAGACAATAGCATTATTTATCCTTACGAAAAGGCTATTGCTCAGTGTATTTTAGTAGAAGTACCTAAAATGGTAACATCAGAAATTAGCTATGAAGAGCTTTTGAAATTTGAATCAGAACGTGGTACAGGACGTTTAGGTTCTTCAGGAAAGTAATTATAAGGTGCCCAATTTTGATGGGCATCTTTTTTTGTTCTACTAGTTTTTTTATAGCGCATTATAACAAGCTTTAAAGTATATACTATATATAACGACACTGTTTTTCCTTGAATAGGGGGAATACACATGAATGGCAAGTGGGGATGTTGGTCTCAAAAGGTTAAAGGGCAATGTTATCTTGGGCAGCTTGAAATTTTAGATAGCGAAATACAAAAGATGAGAAATTATTTATCTATTCTTGAAAAGAAAGAAACACGTTTAAAACAATCCTTACAACGTAGTAATTTTGTAGATCTTTTAAAAATTGAAGGAACATATCTAGATAGGTATGCTTTATTGCCATCTGAAATGGAGAGTATAAAACCAACTAACAAGTCAAGTACACAAGAAAAATGTACCCTTACACCAGATACCTGTGCAGGTGCATTTTGGTATAAAACGCGGTTGAATGAAAATTTAAAAGAAGATTTACGTCAGGCAATTAACCAATATAATAAGCTATTAAGTCTATGTTTTCAACTTCAATATTTTTATGAACATAACACACCACAACTTACTTATGCCCATTATTTTTTAAGAACATTAGAAGACTCAGAACGTATAATGGTCCTTTGTAGTGAAATGACGAATTTTTTAAAAAATCTTCCAGAACAAAATCATGGTAAGCTTTATTTATTTACAAGTGATACGACAATACAAGTTGCACCAGAGAGTTATTTAGAATTTAAATACGAAAAGGGAATACTTTATGTAGTACAGATGAATATTGCACCTTTGCATAGAGGTCTTGAAGAAGTTCTTCTAAATGGTCTTGAAGAATTTTCAAAGGTATTATCATCCTATTTAAGTGGTAAAAGGTATTTACCTATCTCTAGAATTCAAGGAGAACTGGGCTTGGAAAAGTATGCTTCAAGGGCTATTTTAGTAAAAGCTTATCTTAAAAATAATTTCATACCGTCTGGTAAGGTTTACCCAGATGGTACTTATTTACCATATCAAATTATGCAAAAAAATATTTAATATTCGTTTTAGCGAGGGACAATTTGTAAGATGGGGACATATAGTATAACGAGTCATATAAATAGAGGAGGGTAAATATGAATGTTCAGAAGATGCTCTTAACACCTAATCAGTATAGTCGTCCCCAAATAGCTATTGGCACTATTAAAAAGATTGTTGTCCATTGGGTAGGTAATGCAGGTTCTACCGCTATAAATAATAGAAACTATTTTGAAGGACTTAAAGCTGGTGCAAATAAAGTTTATGCGAGCAGTCATTATATTGTAGGACTAGAAGGTGAAATTATTCAGTGTATCCCAGAAGATGAAGTTGCCTATCATGCTAATAGTGCTAATAACTATAGTATTGGGATTGAAAACTGTCATCCGGATTGGGATGGGAAATTTAATGATCTTACTTATAAAAGCCTTATTGCACTATGTGCAGATCTTTGCTATCGCTATAAATTAAATCCTGAGATGGATGTAATAAGACACTATGATGTTACAGGTAAAATGTGTCCTTTATATTATGTAAAGAATATTACGGCTTGGAAACAGCTTAAAAAAGATGTGCTAGATGTTTATAATCAACTTGTCATGGATGCGAGTAGTCTTATAACAACAATAACTATTAACTTAAACGGTACGCTAAAAGAAGTAAAAAGAATTTTATATAATGGACAAAACTATGTTAAACTTCGTGATTTAGAGGATTCACATATTTCTATTGGGTATGACTTGACAACTAAGACACCTATTATTCAAGTTAAATAATAAGCTAAGTTGATATGAAAAGAAGGAGTATTACCTTGCATACTCCTTCTTTTTTTGTGAAAATAAGAAATAAGTTACTACTATTTCCTATTTGATGAAGGAAAGAAAGATTAATAGTTTCGATTAGGATTTTGGAAACCTTCGGTAGGGAGAGATTGTTTTTTGTGCGTACGATTGGAATTTTTAGCTTCTTCAGAAGTTAGTGGAGTTTGATAGTTACATTTTTTCATACGTACACCCTTTGGGTCGATTTGACTATCTTTTGCCATTTATATCAGCTCCTTCAAGAATAGTGTAAACCATTTTACAAAGATTATTTCATGTAAATTTTGTATAAAATCTGTCTTTAAAAGTCGTTTGACGTAGGGTTATCCATTGAAAATCCACCTTATTTCATGTAAAATAAAAAGGATATTGTATTAACAAAATAAGCGCTAGGAGGATTCATCATGAGCGAAAGAAAAGAAGTTAAAGTCTCAACAGCAGAAGCTAAACGTCAAAATGAGATTATTAATATATTAGCCCAACGTATCAAAGGCAAAGGACTTAAATATTGCCTTGCAACATTTGGATGTCAAATGAATGCTAGAGATTCTGAAAAAATTGAAGGTATGCTGCAACAAATTGGGTATACTAAAACAGAAAATGAAAAAGAAGCTGATTTTATTCTTTATAACACATGTTGTGTACGTGAAAATGCAGAACTTAAAATCTATGGTCGTTTAGGTTCTTTAGTAGGCGTTAAACGTAAAAATCCAAATCTTATGATTGCACTTTGCGGTTGCATGATGCAACAAGATGTTGTGCTTGAAAATTTAAAGAAAAACTTTAAGTTCATTGATATTATCTTTGGAACTTATAATATTTATAAGCTTCCAGAGCTTTTACAAACTCGTCTTGAAACACAGGAAAGTGTTATTGATATTTGGGATTCTTATCAAGATATCGTAGAAGATTTACCAGACACAAGAAAATTTGATTTTAAAGCATGCGTTAATATTATGTATGGTTGTAATAACTTCTGTACTTACTGTATTGTACCTTATGTACGTGGTCGTGAACGTAGCCGTGAAGCAAATGATATTATTGCTGAAATTAAAGGGCTCGTTTCAGAGGGTGTATCTGAAGTTATGCTTCTAGGCCAAAATGTTAACTCATATGGTAAAAACCTTGAAAATCCAATGAGTTTTGCACAACTTTTAAAGGAAATTAATGAAATTGAAGGTCTTAAACGTATTCGCTTTATGACTTCACATCCAAAAGATTTAAGTGATGAATTAATTGATGTTATTGCAAGTTGTGATAAAGTATGTAACAGTGTTCATTTACCAGTCCAATCAGGAAGTAGCCGCATTCTTAAAAAAATGAATCGTCATTATACAAAAGAAGGTTATTTAGAACTTGTACGTAAACTTAAAGCAGCAGTGCCAAATGTAGAGCTTACAACAGACCTTATCGTTGGATTCCCAGGAGAAACAGAAGAAGATTTCCAGGATACACTAGATGTTGTTAAAGAAGTACATTATGCAAGTGCCTTTACATTCGTTTATTCAAAACGTACTGGAACACCAGCGGCAACTATGGAGGAGCAAGTACCTGAAGAAGTTTCTAAGGAACGTTTCAATCGTCTTTTAGAGATTGTAAATGCACAGAGTCTTGCTACACTTGAAAAGTATGTAGGACAAACTGTAGAAGTTCTCTTTGAAGAAGTAAGTAAGCATAATGAAAATGTTTTAAGTGGACGTACTGAAACAGGGCTTTTAGTAAATACACCTGCATCAAAAGAGCTTCTTGGTCAGTATGTACAAGTTAAAATTGTAGCTAATAAAACACATTACTTAATTGGAGAGTTGGCGAATTAATATGTTAAAATCACAAGTTACACCAATGATGAGCCAGTATTTAACAATCAAGGAACAAAATCCAGATGCAATTTTATTTTTCCGTCTTGGTGACTTTTATGAAATGTTCTTTGAGGATGCGAAGACTTGTTCACGCGAACTAGAGATTACTTTAACAGGTAAAGATTGCGGTCTTGAAGAACGTGCGCCTATGTGTGGCGTCCCTTTTCATGCTGCAGATAATTATATTTCTCGCTTAGTTGAAAAAGGCTATAAAGTAGCTATTTGTGAACAAGTAGAAGATCCTAAAACTGTTAAAGGCTTAGTGAAACGTGAAGTTATTCGTATTGTTACACCTGGTACGATTTTAGAAGGAAATACTGTTACAGAAGGTAAAAATAATTATATTGTATCAATTGTAGGTCAAAGTGGTACGTATGGATTAAGTATCTGTGATGTAACAACAGGTGATTGGCTTACCACAACAATTACAGGAGAGCAAAGTCAACGTAAGCTTTTAGATGAACTTGCTAAATTTGCACCTGTTGAATGTTTATTACAAGAAAACCTATATGAGGATGAGACTATTCGTGAGTTTACAGTAGGGCGTCTTCATGCGTTAACAGAAAAGATTGCTCCTCATACGTTAGATGTAGCACTTGCAAGTTCATTGCTTATAAAACATTTTAATGTTATAAACTTAGAAGGAATTGGTCTTACAAATAATGGACCTGATATGTTAGCAACATCAACCCTTTTGGCATATCTTAAAGAAACTCAAAAAACAGACCTATCTCATCTTATGCATGTATCGATTTATAATGTAGATGCCTATATGCTTTTAGATAGTTCCACAAGACGTAACTTGGAACTATCTGAAACCCTTCGTGAGAAACGCCGTAAAGGTTCACTCCTTTGGGTATTAGACCACACAAAGACTGCCATGGGGAGTCGATATATTCGCAAATGCATTGAGCAACCGCTTATAGATGCAGCTCAAATTAATGGACGTTTAGAGGCCACAGAAGAACTTAAAAATAATCCACTTTTACGTTCGGATTTATTTGAAGCCTTAGATCGTATTTATGACATTGAACGTTTAATGAGTAAGGTTTCTTTTGGTACATGTAATGCAAAAGATTTAATTGCTATTAAGCAGTCTATAGGTGCTCTGCCACCTATTAAAGGACTATTAGGTCAAACAAGTTCTCCACTTTTAAAAGAGCTTCATCAGAATTTAGATTGCATGGAAGAGCTCTTTGATCTTATTAATCGTAGTATCGTAGAAGAGGCACCACTTTCTGTACGTGAGGGGGGGCTTATTAAAGATGGTTATCATGAAGAAGTTGATCATTTACGTGAAGCCAAGACAAAGGGTGCGTCTTGGCTAATGGCCATTGAAGCAGAAGAACGTGAAAAAACAGGTATTAAAAACCTTAAGATTAAGTATAATAAAGTATTTGGTTACTTCCTAGAAGTGACACAGTCTTATAGCAATTTAGTACCAGATTATTTTATTCGTAAGCAAACACTTGCTAATTGTGAGCGTTATATTACGGAAGAATTAAAAAAAGTTGAAGAAGAAGTTCTCGGTGCAGATGAGAAACTCAATACTTTAGAATATCAACTCTTTACACAAATTCGCGAAGCAGTTCTTAAAGAAATGCATCGCCTTTTAAATGTGTCACATCAAATTGCGGCATTAGATATGTACTGTGCACTTGCAGAAGTAGCAGATATTCATCAATATGTGAAGCCTAAGATTGATAACTCAGAAGTACTTGACATTAAGTTAGGGCGTCACCCAGTAGTTGAAAAGATGATGGGTGAACAAAGCTTTATTGCAAATGATGTGACTATTAATCCAGAGGAAATGATTCTCTTAACTGGACCAAACATGGCAGGTAAATCTACTTATATGCGTCAAGTGGCACTTATTGTTCTTATGGCACAAATCGGTTCCTTTGTTCCTGCTGAAAGCGCAACTATTGGTGTAGTTGACCGTATATTTACACGTGTAGGTGCATCTGATGACCTTGCTTCTGGTCAAAGTACTTTTATGGTAGAAATGATGGAAGTTTCAAATATCTTACATCATGCAACACATCAAAGTTTACTCATATTAGATGAAATTGGACGTGGGACAAGTACATTAGATGGCTTAAGCATTGCATGGGCTATTATTGAGCATATTACAGGAACAATAGGTGCAAAAACATTATTTGCAACCCATTATCACGAGCTTACTGTTCTTGAAGAAACTATTCCTAAGCTTAAGAATTATTGTGTAGCAGTTAAAGAAATGGGTGAAGATATTATCTTCCTTCATAAAATTGTACCAGGTAGCGTCGATCATAGTTATGGGATTCAAGTAGCCAAGTTAGCTGGTGTGCCAAGCGTAGTACTTGAACGTGCAAAAACTATCTTAAATGAATTAGATGGAAAGGAAAGCTATACAGTATCAGCACCTGTTCAGTTAAGTAATCAAACTGAAAATATACCTTTAGAGAGCGTAGCACCTTCTAAAGCGGAAATAGATATCTCTTTAAAAGACACAACGCAAGTTGAAACGCTTGTTGCTGAAACTGTAGAAAGATTTGAAGTTGTGAATACACCACCATCTACACCGGAGCCACTCCATCAAATGAATTTATTTGATACAATTTCAAGTCAACATGAACCTGTAATTGAGAAATTACGTGAAATAGATGTCATGCGTATGACACCTATTGAAGCTTTAGAAACGCTTTATGATTTACAAAAGCAATTAAGATAGAAGGGGGCCTTTTAAATGGGCACTATTCAAATTTTAGATACCCATACCATTAATAAAATTGCTGCAGGAGAGGTCGTTGAACGACCTTCTTCTGTTATTAAGGAACTTGTTGAAAATAGTATTGATGCTAAGGCAAGTTCTATTACAGTAGAAATTAAAAATGGGGGAATTGATTTTATTCGTGTGACAGACAACGGATTAGGTATTCCAAAAGATCAAGTAGAGATCGCTTTTTTACGTCATGCTACAAGTAAGATTACATCAGCTGAAGATTTATATCATGTGCTCAGTCTTGGCTTTAGAGGAGAAGCACTTGCCAGCATTGCAGCCGTTTCAAATGTAGAACTTATGAGTAAGGTGGCAGATGATTTAACAGGAAAAAGAATTGAAATCTCAGGGGGTAAAATTACGGCGTCTGATGAAATTGCATGCCCAAATGGAACTACCTTTATTATGCGTCATTTATTTTTTAATGTACCTGCACGTCGTGAATTTTTAAGTAGCAGTGGGGCAGAAGGGGCTAGAATATCAGATTATATGTATAAGTTGGCCTTAGCACATCCAGAAATTTCTTTTAAATATATTCAAAATAATAAAACCGTATTTACCACCTCAGGAGACCATGACTTACAACATACCATTCTTAATATTTACGGAAAGGATTATGCAAAGAATACCTTTAAATGTTATTATGAAAGTTCTGGTATTGAATGTGTAGGTCTCTTAGGTAATCCTTCTTTAAATCGTTCTAATCGTAATTATGAGCACTTTTTTATTAATGGACGTTATATTAAGAGTACACTACTTCAAAAAGCCGTAGAAGATGCTTATAAACCTATTGTTATGGTAGGAAAGTTTCCTTTTGTTGTTTTGCATCTTAATATTTCCCCAGAAGAAGTAGATGTTAATGTGCATCCTACAAAATTACAAGTAAGATTTAAAGACTCTGATCTAATTTATAATACTGTGTATAAAGCTATTACAAATCAATTGGAATCAGCTTATCTTGTACCACATGTCCATCCACATGAAGGGATTATTACACCTAAACCTGAAATAGAAACCTATACAGCAGACACTTTCTTTACACCACGTAAGGAAGAAAATGAGTTGACAGCTGAAAGTTTACTAGCTGGGGAAGTACCTACTGTAAGTGAAGGAACGACACATAACTTGGAACGTTTATTTGGAAAGGCTGTAAATCCTGATACAACTATGCCATTTCAAATTCGTAATGCAGCAGATGATATTGCAAAAGAAAGTTATGAAACCCAAAATAGTTTTAAAGAGTATTCGATGAATAAAGAAGATGGCTCTAAAATATCAATAGAAGAGACTTTAAGTGCTAACATGCAACAAGAAGTAGAAGAGACTTCAAATGCGCCTAACATACAGAAGGCTTTGAATCAGCCGAATCCAAATGTTGAACAGCTAACACCCGAAGTAATTACAAAACATGAAGGTATTCCGGCAATGGCGGCACCGTATATGACGCCGCCTATTACTGCAGTTGTAAAAAGTGACTCACCAGGCATTAGTGTAAAGGATTATACAATTATTGGTCAGCTCTTTAAGACTTACTGGCTTATTCAGTATCATGAGAAAGTTTTTATTATCGATCAACACTCTGCGCACGAAAAAGTTATGTATGAACGTTTTATGAGACAATTTAGAAATAATGAAGTTGCCACGCAGCTTTTATTAATGCCTGAGACCTTCAATATTACAGCTACGGAAAAGGCTCTTTTAGAGACCCATAGTAATTTATTTGAAAAACTTGGTTTTATTTTTGAATTTTTTGGTGAAAATGCAATTGTAATTCGCGAAGTGCCATTTTTATTAAATGAACCACTTTCACCGGAAGTTTTTAAAGAAATCTTGGATACCTTAAGCCATGATAAACCTAAAGATTTAGCTGATGTAAAGGCTGAATCAATTATTCGTATGTCTTGCCGAAGTGCGGTGAAGGCAAATGACAGACTTACAGCATTAGAATGTGAAAAACTGATTGAGTCATTGTTGGCACTGGATAATCCATTTACTTGTCCACATGGTCGTCCAACTATTGTGGCACTTACGCAAACTGATATTGAAAAGATGTTCAAACGAATCTAAAACAGAACAACGAATCTAAAACAGAACATTTAAATTATATTTATTTTAGAAAGGTAAAGCTATGAAAAAACCACTTATTTTAATTGCTGGACCAACAGCTTCAGGAAAGACAAAGACGAGTGTTCTTTTGGCGAAAGCAATTGATGGCGAAATTATTTCTGCTGATTCTATGCAGATTTATAAAGGCATGGACATTGGTACTGCTAAGGTAAAGCCAGAGGAGATGGATGGAATTCCTCATTATATGATTGATGAATGGGAACCAGACTTTCCATGCAGTGTGGCAACTTTCAAAGAACGTGTTAATGCATATATTGAAGCAATATATGCAAAAGATAAAATACCTATTTTAGTAGGTGGAACAGGTTTCTACATTAATGCTATTTTATTTGATACACAATTTGAAGAAACAGATCCTAATACAGCGTATCGTGAAAGCCTTGCAGAATTTGCACGCCTTGAAGGTGCAGAAGCACTTCACCAAAAACTTCAAGAAGTTGACCCACAAAGTGCTAAAGAAATTCATGCGAATAATATAAAAAGAGTGATTCGTGCATTAGAATATTATCACGAAACCGGTGAACCTATTTCGCACCATAATGCAAAAGAACGTGAAAAACGTACTGAAAATGAATCACCATATGATTATACGTTTTTTGCCCTTACGATGGAACGTAAGTTACTTTATGATCGTATTAATCAGCGCATCGATGAAATGATGGCAGAGGGACTTTTAGAAGAGGTTAAGAGAATTTACGAGATGGGTTATAATGAAGATTTACCTGCTTTAAAAGCTATTGGTTACAAAGAGTTCTTCCCTTACTTTAGAGGTGAAATGAGTTTAGAAGCTTGTATTGAAAAACTGAAACAAAATACGCGCAATTATGCTAAACGTCAACTTACATGGTTTAAACATCAGGCAAGCCCTATCATGTTAGAGGTCGATAAATTAGGTTTAGATGCACAGTATATTGTAGAAAATATGATGACCTATTTAAAAAAATAGAAGTTGCGCACTAAGATTGTATAGTTTGGGATTAATTGGGATATAATGACAATGTAATGTTACAAAAATTTAGCAATTCAGTAGACAAGCGCAAAAATATAATATACAATAAAAATAACTAACAACATGCCTAGGAGGGGACGTTAAAATTATGAGTAAAACAATTAACTTACAAGATGTTCTTTTAAACCAACTTAGAAAAGAGAAAATTACAACAACATTATTTTTAACAAACGGATTCCAATTAAAAGGAACAATTAAAGGATTTGATAATTTTGTAGTCATTCTTGAAAGTGAAGGCAAACAACAAATGATTTATAAACATGCTATCTCAACACTCGCACCATCTAAAGCTGTTAATTTAAATACAGCAGAGTAAGAAGGTATTGATAGTCAATGGGTGTAGGCTACATTGACTACATAATGTAGGATGAGAATTTGTCTTATGTAGATAATGGCAGCAAATGATTTTTTGGTTAAAATAGCCGAATCATTTGTTGTCATTTTTTATTTTTAGAGGCATAATCAGTGAGTAAGATTAGAATTAAGTGTGATAGTATGGGGTAGAAGAAAGGAATAAATATACAAGTTGAAGAAGATCTTGATGCTTTGTTTAAAGAATTTAACTTACATTGCAAAGCACGTAATCTTAGTGAAGCTACATTAGAATTTTATTAGTTTTGTTGGCAACCATTCAAACAATTTTTAGAGCAAGAAGGGCTTAATTTGTCTGATGTTAATACAATGGTGATGAATGCGTACATAGTTCATTTATACAGATATACATTCGCTTTTATATGTATAAAATATATAACAAGATTTGAAAAGGAATATTAAACCATGTTATAATAAAAAAATGACATAGTAACGCATAAGTTGTTATAAAGGATAAGGAGAATTAAAATGAGTACTTTACAAGAGTTACTAGGTATTGATGCCGAAACAGAAGCATTTTGCCTCGAAACTGAAAAAACATTAAGTGAGATTTTTGCAGAGATTGATAAAAACATGCATTTAAATGGAGCAAAAGTGCTTCACGCTATGCAAAAAAATAAATTAAGTGATGTACATTTTGCAGCAACAACAGGCTATGGCTATAATGATATTGGCCGTGATGTAATTGAACAAATTTATGCTGATGTATTTAAAACAGAGTCAGGCCTTGTAAGACCTCAGCTTATGTCTGGAACGCATGCATTAACGGTTGCGCTTTTTGGTAATTTAAGACCAGGTGATGAATTATTATCTGTAGTTGGAAAACCTTATGATACTTTAGAAGGGGTAATAGGTATCCGCCCTACTAATGGAAGTCTTGCCGAATATGGTGTAACTTACCGCCAAGTAGATCTTAAAGAAGATTTTAGCTTTGATTATGAGGGTATTCGTGCAGCAATTAATGAGCGAACAAAGCTTGTTACAATTCAACGCTCAAAGGGTTATAGTTATCGTCCAACATTATCAGTTGATCAAATTGGTGAGCTTATTAGTTTTGTGAAAAGTATTAAACCAGATGTAATTTGTATGGTTGACAATTGTTATGGTGAGTTTGTAGATACAAATGAACCAACGGAAGTGGGTGCGGACCTCTGTGTCGGTTCATTGATTAAAAATCCTGGTGGTGGACTTGCACCAACAGGTGGCTACATTGTGGGAAAAGAGCAGTATGTAGAAAATGCGGCTATGCGTTTAACAGCACCAGGTCTTGGAAAAGAAGTTGGGGCAACATTAGGACTTAATCAACCAGTTCTTCAAGGACTCTTTTTAGCACCTGAAATTGTAGCAAATGCCTTAAAAGGTGCTATTTTAGCTGCTGCATTATTTGAAAAGTTAGGCTTTGATGTTATGCCAACAGCTTTTGAAAAGCGTCATGATATTATTCAAGCTATTAATATGAAGACACCTGAAAATGTTATTAGCTTCTGCCAAGGCATTCAAAAAGGTGCACCAGTAGATAGCTTTGTGACACCAGAGCCATGGGATATGCCAGGATATGATGCGCCAGTTATTATGGCAGCAGGTGCATTTATTCAAGGTGCGTCTATTGAAATGAGTGCTGATGCACCTATTAAACCACCTTATACAGCATTTTTCCAAGGTGGTCTTACCTTTTATCATGCACGACTTGGTGTGATGAAAGCTTTACAAACTATGAAAGATAATGGACATATTCATTTAAGTTAATAGCATAGCTATGGAGGCAACATCTAAAAATAGGACTGCAATTGCAGTCCTATCAGGCTGTAGACAATTACATTGTCTACAGCCATTTTTACTGTTAGACTAG
>DYCF01000046.1 GCA_019418225.1 Clostridiales bacterium | reverse complement strand
ATGTTTAAAAGGAGTGCTATTCATTTTTAAACAGTAGTTTCGCAATTACCTATTTTATAAGCACTTTAATATATGCCCTAACTTTTCCTGTTTTGTTTTCATATAAAAAATATTATTTTTATTCGTTGGCATCTCAATAGCTTCCCTAGCTGCAATCTCTATGCCATATGTTTCAAGTCCTTCAATCTTTCTTGGATTATTTGTAAGTAATCTAATCTTCTTAACGCCAAGCATCTGTAACATCTTTGCACCTATTGCATAATCCCTTAAATCATCCTCAAAACCTAATTCAAGGTTCGCCTCTACTGTATCAAGGCCCATTTCTTGTAGTTTATATGCCTTGAGTTTATTAATCAGCCCAATTCCACGCCCCTCTTGACGTAAATAAAGCACAATGCCACATCCTGCTTTTTCAATTTGACGTAATGCTGCATGAAGCTGCTCGCCACAGTCACATTTTTGACTGCCAAATACATCTCCTGTCAAACATTCTGAATGGATACGTACAAGCACTTCATCAGCTCCGCTTACATTTCCTTTGACTATCGCCACATGCTCTTGTTTTGTAATTGTATCGATAAAACCATATGTCTTAAAATTGCCATAACAAGTTGGCAACTTAATTTCCACAGCTTGCTCTACCCAGTTATCATATATTTTACGATATACAATAAGGTCTTCAATTGTAATAATCTTTAAATCATGTATCTTTGCAAATGCTATGAGATCATCACGTCTGGCCATGGTGCCATCTTCCTTCATAATCTCACAGATTACACCTCCTTCTTTAAATCCAGCAAGTCTTGCCAAATCTACTGCTGCCTCTGTGTGTCCTTTTCTTACCAATACGCCTCCCTCACGTGCAACAAGCGGAAACATATGTCCTGGTCTTCTAAAATCCTCTGCTTTAATGCCCTCTTCAAACAGTCTTTTGATTGTCTCTGCTCTCTCGAAAGCTGAAATGCCAGTTGTCACCTCTTTGTAATCTATAGAAACTGTAAAGGCTGTTTCATGATTATCTGTATTCTTACTTACCATTGGATTAAGTTCCAACGCTTCAGCATGTGTCTTGTTAATAGGGCAACAAATAAGTCCCTTTCCATAGGTTGCCATAAAGTTAATTGCTTCAGGCGTTACCTTCTCTCCTGCTATAAATAAATCACCTTCATTTTCTCTACTCATATCGTCAACAACAATGATCATCTTGCCTTCTCTTATATCTTGCAGTGCTTTCTCTATACTTGAAAATGCATTCATTTGACATCCTCCTTTTATAAAAATGCTATATTTGATTTCTCTACGGCTATAAAAAATTGTATTTTTCTAGAAAATCCTTGGTCAGATTTGACGCTTTTCTTATGGGTTCTTCCCTAAAGTTTAAGAGCCTTTCAATATATTTACCCACCATATCACATTCTAGATTGACTAAATCACCTTTCTTCTTCTGAAGTAAATGGGTATTTTGTGCTGTATGCGGAATAATAGAGACCTTAAAAAACGTTTGCCCTACCTCTGCTACTGTCAGACTGACACCATCTATAGCAATAGACCCCTTATACACGATATATTTTAAAATTTCTGCTGCTGCACTTACCGTAAGCCATGTGGCATTCTCATCCTTAGCAATATGGCTAATTTCACCTTGCCCATCAATATGACCACTCACCATATGTCCACCTAATCGACTTTGCAACGTTAAGGCTCTTTCTAAATGTACGAAACTTCCCTGTTGTAACTCGCTTAGATTACTTTTATTAACGGTTTCTGACATAACATCTACCTCAAAACTGTCCTTTCCTAAATTTGTTACCGTTAAGCATACACCATTTGTACAGATGCTATCTCCTAACTGTGTGCCTGCTAATACTTTTTTAGCATGAATACGTAGTTTAATTGCATGGCTACCTCTTTGAATATCTGCAATGGTTCCAATTTCTTCAACTATCCCTGTAAACATTAAACCTCCCCCTTTTTCACTTCACCAGTCATGCAAAAGTCTTCTCCCAGCTTACTGACCTCTAAGTTTTCAAGGCGAATTGCATCTTCTAGATTATAAATCCCTTTTCCTTCTACAGGTGTTTTAGCCGTTTCACCCCCTATTATTTTAGGACTAATATAACATTTCACTGCATCTACAATTCCCGATTGTAAAGCTGCTGCATTTAATGTAGCCCCCCCTTCTAATAAAATGCTATCGATGCCCTGTTCCCCAAGCTTTTTCATCAGCTCTTTTAAATCCACATGATTTTCCTTAGCTTTAGTTTCTATAATCTGTACGCCTGCCTTCTTAAGTATCTCCTTCTTTGCTTCAGGTGCTCTGCTTGTAGTAGCTACAATCAATTGATTTGTCATAGCATTTTGTACAAGATGACTTTTTAGACTCAGCTGAAGCTGACTATCTACTACAATAGGAATAGGATTTCTCCCACCTTCTATTCTGCAAGTTAAAAATGGATTGTCTAGGATTGCAGTTCTACTGCCGACCATAATTCCCATGAGCTTATTTCTTAATCTATGTACATCACATCTTGCTTCTTCTCCTGTAATCCATTTTGACTGCCCTGTTGCTGTTGCAATTTTCCCATCTAAACTCATAGCTGTTTTCATCACTACATATGGCATTTTTGTCACAATGTATTTCATAAACACTGCATTTAAACGGTGGCATTCTTTTTCTAGTACCCCCACTGTTACTGCAATACCTGCTTCTTGTAGTTTTCTAATCCCACGTCCTGCTACTAAAGGATTTGGATCTAAGCTCCCAATTACAACGTGGCTTACTTTTTCTCTTATGACAAGTTCTACACAAGGCGGTGTCTTGCCATAGTGGCTACATGGTTCTAGCGTCACATATAAGGTGGCACCTTCTGCACTTTCGTTGCAATTTTTAAAAGCATTTACTTCCGCATGTGCCTGCCCATATGCCATGTGATAACCTTCTCCAATAATCTTGTTGTCCTTTACGATAATAGCACCTACCATAGGATTTGGATTAACCCTTCCTTCACCTAACTTTGCAAGTGCCAATGCTTTTGTCATATAATACTGATCCATACGTCACCTTCTTTGCGAATTCAGGCTCATTAAGCTTAAAATAAGCATAAAAAAAAGCCTTATCATAAGGCTTCAGGTTTTATCTCCCAAATTGAACCAAAGCTGCACAAATTAACTTTCAAATTCAAAAAATTAAATACAGCTAAAAAATAAAGTTAAACTTTCCTAACTTTATAAAAAAACTCTGAAATAATACTATTTCAGAGTGATGGCTCAATTATGTCACGTTATTTTTGCTTCTTCCATCCAGACTTTACTGTCGGCTTCGGAGTTTCACCGAATCTGCCATTTACGGCTCGCGGGCTTTACCGCCGGTAGGGAATTTCACCCTGCCCTGAAGACTTATTTGATTAACACTAAGTATACTCACTTCAATTTAGTGTGTCAATATATTTTTTATGATAATCCTAAAATCATAGCCACACTATGCCAAATCCCATTTGTTATGCCACTATGTAATAAATCTAGTGGTTTATCTAATATATTTGTGATAAGTAAAAGCATTAAAATGCCTTGACCATAACGCTCATAGCGCATAAAAGCAAAATACTTGTCTGTTGGTAAAAGTGCACCTACAATTTTAGAGCCATCAAGAGGTGGGAATGGAATTAAATTAAAACTTCCAAGACCAATATTAATAATTGCTAAGTAGTTTAAAAATGTAAATAAATTAACCACAAAGTCATCTGCATATCCCCCTGTTGTTTTTAAAATCACACCCATGCCAAACATACTTAAAAATGCAATAACAAAGTTAGTTAGCGGCCCAGCCAATGCTACGAGTACCATTCCTAACTTTTTATTTTTATAGTAGTTTGGATTTACCATGACCGGTTTTGCCCAACCAAAATGGAAAAAAATCAGACAAAGTGTGCCCACAGGATCTAAATGATGCAGTGGGTTTAACGACAACCTTCCTCTTGCTTTAGGCGTTGGGTCTCCACATAAATGAGATACAAAGCCATGTGCATACTCATGCAAGCAAATCGCAATTAGTACCGCTGGTACTGTATAAATTAATTGTTCAAATAAATCACTCATGCTATATCCTCTCTATTTTACTTATACTATAGAGAAACCAACTAAAAACTTGAAATATACATGTACGTAAATTGTTTTCTCCCAATGATTTCACATGACTAAAAAGTATGAATAACTAAATTTTATAAATGTGAAATCTATATAAATCCTATAGCTATTTTGTCTCGCTATAGATTTTAATTTTATAGTATGTTTCTCTATCATTTTTTATATCTTATCATTTTATTATATAGACACTATAAATGTCTTGTCAAAACATTATATTTTCTCTTTATCTAATCTATTATATAATAAAATACATATTTACTATCTTACATGAATAAAGGAGTCTTATGAAAAAAATCAGTCACGGATGTACATTAGATTGCTTTGATTGTTGCAAGTTTAATGTATATGTCGAAAAAAATAAAGTTATAAAAATAGAGGGCGACCCTCTACACCCTTATACCAAAGGATTTATTTGCAAAAAAGGGCTTGCGCATTTAGACCGCTTAACCCATCCTAATCGCCTTACCAAACCACGCCTAAAAGTGGGGGAATCTTGGCAAGAAATTTCTTTTGAAGAAGCACTTGAACTAATGGCAAATAAGCTAAGCCATTATAAAAATACCTATGGCAGCCAAAGTGTTCTTTATTATGAACAATACGGTAATGGTTCTCTTTTAAAAAGCATTGGTGACTTATTCTTTAACTTTTATGGCGGTGCCACAAAACAAAAAGGGGGGCCTTGCTGGAGTGCAGGCATTGCTGCTCAAAAAGCTGATTTTGGAGATAGCAAAAGTCATGCCTTAGAAGATATGCTAAATAGTAAAGCCATCTTCGTTTGGGGAAAGAATCCTGCTTCAACTACCATTCATACGATGCAAATGCTTAGAAAAGCAAAAAAACAAGGTATTCCTATTATTGTCATTGATCCAATCTATACGCAGACAGCACAACTAGCGGACTACTATATTCAAATAAAGCCTAATGGAGACTATGCCCTGGCACTTGCTATGGGGAAAATGATTATTGAAAATAACCTATATGATACTACTTATATTGCAAAATATGTGAATGGTTTTACTGCTTATAAAACTTATGTAGAAAGCCTAAGCCTTGAACAGCTTCTTGCTGATTGCGGCCTTAGCAAAGATACACTTACTACTTTAGTTGCACTCTATACCCAAAAATATACAACTATTTTATTAGGTTATGGTCTTCAAAAATACTACAATGGTGGGGCAACTATTCGCCTAATTGACGCTTTAGGTGCAATTACAGGACAAATTGGTTTTAGCGGAGGGGGTATTAACTATGCCAATAAAGTATACCCTAAACTTTTAAACACAGATCCATATCATAGTGAAACTTATGGTATAAATCGCTATGTCTATGTCAGTGATCTTAGTAACTTTATTATGCAAAATACTTCAGACGATAGCATACCCATTAAAATGGCTGTTATTGTAAAAAGCAATTTACTTAATCAATTACCTCAGCTGAATACCCTTAAAGCTGCATTTGATACCATTGAATTTAAAGTTTGTTTTGAACAGTTTATGACCGATACTGCCAATGCCTGTGATTTAATCATTCCGGCAACAACTTCTCTTGAAAGCGAAGACCTTCTTTATAGTTCGATGACAAATCCTTATTTGACCTATAACGAAAAAGCTGTCTCGCCACTTCATCCCCTTATGGATGAATATGCTTTCTTTGCAGCTTTAGCTGATAAAATGTGCCTACCTGCATATCCTCAGGTTTCTAAATCAGATTATTTAAAGCAAGTATTAGCACCTCTTAAGGTTATTGAACCTAATATTTCATTAGACTATTTAAAAACGCATTATTTTACATGTCATAAAAATATTGCCTGGGAAAATCAAATATTCGACACGCCCTCTCATAAATTTGAAATATATACACCCGCGTGCTATACATCACCTCAAATGAAGAAAGGGCTACGTCTTCTAACCACCCATAGTAAAGATACATTGTTTAGTCAGCATATGATGGATGAATCAGGTATCGCTAAAGCTTATATTAGCCCTAAAACTGCTTCTCTCTATCAACTAAAAACTGACCAAATTGCTGTACTTGCCTCAGAATACGGACAAATCGATGTGTATTTTATCATTGATGATACAATTCAAGATGACCTCGTCATGATGCATGTGGGCTGGTGGCGCAAACACGGTAATCCAAATAGCCTTACACTTTCTCACGAATCTGACCTAGGCGGACAAGTTGTTTATCACGAAACTTTTGTAGATATTAAGTAAAAAGAAATGTCATGAAAACGTTTATAGTTTCATGACATTTCTTTTTAAAAATGACTATTAACTTTTTATGAAGTAATTTAAAGCTTTTGTTTGCTTTTCTCTAATTTTCACATCATAATCCATGACAATGCCAAGCCCTAGGAGTGCATACAAGGTCCATTTAAATGCATGAATCATGGCAAAAAGCGTCATAATTAATACGCCATTAGTGATGAGAGAAGAACGCGTCTTAATATAGCACCACTGACTTACAATGCCCCAACAGTCCGCCACAATAAAGTATAACAAGATATATTTGGTACTAATAAGAAAAGCCTTGACATAAGCTATTTGACTCATAGGCATCACCGATACTGCTATCAGATAAAGTACACCTATTAAAACATATTTTCTTGAACAGTACATATAAGGTCTATACTTAAAAAAATTTCTAATCACTTTGTGCTTATTTTTAGTTTGCTCATCTAGCATTCCTAAACGTTTAGCAACCATTAGGCTACATACATAAACAATAACCATTGTGCCAATAGGTACCGATGCAATCCCCAAATAATAAACAACTTCTTCTAATTCTTTATATCCCGTAAACCCTAAAAAATCTACAGAATCTAAAAGACTGACGCCCGTTAAGATTCTAAGGAAATAATCCATAAATAACATAATGACACATCCTGCAATAGACGCTAATAAGAGATCATCCATTACCTGTGCCTCACGCCTTATTAAATATCCCGCCAAAAGTCCTAGCATGACACTTTGAATCATCCACACACTTGATGTGATGCGTCCTAATCCCAATGCCACAACCAATAAGGTATTAATACTTGCTAGCATTGCCCATTTAATACCACACTGCAAATAAATGATTACAATAACAATGGGTACAATGAAATCCAAATAAATTTGTCCACCAATGCCTGTCCCTATAAAAATAATGCTCAATATAATAAGCATTGCTGACAAAATTGCTGACCGTGTTAATTTCTCTGTTTCCATCACATCTCACCTTTTCTACTTTATCCTATAAGCTTATACTTCTTTTGTAAAGGCTTCATGTGCAAAAACAAAGTAACTAAAAAAGGATACGTGCGTATCCTTTAAATTTTAAAATGACCTACTTTATTCTGCCACCTCTTCTTGTTGCTTTGGCGCTTTAGCATATTCTCTTTGATAAATATTTTTAAGTTCAAACTTTCTAATTTTACCACTTCCTGTTTTAGGTAACTCATCCACAAAATAAATATAACGTGGTACCTTGTGTTTAGCTAAGAAACGCATTAAGAATTTTTTCAGTTCAACTTTGCTAATAGGTTCCTTGACTACAATAAAAGCTGCAATCTCTTCACCTTTAAATTTATCTGGCACCCCAATGACTGCGACTTCATTAACAAGTGGAAATTGTAATAATACACTTTCAATTTCATTCGGTGCAATATTTTCACCTGCACGTATAATGAGTTCTTTTAATCTGGCATGAATGCTAAAATAACCTTCTTCATCCTGTACGGCATAATCTCCTGAATGAATCCATCCATCTTCTTGTATTGTCTCTCTTGTCGCTTTTTCATTATTGAGATAACCTAAGAAAGGATAAGGTTCACGAAATACAAGCTCACCTTCTACCCCACGTGGTACCTCTAAGTTAGTTGCTGGATCTACGATTTTGGCTTCAATACCTGGCATAGCCTTTCCTGCTGTTGTCATACGTTTCTCCATCGTATCATGAATTGTGGATACTGTAATGGCTAGAACCTCTGTTTGACCATACATCTGTACAATTTCAGGAATATCTAAATCATCACGAATACTTTCCATCACTTCTTTAGAAACAATGGAACCTGCAATAAGTGCTGCTCTCAAGCAACTTATATCATAGCATTTATAACGTTTTAAAAGATACATAAACATTGTTGGCACTGCATGGAATATGGTACATCTATACTCTTCTATTGTTTGAAGCACCTTTGTTACCTCAAATCCTTCAATAATCGTCATTTTTGCACCATAATGAAACACTGGAAGTACAGTTAAACTACTGCCCAATGCATGTGCAAGTGGTACACATAATAGTAAGTTATCATCCGCATTATATGGTAATACCTCTGCAAAACGTCTCGTATTCCATACGATTAATGAATGTGGGCTTAAAATCGCTTTAGGATTACTTGTTGTACCTGAAGAAAATTGGATAAAAGCCACATCAGACTCTTTTACCTCATTTTGCCATGCGCGTACTGTTTCATCACTGATTGTTTTTCCTCTTTCAAGAAGCTGTGCTAAGTCATCTTCAAATACAATACATTTAAAATCTTCTACACGCTTATCTGTAAATAAATATTTTACATCCGCAAAATCTATAGCATATGCTAATTCTTGTACTGTTAAATTTGCATTTAAAATTACCAGTACAATTCCTATTTTAGTTGCCGCCATCTCTAAGGCAATCCATTCTGGTGTATTTGCAGATTTAATAGCAATATGGTCATTGCGTGTAAGCCCCATTGCAATAAGACCTTTTGATAATTTCGTTACATATTCATGAAACTGCCCATATGTATAGTGCTCTCCTGTACTAGGAAAATAAATACAATCTCTTTCTCTATATTTTTCACATACTTCATCAAAAAAACTACCAATACAAAGCACTCTATTTCCCCCTTTAATAATCTCTTTCTCTATTAAATCTCATTTCAAGATTAGCACCATATTTTTTAGTTGTCAAACAATTTAGTCATGTTTTAATTTTATTTCTTTTCCTTTTTGACAAATAAAAAAGTGAGTCCATCTAAGGCTCACTTTTCATAATCATACTCTATATTTTTCTACTAATGCTTCTACCTCTTCTGCTTGTTTATGGATAAATTCTTTATAATTTAAACCGCTTACTTCTACTTGTTTTGCAAGTTCAAATAAAAATTCTGGTACCGCCTCTTCAGGAATATCGCCATAACTTTTTCCTAACTTAGTTTCACCAATTTTACATACACCGTCTAAAAATAGTTCAAAAACATTACACATCTTACCATCTACACGTTTCATTCTTCCCATAAAACCAATGCGTCCTATTTGATGTACGCCGCAAGAGTTTTGGCATCCCGAAATATGAATACTAGGTAGTACATCTTTGCTATATCCTTCTTTATGAAATTTCTCCACAATATTATTAAGGGTTGCCTGACTATTAAGAAGACCCATCTGACAGATTGGTACCCCAATACAAGAACTGCTACATTCCAAACGATTTTTGGCATTATACGCATTTAATGCTTCATATACCTGTTTTGCCTCACTACCTGTAAGATTTACAATATATAATCCTTCTGACATTGATAAACGAATATGCACATCTTCCATTGGATTAATAAGCTCTAATATCTTATCGATAATATCTGTCTTCAATTGACCACCAATAGGATGGAAATAATAACTGTAAAGTCCTTCTTGTTTTTGAGGAATCACGCCATCATAGCCATCTTCTATTTTTTCACCCTGTTTAGTATAAACTGGTGCTTCTACATTAAGTTTTAGTCCTTCAATCTTGTAAGCTTCTTCTAAAAAGCTCATAAATGTTTTCTTAAACTCTTCTTCTCCCATACGTTCTAAAATATAACGTACCCTTGCCTTACTATGATTCTCATAATCACCGTGGGCTATAAAGAACTGTACCATTGCTTCAAGGACATAAAGCGTGTCTTCAGCTTTAATAAGTTTGTCTAAGCTTACAGATGTTCGAGGGTCTCTTCCAAGTCCTCCACCTAAGTAAACTCTAAAATACTTTTCACCATCTTGATTAACTGCCAAGAAGCCTAAATCTTGTACAGTAATATGTGAACCATCCTTTTCATTATTTGAATAAGAAACTTTTAACTTACGTGGTAATTTATATGTTGTTATGCGTTGTAAGAAATATGCATTGGCCGCCATAGCATAAGGCACTACATCAAAAGCTTCTTCTTCTAATCCTGAAAGCGGAGACATCGCCACATTTCGAGGATAGTTCCCACCTGCACCTCGTGTATAAATATTTTTTTCAATCCCCTCCTTCATAACTTCACAGACTGTATCCATACTAATACCATGAAATTGTATAGCTTGTCTCGTTGTAAGATGTATATGATCAATGCCGTGTCTCTTAACCATATCATTCACAATGCCTAACTGTTCTTTAGAGAGGACACCAGACAAAATTCTTAATCGAATCATAAAGTTCTTTTTGTCCCTATGTGCATAAACACCGAAGCCACCTGAGAGCTTTTTAAAGTCCATCTTAGACAACTCACCATTTAAGAACTTTTCCCCTGCTTCTTTAAAACCTGGAATTTCCGCCAAAAGCCTTTCTTTTAACCCTTCCATTATATGCCTCCTAATATTTTTTTCTCATAAATAGAATACCTTATATTTAACGAATTCATTCATTAAATATAAGGTATTCTTTTCATTCTTTATTCTACTAAATGTGTTCCTATATTTGAACCTTGCGTTTTTTCACTATCGGTTTCTATATCAAAATATGCTTCTAATACACTTCTTGCAAGCTTTGTGTTATGAGACCCTAAACCATTTGCACCATACATACTTGTTACAATTGCAATTTCTGGATTATCATAAGGTGCAAATCCTACAAACCAAGAATGCTCGTATTGTCCCTGTTGTGCTGTTCCTGTTTTAGCACCAATATCAATAGGGAAGTCTGCAAAAACAGAACTTGCTGTACCTGATGTATCATCAACTACTCGCTTCATTCCTTTATAGACACTATCTAACGTAGAATCTGCTATATTAAGTTCATTATAAACCTTAGGCGGATTTTCTTCATAAAGCTGTGAATCTTTATTATCGTAAATCCCTGCAATAACACTTAAATCATATACTTCTTTACCATTTGCAAGTCCCGCAATATAACGTGCAACTTGAATTGGTGTATATGCATTATTTCCTTGTCCAATAGCTGTACGAATTGTAATGGCTGTTGTCCATTCCATTTGAATATTTTCAAAGTAATTATTTAAATAAACATTGAATATACGTGTTTCAATCTTATCTGCAATTAAGTTATAGGCATCAAAATTGCCCGCCTTAATAGCTGCAATACGACTTTCTAATTCTGGCTTCAAGCTTTGCTCATCTGCTGTAAGATTACTTAAAGCATTTTCATAAGCTGTTAAATACGCTTCTGAAACCAGTTGCTGTGGCATTTTTTTCACTGTTTTTAAAATAGCACGATGTGTATTTTCACTTACTACACCTAGTAAAATGTCACTAATTTCGTTTTTAGTCTTAAGTTTTAAAGACTGATCACTTGTATCAGCTAATACATTATCCACAACTTCTTTAACTTGTGGCGTAATTGTATCTTTTAAACTTTCTTCAACATCACCTAATAAACGATTATAAATATTACTTAAATCACTACCTAGTACTTTTGATAATTCTGTATCTAAGCTTTTCTTTAAATCATATTGTACGAGATAATCAATTTTAGCCTCAGTATCACCTGATTTTGTATTGCTATATGGATAAAATCCTGTTTCTACATAAGTTACTACATCTTCATATAAAGATTTCTTGCCATTTTCATCTAGTCGACGTAAATTATTTAACGCACGTGATGTATAAGTCTGTACAAGGTTCCCTGGTGTAGACACATTAGGTGATTCTTCTTCAAGCTCTATATTGGTCTTTTTATCAAGACCAAACATTTCTACATATTTTGTAAGTGCATCAATACCACCATATGGCATCCCATACTTAAGCCCTAACCTATAGGCTACATCAAAGAAGAAGTAATTACACGATACCTCTAGTGCGTGTTCTACATCCACTGCTCCATGTCCATAACCACTATTGGTAAAAATCCAACACTTTGGATATGGTTGCCCTGCGCGTGTATATACACCTGTATCATTAATAATTGTATCTTTTGTAATAACGCCTTCTTCAAGCCCTGCTATTGCCGAAATCATTTTAAATGTAGAACCTGGTGCCATCGTTGTTCTTGTCGCACGATTCCAAAGCATATCTCTACTGTCTACGCCATCATGGAACATAGTATAATAGCGGTTAAAGTTCTGTGTCATTTGATTACTATCATAAGATGGATATCCTACAACAGCCAAAGTTTCACCTGTATTTACATCTACCACAACAGCTGAACCGCTATATGGTGCAATGGCTGCTTGATCGGGTTTTAATCTACCTGCCTCATATTCCTGAATCAAAATAGATTCTAATGAAGGATAACTTCCACTCCAAATTTGCTGAACAAGTGTATCACTAAGTTGTAAACTACCTTGTTCACTTAAAGCAAGTAATAGTTCACGATTTGTAATTGTGCTATCCTCTGCATTTATCATATTTGAAAAGTGCTGTTTTAAAGTAAGCTTTGTTTTTTCTTCATCAGGTAAATTCTTTTCTGCTATCTCTAATGCTGCTAATGTCTTTTCATAATCTGCATTTACTTTATCATAAAGTTGTTTTTGCATTTGCTCTTGTGGTGCTTTTTGCATATCGCTTAAAACAAGTTGATTGTTATCTACCATTGATACAATAACTTCACGTCCTGTTAATGGCATAACACCTCTTCCTTGTCCTCTTAAGCGTTGTACAATAGCTGCACTTAGTTGCTGCTCAATGGCATTATAAGCTGCAAGCTGTAAATCTGCATCAATTGTTAGATACACATCATTACCATCTTTATTGTCAGCTTCCTCTAAAGTAAACACTTCCCGTCCCATATTATCAACTTCAATAACCTTTTTACCTTTTTCACCACGAAGTTCTTGCTCCATGGTGCTTTCAACCCCACCTTGCCCTATAACATCATCTTGGTCATAGCCCTGTTCCTTCATTGTTTCATACTGGCTTGCTGTGATTTTACGTGTATACCCTAGAACATTTCCAAACTCTTTGCCATATACATAATAACGTTGTGACTCTACTTCAGCCATTATACTTGGATACTTTTCTTTATTCTCTTCAATAGCTGCTAATGTCTCACTTGAAATATTCTCTGCAATTGTAATCTTCTTATATTTTTGATAAGCTGTCTGATACATTTCAAGACGCATTGCAATAATCTTTCTAGCATCTTCATTACTGATTGTTTTACTTATAGCAAACACATCATTACGCATGTAGTCCATAAGCTGCTCTGCTGAATAACCATATAAAATCTCTTTGTGCTCTTGATCATCATATGGTAAATAATTTGTTATAAAAGAACGCTTAGTACTTTCATCACCTGTAAATGTAAAAGGTTCCGTCTTAGTAATCGGTACATTATCAATATATGTATCATTATTAGCTTCTAGTAAATTGGCAACACTTAATAAAATCTCATTAAGTGTGTCTTTCTTCATATCAACTTGTGCGTCTACTTTAAGAACATAAATTGGTTTATTAGTTGCTAATGGCTTACCATATCTATCATAAATAATACCACGTACCGCTGGAACTTCTACGGTTCGTTCTACACTAGCTCTTAAATCTTCCTCATAACTTTCATGATCAATGATTTGCAATTTATAAAACTTTAATATAAGCACAATATACATGCAGACAAAAATTCCTGCAAGTAAAATTAATCTATCTGAAATAAAATTTTTCTTATTTGAATTTAACTTATTTCTTCCCATTTTTCACTTCCTCATTAAATAGATGTTTCTTTACATCATACCCTCTATTTTAACTGATTCCGCTAATAACCACAAGTTTTTATACGAAATTAAAACAAAGTTTTTAATCCTGCAAACGCAGGTATTAAAAACTTTGTCGTAATTTATAGCTTACTCCCATTATCTACCCATTCTTTATCATTAATTACATTACTTTCAGAAGGAATTGTTACATGAGAATGTGCTAATTCTTTTTCAATATTTGCTCTTGCTTCTGTTAACTCACTATGTGAACAAGTTGTGTTATTTAGGCGTTTATTGTCCTTGCCATCTAGTGCTTCACTTTTTAGTCCTTTCATTTTTCAACATCCTTTCTTTGTTTGTCCTAATCTCACAGGGCTTACTTCTGGTGTAATTGCCTCTGATGTATAGCCGTTTTCTTCCATCCAATTGATGAACAGCTCCATTGTTTCAAGTACATGATGAATATCATGGAACAATACTACCTTAGGTTGCTTTTTACAAGTTATCATCATCTTTGTTGTGGCAGCATACGTTCTTTGCGGATTGCGATAAGACCAATCTCTCGAATCAACATTCCAGTCCCAAATAATATATTCATGAGAAGTTAATGCTTTAAGTTGTGCCTTGGATAGGTAAGGATAACTCCCATAAGGTGTACGTACTAGAGGTGTCCTAAAGCCAGCTATTTTTTCCAAAGTACTATTGGCACACTCCATCTCATTTAAAGGCCCCCTCGTGCCACTATAGAACATATCTTTTTCATGAGATACGCCATGTAGCCCAATACCATGACCTTCTTCAACCATGCGTTTTACAACATCTGGATGACTCTCCATCCCATCCTTTAACATAAAAAAGGTTGCCTTCATATGGTGGGCATCCAATAAATCTAAGAGGCGCTGGGTGTACTCACTAGGTCCATCATCAAAGGTCAAATAAAGTACTTTTTGCTGGGATTCCTGCGTATTTTTTACATCCTGTGCCCAAGCTGTTTGTACTATGCAAATAGCACATAATAAAATTGCCCATATCCTTATTTGACTTTTTCTTTTCTTCATTTCTTCCATCCCTTACTTATTTTGGCCTAATCTCCTATCCAACATTTAGTATAAGCAGTTTTCATAATATAATACTTTTTTAATGTACACATTTTCATAATATTTCATTCTCCTTAATTTATGCCTATCATAAAATCATTTCTAAAAAAATAAAGCGACTAACACCCATTATCTTTGAAAGTAAGAAAGTTAAAAATCAAGCTTTCCTACTCTATAAAAAAAAGTACCGACAAAACACACCTACTTGTTTCATCAGTACTTTCATTTATGATAATGTCTTTATAAAATGCTCATAAGCCTCTTCTTTGAAACCAACTAAAACAGTTTCTTCTGTAATTAATAATGGTCTTTTTACAAGCATCCCATTAGAGGCTAATAAACTTACAGCTTCATCTAAATCCATATTTTTCACTTTATCTTTAAGACCTAGCTCTTTGTAAACTAAGCCACTTGTATTAAAGAACTTTTTAAATTCTAGACCACTTTTTTGAATCCATTCTTTTAGTTCTTCTGCTGTTGGCGGTGTTTCTACAATATGGCGTTCATTTACACTTATATTATGGTCTTTTAAATATTTAAGTGCACGCTTGCAGGTTGTACATTTTGGATAATGTAATAATAATGGTGTCATGTCTTTCTCCTTATTGCTCTATCTTTATATTTCATTTTATAACCTTAGCATTAATCTACCATTACATATAACTTTTTAGCAAGCCCTTTATTATTTTTTAATAATACTTGTAATTTTTTCCATTTTTTTAAAACTCACAATATATATGGGCAATATCTAAAAATTTTTCTTGTAATTCTTAGTCAAGTAGAATATAATTTATTTAATAATGATTATCATCAAGGAGGTGACTTATGTTAGAACTTACAGCAATACTTAAAGCACATCAACTCAAAGTAACACCTCAGCGTCTTTCTATTTTTAAAATGCTTCGTAATACGCACATCCACCCTAGTGCGGAAACGATTTATAATAGCTTACGCGAGGAACACCCTACAATGAGTCTTGCTACAGTTTATAAAACTTTAGACTCATTTGTTCAGCACGGTCTTATAGCACAACTTAATTTAGGCGAAGATAGTTATCGTTATGATGCAGATACAACGCCGCATTTACATCTTCAATGTACTGAATGTAAAGAAGTTGTAGATATGCCAATGCCGAGTCATGTAGCGCCACTTAGAGATGAAGTAGCTACTCAAAGTGGCTATACGCTTACTAGTGAACGTATTTATTTCTATGGTATTTGTCCAAAATGCCAAAGCAAACAAGACTAAACTAAACTTACTAAACTTACTAAACTTATAAAATAAAAGACAGATCCCCTGATTTGTCTTTTATTTTATACTATTTCTATTCTTATTTAAGTAAATCCTTTGTTCTTTCATATGTTGCATTTACATTTGAAATAAATTTATCTGCTCCTTTATTTTGGCACTCAGCTACATAACTATCCCAATTTCCTTCAATATCCTCATCACCTAAAATGAATTTTAAAGTCATTTGTGTCACATAATCCATAAGTGGTGTTACAATAAGATTGTTTTCTTCATTTTCATCTTCATCTGACATAATTGGTGGATCAATCTTTGTTGCTTCTCTTAAATTAACTGTTCTATTATAGTAATCCTTTTCAAAGTCTGAATACATAGATGTCTTAAGATCTACAGAACCGCCATAAGAGAATACGCCACCTGAAAATCCATAATCGGCATTAAGCTTCTTAGGTGCATTAATATCATTAATACCATTATAATAAATATCAGACTTAAGTACACGTTTTCCCTCTACAACATCATATGTCACACCTTCAACGCCCCATTTAACTAACTCTTGGCCTTCGTCACTATACCATAACCAGTCTACAAAGTTCATAAACTTCTTAAATTCTTCTTCACCCAGATCTAATGCCTTTGAACTAATCATAACACCATTTTCAAGTCTAGAAGATTCAATTTGTAATTGTCCTGCTGGTCCACCTGGTTGTGTAATTAAATATGTTTCATAATTTCCTTCTCCTAGTGAACTATTTAATTTTTCCTTTAAGTCTTGTGCTGTCTGTGTATTTGCAGAAATCACAAAGCTTTCTCCTGTTACAAATTTAGCAATTGCTTGGTCATCTGTTTGCGTAAAGCTTTCTGGGTCCATAAGGCTTTCTTCAATTAATTTATTAAAGTAACTTACAAATTCCTTATATTCGTCTGTAATAGGATTGAAATAAAATGATTCTTTATCCCAGTCAAATTTCGTACCACTACCTTTACCCCAGCCTGAACTTACGCCAAATACCTTTGCTGCAATATTAAGTGTTGCACCACCTTCCCAGCGGTCTGAAAATACATATTTATCTGGGTAAGCTTCTTTAACTTTCTTCATATCATTATAAAAATCATCATAAGTATAATTTGCTTCATCTATTTTAATGCCTAATTTATCAAAGATATCTTTTCGAATTAAGAAAGAATATCCCCCACCAGCTGCCTCATGTAAACCTGGTAGAACATAAAATTTACCATCCCCCTGTCTAATTTGATTGAGATCTGATTCCATATCCCATTTCTCAACCTTTTCTTTAAAGTTTGGCATATAATCAAGATAATCACTTACTGGTAAAATCGTTCCTGAAGATACAAACACAGATTCTTCACCTGGATATGTTTTTGGAATAATAAGTGGTGCCTGCCCAGATGAGACAAGTAGATTTCTCTTATCTGTATAATCTTTCCTTGGTACACATGTGATATCAAAACTTACATTGCTCTTATCTTTAATCGCCTGCCAAAGTAACCAATCTTCTTTCATTGGATAAGCTTCATTATCACTAAAAAGCATAGAATATGTTACTGGCTCCTCTGAATGAAATGTTTCTCCCGCTTTAAAATCACTAGGTGCTAAGCTCGGCTTAGCTTCATCTACATTACTTGATGCTGCTGTTTTTTCTTCACCACAAGCCGTCATTGAAAGTCCCATGCAGGCTATAAGAGATAGTGCCATAAAACGTTTAAACTTTTTCATTTTCATTCCCCCTAATAATAATTATTATATTAATACCATCTTAACCTTTAACAGAACCAATCATCATCCCTTCAACAAAGTAACGTTGTACAAATGGATAAATACATATAATAGGTAAGGCTGTAAGTACCATTGTGCAAGACCTAATGTTAGCCCCAATTTGAGCCGCTTCTTCTGATGTTGCACCTACTTCTGCTGTTCCTGTGGCACCTGCTACAATTCCCCTTAAGTAAAGTGCTACTGGCTGAAGTTTCTTATCATCTAAATAAATGAATGGGCCAAACCAGTTATTCCACATTCCTACTGCATAGAACAGAACCATTGTTGCTAAAATAGGCTTAGAAAGTGGTAATACTATTTTAAAGAAAATACCATATGCATCTAAGCCATCTACAGCAGCTGCTTCTTCTAACTCAGTTGGTAGACTATAAAAGAAAGATCTCATAATCAGTACATTATAAGTACTGATAGCTCCTGGCAAGATAATTGCCCAGATTGTATTTCGCATTCCTAATGAATTGATTAAAATATAATTAGGAATCAACCCACCAGAGAAAAACATAGTAAAGACGATAAATGGTGTTAAGATTTTCTGTCCAATTAAATTGGGTTTAGATAACGGATAAGCTAACATTGCTGAAAAAGCCAGTGATACCAATGTCCCTGTTACAGTATAAATAATCGTATTTTTATAGGAATTAAAGAAATCTGCTGTTCTAAAAACAACCTCATAAGTTTTTAAATTAAAGTCAACTGGCAGTAATTTTACTTTGCCTGCATAAATAGCTGCTTCTGAACTAAATGATTGGGCAACTAAGTATAAAAATGGATACAATGTGACACACACTATAAATAACATAAATATAAAATTAATAACTTGAAATACACGATACGACCTAGACTCTTTCATGCTACACCTCCTACCACAAACTATTATCTGTTAATTTCTTAGATATTGCATTGGCACTTGTTACAAGTATTAGCCCAATAATTCCTTCAAATAATCCTACAGCTGTTGCATAACTAAAGTTTGCTGAATTAATACCCATACGATAAACATAAGTACCAATAACATCAGCTGTTGAATAAATAACTGGATTATACAGTAGCAATACCTTTTCAAAGTTAACACCCATGATGCCGCCAATATCTAATATTAACAATGTGACAATTGTTGGTAAAATGCCTGGTATTAAAACATTAATAATTTGCTGGAAGCGATTTGCACCATCAATTTTAGCTGCTTCATAAAGCTCTGAATTGATATTTGTCATAGCTGCTAAATATAATATAGCCCCCCATCCAAGCCCTTGCCATACGCCTGAAACAACATAAATAGTAGGAAATGCATTGGCATTTGCAATCCAAGATTGCGCTTGACCGCCACATGCTGTAACTAATGCATTTAGTGGTCCTGTCAATGAAACAATCTCCTTAATCATTCCTGCTAAAATAACCATTGAAATAAAATGTGGTAAATAAGAAACTGTCTGAACGAACTTTTTCCATTTCATATTTTTAATTTCATTCAACATAATCGCAAAAATAATTGTGATAGGAAATCTTACAAGTAAATAAGAAACACTTAAAACAAGCGTATTTCTAAATACCTCCCAAAACTTAGGATCTCCCATAAATTGTTTGAAATATCTAAGTCCCACAAACTTCACACCTAAAACAGATCCCCCGGGTACGTATTTACGAAAGGCAATAACATTTCCAATCATTGGTATATACTTAAAAATAATGTAATATAAAATTGGTAAAATCAAAAACGTATATAGGCGCCAATCTCTTTTTATCCCTTTAAGCTTTCTACCGATTGGCATACGCATCTTTTTGTTTTTTACTACTGCACCTTCTACTGTACTCATCTCCCTCTCCTCTTTTCTCTAATTTATTGACCTTTACATCTGTTCCTCCTTTAAACTATTTTGTTAATTACTTTTTAAAAGTATTTTAATTTGTTGTTATTATTTTAGTACAACTCCCCTTTGGTTTCCATGTATAAATTTATATAGTATTTGTAATTTTTTATCTCTCAATGATTATCTTTTATTTATTTTATACATTAAGTTGTTTTTATTTATTATTTGTATTATAACAACTTTACAAGACTCTATTTACTCATATATTTTTCTTCCACGCGCATCCTTAATACCTGTTTTTCTATAAAAATATGTATTAACAATATCACGCCATTCAGCTGCATCATGTAGCTGGACCTCTAGTCCTTCTTTTACTTTGTTATAAAAGTGATTTTCAACGTGCCCCTCTAGTTGCTGCCATAGCCAAGTAAACTTTTCAACACTTGCTACCCCTTCAAAATGTACATCATAAATATATTGCAAAAGTGTTCGACCATCTTTCAGCTTTTCTTCGTAACCTACATGGTGGAAAAATAGCAGTAATGCTTCTGGGCACATCTCCCTATTATTATAAAGGCTTCTATTAGGCTCAAAGTATTGATTAACATATCCTGTTCCTGTTTCACTTGTGCGATCTACACCGATTCCTTTATAATCTGCATAATGATAAGTTCCCCAAGGCGAATATTCATATCCTTCTATATTAGGCCCATAATGATGCCCTACATTCACCATCCAGCCAATCCCTAAGGGTACTGTATAGTCTTCATAAGCTTTTCTAGATTGAAGTAATATTGTTTTCACATGTTCCTTTATGGCTTTGTCTGTTCCTAGCGTTAGTGTAACCCATTCTTCAGCTATTTCTTCTGTGCTTATCTGATTATTCCAACATAATCTTCCAAAGCCATATAAATTGGCTGCTGCTAATGGATTACCTGTCCAATCCACACTCTCACCAATATTTGAAACGCCAGCTATTCCGCCATGTATGTTGTCATATGTTTTACCACTTACAATATCTCTAATATAAGTTCCTTTTCCCTTGGCATATGTATCAAAATCCAGATACTCTCGCCACATAGTAGGTAAAAAGCAAATATGCTTCTGCTGACCTGTATATTCTTGTGTAATCTGAAATTCCATCATTTGATTTGTTTTTGTTAATGCACCAAATAATGGTGAAAGTGGCTCTCGAATTTGAAAATCCATTGGACCATTTTTAATCTGCAAAATAACATTTTCTTCAAACAACCCATCTAATCCTATGAAATGATCATAAGCAGCTCTTGCTCTATCCGTCTTTCTATCTCGCCAGTCCACATGACAGTTATAAACAAAACAACGCCAAATCACAATTCCATCATAAGGTTTTAATGCCTTAGCCAACATGTTTGCACCTTCTGCATGTGTACGGTTATAGGTAAAAGGACCAGGTCTATTTTCTGAATCTGCCTTAACTAAAAAACCGCCAAAGTTAGGAATCTTTTCGCAGATCCTTTTTGCCACCCCTCCCCAGAATTCCTGTACGTCATGGTCAGCTGGATCCGCTGTATGCAATCCCCCAAGTTCTATAGGTGCAGCAAAATTAATGCTTAGAAATAACTTAATACCATAGTCTGCAAACACTTCTGCCAATCGTGATATACCCTCTAGATATTCACCCTCTATGAATTTAGTCTCACGCTCATGTACATTTACATTATTAACACTCACACTATTGATACCAACAGAAGCCAATAACCTAGCATAATCTCTGCTTCGTCTTAGATCCTTTATAAAATCATTGTCCTTATAAAAGATAGACCTTCCTGCATAGCCTCTTTCAATGCTTCCATCTACATTATCCCAATGATTTATCATACGCAGTTCATTTGAAGGGCTTTCCTTAATACTGAGATTTTGTAAAGATTGATGCTGTTTTATAGAAAAAATCAATTTAAAGACGCCATATAAAATCCCCTTTGCATCACTCCCTACAATCTGCAATTTTTCTGGAGATGCCTGTAATAAATAACCTTCTTTTTCTAAAGTATTTTGATTCAGTCTTATTTCAATAAAGGGGATCTTAGGCATCTCTTCTGCTATTTGCATCTCTAAATTCATATAACGCTTCATAAATTGCTTTAGTTCTTGCAGTGCGGTATGTACCACTTTATCCTTTAATAAGGTGGAATCTTCCACATAAATCTTTTCGCCATATTGCCATTCAAATGCTCCTTTAGGCATTTCATAATCTAACCAAGCTGCATACATTTTTTCTTTACTCATCTCAGCATATGTCATCTTTATCTCCTCCTATTTTTAAACCACCCATATTTTATTAAATATTATTTTATTTTTATTTGTTTTTTAATTATTGTAATTTTATAATGTATTTAATGGAATCACAATGTACAAAACATATAGTATTTGTACTTTTTTATAAAGAAACACTCTATATTCTTACCCTAAGGAGCTTAAGATGAATCCAACAACACAAAATTATGACTACATGTTCGTTGAACTATGTTACTGTATCTTTCGTCAATGCACACCTGAATGGCGCATTGAGGACAGCCTTACAAATTTTATTGACATTACCTACATTTGCAGTGGTGAAGCTTACTACAATATCAATGGCATAGATTATCATGTCAAAAGTGGTGATTTACTTTGTATCCCTAAAAACAGCCGCCGCTTTGCTACTACTAATCCCCAAAACCCTATGTGCTGTTATCCCGTTAACTTTAAACTACATGATTTTAATGGTGACGAGATTACACTTCCGTTTCCGCTAATCTCCCATCTTGGGACAATAGAGTCAATATTACACCTTTACAAAGAACTTAACGTCGCCTGGACTGAACAAAAACCTGGTTATCGTTTGTATGCACATTCAATATTTACTCGGATTTTGCACAAACTACTTTGTTTACTTTATTATCACAATGATCAAACCTTTATTGATCCTCGCATCCAAAAAATCCAAGCTTATATTTCTAGACACTATACAGAAAAACTTACTGTCGATCACTTAGCTGCACTTATTGGACTTAATCCAGTATATTTTGGTATTTTATTTAAAGAAAATATGGGATGCTCTGTAAAAAAATATATTAATCAAATCAAAATCAACCATGCTGAGAATTTACTTTTAAGTGGTGAATTTACAATCACTGATGTTGCCCTAGCTTGTGGCTTTGAAGATGTTTATTACTTTAGTAAACTTTTCAAATCTCTCAAAGGTTATCCACCTTCTCACACTCGTAATCTCTTTTAAGAATATAAATAAAAAAATCATCTAAGCTCCATGCCTAGATGATTTTTTTATTTATATTCTTTTTTTAACAAATCTTGCAATTCGTGTTAAAGCTTCACGAAGTTCTTCAATTGAATATGCATATGAACATCTTATAAATCCTTCCCCAGATGTACCAAAAGCGCTACCTGGTACTACAGCTACCTTCTCTTCTTTTAAAAGTTGTGTACAGAACTGTTCACTTGTAAGCCCTGTTTTTTGAATACTAGGGAATACATAAAAAGCCCCTTCTGGTTCGAAGCAATCAAGACCCATTTTAGCAAAGTGTTCAAGCATGAAACGTCTTCTTTGGTCATAAGACTGTCGCATTTCCTTTACATCTTCATCTCCATTTTTCATCGCTTCAATAGCTGCATATTGACTTGTTGTTGGTGCACACATGATTGCAAACTGATGCATTTTCGTCATAAGCCCAATCAGTGGTTCCGGTCCTAAAGCATATCCTAAACGCCATCCTGTCATAGCAAAGGCTTTTGAAAAGCCGCTAAGAACGATAGTTCTTTCATACATCCCCGGAATACTTGCAATAGAAACATGTTCCTTACCATATGTTAGCTCAGCATAAATTTCATCTGAAATTGTAATGATATTTGTTTCCTTAAGTACAGCTGCAATTTTCTCTAAATCTTCTTTCTCCATAATTGCCCCTGTTGGATTATTTGGGTAAGGCAGAATAAGCACTTTTGTTTTTGGTGTTATGTACGTGTTTAACTCCTCTGGCGTAAGTCTAAATTTATTTTCAGCTTTTGTTGGAATAGCTATCGGTGTTGCACCAGTAAAAATAACGCATGGTGCATAAGCTACATAACAAGGTTCTGGTATAAGTACCTCATCCCCCGGTTCAAGCAATATACGAAGTGCAAGGTCAATCCCTTCACTTCCTCCAACTGTTACTAAACTTTGTTTTACTGGACTATATGTTAAATTAAAGCGTCTTTTCATATACGCACAAATTTCTTTTCTAAGTTCAAGAAGTCCTGCATTAGCAGTATATATTGTTTTTCCTTTTTCTAAGGTATAAATAGCTTCTTCTCGAATGTGCCAAGGTGTATCAAAATCTGGTTCTCCTACACCTAGAGATATAGCATCTCCCATCTCATTTGCAATATCAAAAAACTTTCTAATACCAGAAGGTGGTACTTCTTGAATTCTCTTAACCATTATTTCTTCATAATTTATCATGGTGACACAATCATCCTTTCATCTTTTTTACCATTTTCAAAAATAACGCCATAATCTTTATATTTTTTAAGCACAAAGTGTGTAGATGTACTTAACACGGATTCAAGCGGTGCTAATTTTTGACCTACGAAAAGTGCTACTTGCTTCATTGTTTTTCCTTCAATAATTACGGTAAAATCAAATCCACCAGACATTAAATATACAGCCTTTACTTCCTTAAATTTGTAAATACGTTCTGCCACCTTATCAAAGCCTTCACCACGTTGTGGCGTAACTTTTACTTCAATAAGAGCTGTTACCACGTCATTTTCTTCTAAATGATCCCAGTTGATTAACGTATTATACCCACAAATAACTTGTGCATCTTCTAATTCCTTAATGGCGGCTCGTACATCCTCGGCATTTAATCCAAGCATAACGGCAATTTCTTCCGCGGTATATTTACTGTTTTTCTCTAAGATTTCTAAAATTTGTTTTTTCATAGTAACATCTCCTTCTAACTCATATAGTTTATATTATAATAACTTTAATAGTGATATGCTACTAAAAATTGATTTTTTTAATTATTTTTCCTTTATTTTTTTATATTTTAATAAAACTAAACCAATAATAAACTGCATAAATCTAATCTTTTAAATATAAAAGGAAGGTTGTACAACCTTAAATTTCCTTTGTACAAACCTTCTGTCTATATTGAAACATTCTATTATAGATTTTAATTTTTAAGACTTACTTTTAGGATTTGAGCTCAGTGCCGCTAAATAGCCAAATACAATAGCAGCGGTAATACCTGCTGCCGTATTGCGAATTCCACCCGAGAAGGCGCCCATTAAACCATTGCCGCCGACTTCATCCATAGCTCCCTTCGCTAAAGAATATCCAAATCCTGAAATAGGTACTGTTGCCCCAGCTCCTGCAAATTCTACAATAGGCTTATAAACACCAATTGCAGTTAAAAATGCTCCTGCTAATAAAAAGAGTACCATAATCTGTCCCGTTGTAAGCTTCGTTCGATCTAAGATTATTTGACCTATCACACAAATAAGCCCACCAACCACAAAGCATTTCACATATTCCATAAATATTTCCATTCTTTGTTTCCTCCTACTTCATCTCAATACATACAGCATGTGCAATGCCTGGAATTGTATTACCTTGCTGACTACTACCCGTACTCATAAGGGCGCCTGTTGGCACGAGCAAAATTTTCTTCAGTTTCTTCTTAAGCATTTGTTTGTAGAGATAGCCTGTAAACACAGCTGCACTGCATCCACAGCCACTTCCACCTGCATTCGTTTCTTGCTTCTCATCATCAAAAATCATCTTACCGCAGTCATTAAGGACATGACTTAAATCTACTCCTGATTTCTTTGCAAGTTCATTAGCAATGTCAACCCCCCAGTTTCCTAAATCTCCTGTATAAATCGCATCAAAGTCACTTGGTTTCTGGTTTGTATCCTCTAAGTGAGTAAGTATAGTATCTACAGCCGCTGGTGCCATAGCTGCTCCCATATTAAAGGTATCTGTAATACCTAAATCTACGATTTTGCCTGTTGTAATACCTGTAACACATGGTCCTTCACCTGATCTTGATAGTAATACAAAGCCGCTTCCTGTTACTGTCCAGTGTTGTGCCATTGTGCGCTGCCCCGCATACTCAAGTGGAAAACGAAATTGTTTTTCCGCTGCGCAATAGTGACTACTTGTACCTGCAATGACGATGTCTGCCATCCCTCCTGCAATCATCATACTTGCCAAACTCATAGATTCGCCCATAGTTGAGCAAGCCCCATAAAGCCCAAAGAAAGGAATATTAAAATCCTTTAATCCAAATGTACTTGCTACGACTTGATTTTGTAAATCTCCTGCAAATATATACTGAATATCACTTGGTAATTTACGTGCTCTGTCCAATAAGCCTTGTACCGTTTGTTGAATCATTCTTGCTTCTGCTTTTTCCCAGGAATCTTCACCTAAAAGTTCATCTGGCATTTTATTGTCAAAATACTGCCCAAGTGGTCCTTGCTGTTCTTTAGGCCCTGCACTAGAATAAGCATTGATAATAACCGGAGGCTCTTTAAATAAAATTGTTTGCTTTCCTATACGTCCCATTTTCTTTCTCCTATTTTATAAAGTAATATATAATACCAATAACAACACTGGCAATCGTTCCATAAATAATAACAGGTCCTGCGATGGTAAATAGTTTTGCACCCATACCATAGATAAAACCTTCTTTTTTATATTCCATCGCTGATGCTACCATGGAATTTGCAAATCCTGTAATGGGTATAAGTGCTCCTGCTCCTGCAAACTTTCCAATATTGTCATATACATTAAATGCAGTTAAAATTGCACTAATTAAAATAAGTGTAACTGTTCCTAGTGTGGAAGATTCCTCAAAAGAAAGTCCTAAATACATATAAAGATTAATTAATGCTTGTCCTATGCTACAAATAATTCCGCCTACCAAAAAAGCCTTAACTGAATTGCTCCACACTTTATTTTTAGGCGTATTTTGATCAACTATATTTTGATATTCATCCTTAAATTGATTCATATTTGCCATAACTTCTACTCCTCTAATCTATAAGTTCTACAACTATAGGATATAAATAATAATATAATGCACCTACTAACTTACCTGCTGCGAAAGCATATACTATAAGGGAAATACCCTTCTTGATTTTAATACGCCTATCCAAAATAGGCATTACATCTAATACCTCTGCTAATGCTATAATTAAAACACCCACAAAATTTCCAAATGCAAAACTAAAAATTACAATGAATAGAGATGGTATTTTTATAATAACTGGCCACATCGTTAAAATTGCACCACTTATACTTCCTACTGCAATAGCATTTTCGTATAACTTCGCATGATGCTTTGTTTTTGTGCGGTAACTCATAAGAGGTACAACACCAATAACACTAATGAATGCTACAAGACCACCTGCCAACATACTACCTGCACCAAAGCCAACTAAAATTCTTGGAATAATCGTTAATGTTTCCCTCATTAAGGCTCTCCTCTTCGCTTATCTGTCAGGCTATCAATCTCACTATCTTCCGCATCCTTTTCATACATGGCAATTTCTACTTGCATTGGCGTAGGATCTTCTGTAATCTTACGTTTACCAAAGTGATTAAAGAAAAAGAGGACACCTGTTGCCAATCCTATTGCATAAGGAATCGTAATAAGATTAGGTGTATCGACCTCTCTACCTGTAAAGATACGATTAATAATGATAAATGTCTTCCCTAAAGATGTATCTGTATTATATGTCATAATTGCTACAGTGGCCCCTGCAAATATTATGATTGCTACTGCAATTGCTTTAATCCATTCTAGTATTGAATTTTGCTTACTTATTTTAGGATGATATTCAATCACAACATCTGGATCTCCCACACTTTGTACATCTGCATTGGGATACTGACTCCAAATCTTATTTACAATATCAATAATAGTAATAACAAATTTTCCTTTTTTATGCGTCTCCGGAATTGCATAAATCTGCATATTATCTACAACACCCTTTACTGTAGGTGGTGCGGCTATATCTGCAATATCACCTATTTTCACCTGCTTTTTAGCTTCAATGGTGGTACGCTTATAAGCTCTTACATACACAGTATGTTTTTGCATATCCATAACTGTTTCCCCTCTCAACAAATACACCATTCTTATACTCATTCTTATGACTCATTCCTAAGCAGACATATGTGAGACATCCACTTATAAGTGCTAAGCCTATAAGTGTTATGATAAACACCTTTTTCTTCATCATCATACCTCCCAAATATATTTTATTAATTATTTATAGTTTTACCCTTTATTTCTGAATTATTCCTATTAAACCCACCTCATCACACTTGCCTTCCCCTAACCCCTCTCATTCCTCAAAATAAAGCAGCTAACACTACGTTATCAGCTCACATTCTAAGTTTGGATATATGTGTGCTAAAAATCCAACTTTTCTATGCTACAAAAAAGGGAATGGTTATCATCTTATCTGATGACAACGCATTCCCTCAAAAATCATTTTCTAAAGATGCTTATCTGCTCACTTTACTTTTTAACTTATATATTATTTTCTTGATTATAAAATCCTACACGTTTACGTTCAATCATCTCATCAATACGATTAATATAATCTTCTAAACTTTTTACATTTGCTACACGTTCAATACGTGCAAGATCGCTATAAACAAGTTTTGTAATCGCACCTGCACCAAGCGCAATGATGCTTTGCTTTTCTTCCATAATTTCAATATTATACACACATTCAGTACCTGGTACGGCATAGCCTACATTTTCAAAGTTCCCAAGCATATTTTTTTGACGATACATATAATAGGGTTCAAGTCCTAACTGTGCCATTTTTTCTTCACATAAGCTTAACATCTCCTGAATAACTTCACCTTGGGTTAAAACAATATTGCCTTCCCCTTCTCGTAGTTCTTCTTTTAACCTAGACGCACGTTTAATTGCCATAGTATGCACTGTAATATTTTCTGGACCTAGCTTTCCAAGTTCTTCTAAAGTATATGCTACATCTTCTACCGTTTCTCCTGGAAGGCCTAATATCATATCCATATTAATCTCAGTATGTCCAAGTTCTCTAGCCTCATGGAATACACGCTTAATATCTTCTGTACTATGCGCTCTTCCAATTGCATCTAATGTTTTTTGACGCATACTTTGTGGATTAATAGAAATACGTCCTACACCTTGTTCTTTCATAATACGCAATTTATCTTTTGTAATTGTATCCGGTCTACCTGCTTCAATAGTATATTCATCAATTTGCGATAAATCAAAGCTTTTTGCCACATGCTCTAAAAGACGTTCTAGCTGCACTTCATTTAAACTTGTAGGTGTACCTCCACCAATATAAAGACTGCGGATCTTAGCATCTTTCTTCATATTAGCAACTGCTGTGATTTCTTTACAAAGTGCCTCTAAATACGCATCTACTAAATTACCCTTTGTTTTTAAAGAGTATGCTGTAAATGAGCAGTAAACACAGCGTGTTGGACAAAATGGAATCCCTATATATAAGCTAATTTCATCTGGTTTATTCTTTGCTAAAATTTCACGTTCTGCTTTAGCAACCTTAATCATCATCTCACATTTACTTGGGCTTACAAAATATTCTTCTTGCATATGTTTTGCAATTTCTGCATCACTAAGATGATGTTTAAACTGTTCATGTACAAGTTTGGTAGGTCTAATACCTGTTAAACTCCCCCATGGCATTTTTCTACCTGATACTTCACTTAAAACAGTATATACTGCTTTTTTAAGTGCTTGCTTCATCTGTTTCTTGTTTTTAAGCGCATCATCACTTATAGGCATTTCAAAAGTCGCTTCTGTAATCACCTGAGTTCCCTCTAGTAACTTAGCTGATGCTAATGGTGATTCAAAAGTTACTTCTAAAACATAATCTTTAGTAATATACGGTTCAAATAAGTTAATGACATTGGTAATTTCATATTCTGCTGAATGTCCTATACATTTTAATTCAATCACTTTTTCACTCTCTTTTTCTATCGTATTTTAAAATTCATAGTTAAAATAAGGGTTTGTAGCTTTTTCAATTTTAACAGTTGTTGTATCCCCATGACCCGGGCAAATTAAAGTTTCCTCTGGTAATGTAAAGATTTTCTCACGAATCCCTTGAAGTAATAGTGCGCCATTGCCACCTAAATTGTCACTTCTCCCTACTGCACCTTGGAAAATAATATCCCCCACAAAAGCAACTTCTTCTTTTTCTGCATAATAAGCTACGCCATCTAATGTATGTCCTGGTACATAAATAACACGAAGTTTCATCTCGGGATTTGCCTCAAGTACAATCTCATCACCTTCATTTACATACGCATCTGCTTCTAATGTAAATGGATGCATGTAGAGACCAGATAGGTTCCAATTAGCATCCTCAAGATATTTTTTCCCTTCTGTATGAATAACAACTGGTACATTCAATGCATTCTTTAAAAAAGTAACAGCCGATACATGATCAAAATGCCCATGTGTAAGCAAAATCTTTTCAATCACAATGCCTTCTTGCTGAATATATTTTAAAATGCGTTCGCCTTCTGCACCTGGGTCAATTATAAAGCCATGCTTTGTTGTATCATCTATAAAAAAGTATGTGTGTTCTTGTAACATACCCACTGTCATATTTGCAATCATTCTAAGTCCTCCATTCGTCTTATAATATCAATTTATTATACTATGCGTTTTTGTTTTTTTCTACATAAACTCCCTAGTCTTATTTTTTACAAAAAGAAAGATGCTTAAACTAAAAATGATGATTCACCTTTAATCTAGCATCTTTCTTCTATAAATTTATATAATCTTACTACTATCTAACAACAAAGTTACTGGCCCATCATTTAAAAGACTTACTTTCATATCAGCCTGAAACTGTCCAGTTTCAAAAGGTACTTCCATGCTTTCTAGCTTTTCAATAAAGCGATTATACTTTTTCTCTGCCTCACTGACGCTTCCTGATGCAACAAAGCTAGGTCGCATACCTTTTGTACAGTTACCATACAAAGTGAAGTTTGGTACGATTAGTATTTTACCGCCAATATCCTTTACAGATAAGTTCATCTTACCTTCTGCATCACTAAATATGCGTAGTCCTGTCACTTTATTAATGATATAGTCCATATCTTTTTCTGTATCATCCGCTTTAATGCCTACAAGCACCAAAAGCCCCTCTTCAATCTTTCCAATGCATCGCTCTTCTACAACCACTGATGCACTAGAAACACGCTGTACTACTGCACGCATGATTTTCCCTCCACTTTTAAGAAGACACACGCATAATTTCAAGTACATCACGTACTTGTAATATTTTACGTGTAAGTTCTTCTAGTTGGTAAATATCTGAAATCTCTATTTTTACATTAAATATTGCATTACTCTTTGTTGTTTTTGCATTAAATGATTTAACAGGTAGCTTCATATCTGTTAAAATCTTAGATACATCAACAATGATACCCATGCGATCAAGACAAGTAATTTGGATTTCTGTTACATACGTACGTTTTTCCACTGCTTGTTTTTCTTCAAGCCAACTTGCCTCAATAAGGCGTTCTTTTTCATCCGCTGGCATATTGATAATATTTGTACAATCCTTGCGGTGAATAGATACACCACGTCCTCTCGTAATATAACCAATAATATCATCACCTGGAAGTGGCCCACAGCACTTAGAAAATCTAACTGCAATATCCCCTACTCCTTTTACAATAATACCACTAGAGTGTTTTTTATTACGAGGTACACTGGTTTCTCCTTCAGCATTATAGTTTGGTATCGCTTGCTGAGGCGTTGGTAATTCCTTCTTCACCTTTAACGTTTCATCAATAAGCTTTTGAATGATTTGACGTTCTTTCATATTGCCATAGCCAATAGCTGCACAAATCGCATCCCATGACTTCATACCATATCTACGATAAATCGTTTCTACAACAGCATGATCTGTTAAATAAGAAAGATTGTAGCCACGTTGTTTGGCAGCAATTTCAAGAAGTTCTTTACCTTTAACAATATCTTCATCTTTGTATTGTTTACGGAACCACTGATTAATCTTTGTACGCGCCTGTGTACTTTTAACAATATTAAGCCAATCACGACTTGGGCCTTTTGCATTTTGAGCCGTTAAAATTTCAATACGGTCACCATTTTTAATAACATAATCAAAGGTAACGATTTTACCATTTACTTTGGCGCCAATCATATGATCACCTACACCACTATGAATGCTGTAAGCAAAGTCAATAGGTGTTGAACCTGTTGGCAGTGTTTTAAGCTCACCTTTTGGTGTAAATACATAAACTTGATCTGTATAAATATCAAGGTCACCTTTGAGTGCATTCATAAACTCACGGTTATCGCTCATATCACGTTGCCATTCAAGAATCTCACGAAGCCATGTAAGCTTTTCCTCTGATTTATCACGAATTGTGCCATCTGTGCGGCCCTCTTTATACTTCCAGTGCGCTGCAATACCATATTCTGCTGTACGATGCATTTCCTCTGTACGGATTTGCATTTCAAAAGGTGTACCTTCTGCCCCCATCAGTGTGGTGTGTAATGAACGATACATATTTGGTTTAGGCATTGCAATATAATCTTTAAATCTTCCTGGAATAGGTGTATACATCTCATGAATAACACCAAGTACGCCATAACAGTCCTTAACTGATTTTACAATTGCGCGTACTGCAAACAAGTCATAGATTTGATCAAGTGTCTTATGCTTATTAACAATCTTCTTATAAATACTAAAGAAGTGTTTTGGTCTTCCTTCAATGACCGCATCAATGCCAGCTTCCGCAACTTTGGCTTTGATTTGGCTTACAATCTCTTCAATATAAGCAATACGTTCCATACGTTTACTTGCAATCTGACGTGCTAAATCATAATAAACCTCTGGTTCAATATAGCGAAGTGATAAATCTTCAAGTTCTGCTTTAATTTTACAAATACCAAGTCTATGTGCAATAGGTGCATAAATGTTAAGCGTTTCTTCTGCTTTTTCTTTTTGCTTAGCAGGTGTCATGAACTTAAGTGTTTGCATGTTATGAAGGCGGTCTGCAAGTTTAATAATAACCACGCGAATATCTTGTGCCATAGCAAGGAACATTTTACGATAGTTCTCTGCTTGCATTTCTTCTTTTTGAAGTTCTTTGTTTTGTGTTGTAAACTGCATTTTAGTAAGCTTTGTAACACCATCTACTAAAAGTGCAACTTCCTTATTAAATAAACGTTCAATATCTTCTAATGTATAGTCTGTATCCTCTACCACATCATGTAAAATCCCAGCAACAATGGATTCAATATCCAATTCTAAATCTGCTAGTGTATAGGCAACAGCCAGTGGATGAATAATATAAGGCTCCCCTGACTTTCTAAGTTGTTCACCATGTGCTTTTTTAGCAAGCTGATACGCATCTTCTACCATTTGTAAATTGTCAGAAGGGTGATACGAACGTATTCTTTTTATTAACTTTTCATAAATCTCATCCGGCATCTTAATCCCCCCTTATGTAATAGTCCAAACAATATAATTACCCGTGATCGTATCGTTTCTTTGATAACTATATTATTATTTTTTTTTAATAGTTTATATTATAGACAGTTTATCTTCAAAATTCAATGCCAATATCCATAAACTTCTGATAACCTACATGAGTTTATACAATCCATCTTTTTTCGCAATGATTTTATTCTCTTAAGTTTATATATTAATTATGCCTAATAAGTAGTAAAATATACCTTTATACAAAGAAAGTGGCCCTATGTCCACTTAAAAAAATATGACTATGCCATATTTTTAAAAAATAAGCAAAGCTAAGGCTTTGCTTATTTTTGCTCTTATATAGCTTTAATATATATTTCATATCTCTGTTATAACGTCATCATCATGTCTGAGTGATATGAAATCATATTAAAAGATTAGTATTTTAAAATTGACTCTACGTTATAACCAGAAATTAAATCTCTACCTTTTAAATCTTCAAGTTCAATAAGGAATACGATTTTTACAACTTCTCCGCCAAGTTCTTCGATAAGATCGATCATCGCTTTAGTTGTACCACCTGTTGCTAAAAGGTCATCTACGATAACAACTTTTTGTCCTTTTTGAATGGCATCAATGTGCATTTCAATTGTAGATGTACCATATTCTAAATCGTATGTTTTAGAAATACATTTATATGGTAATTTACCTGGTTTTCTAACAGGTACGAAACCTTTTTTCATTTTATAAGCTGTAGGTACACCGAAGATGAAACCTCTTGATTCTGGTCCTACTACTGTGTCAAACTCTACACCTTCTAATTTTTCACAAATTTGGTCAATAGATTCTACTAATCCTTCACCATTTTGAAGTAATGTTGTAATATCTTTAAAAAGAATTCCTTCTTTTGGGAAATTTTCTACATCACGAATAAGAGAATATAAATTCATTACATTTCCTCCTCAGTTTGTTATCATTAAATTAACTTACTCTAATAATAACTATGCTTTTTTAATCAGATTATTTTTAGCACTATTATTATTAATATTTGCCGATATTGGCATTTTTAACATATCTTTATTATCATTTTTATGGCAAACTACATTATATCATAACCCCCTAATATTAGTAAACGCCTTGATGAAGTTTTTTCTCAAAAAATGTCTTATTTTCATGGATTATTTTCTTTATATTTGGTAAAATATTTTTTTAAATAGCTATACAGTTTTGTTTTAATTATGATATAATGTAGTCGTTATTTATATTAATAGGAGTGTTGTCATGTCGGAAAAATTTCAAGTAGGCCAAATTATTGAAGGAACAGTAACGGGAGTTAAACCTTTTGGTGCCTTTGTTTCACTTGATGGAACAACTCAAGGGCTCGTTCACATATCTCATATTACTCATGGTTATTTAGCAGATATTAATGAAGCTATTAAAGTGGGCGATCAAGTTAAAGTGAAAATTCTCTCTATAGATAGTGAAAAAGGTAAAATTTCTCTTTCTATCAAAGAAACACAAGAAAAGCCTAGAAACAACTCTAGACCTCAGAAAAAAGAAGCCCCTACTGAAGATTTCGAAAGCTTAATGAAAGATTTCCTTAAGTTTTCAAATGATCGTCAAGCGGATATCAACAAGCGATTAAATCGTTAATCGTTTTTACATCACGTGTACAATAGAACCACGCTGAAAATTAGATTTACAATAAAAAGGTGTATAAGCTTTCAGGCAAAAGCTATACACCTTTTTGTCTACCCCTAAGTAAATTTTTTCACTTAGCTTGTTACATCGGCTGATAGCCAAGAAGTGAGCGTACAACTTCTCCTGCAATAATAAGCCCTGAAACAGATGTTACAAAACACATAGAACCTGGTGTTTGTCTTCTTCCCGCACCTGCACCGCCATGTTTTAAACTTTGGTCTGGTTTAATAGGTGTTTCTGTAGAGTACACTACCTTTAATTTTTTTACATTTCTTGCTTTAAGTTCTTTACGCATTACTTTAGCAAGTGGACATACTTTTGTTTTATAAATATCTGTTACAACAAGTTTAGTTGGATCTAATTTATTAGCTGCTCCCATGGCACTGATGATTGGAATATTCATTGCCTTACATCTTACGATAAGGTCAATTTTAGATGTTACCATATCAATAGCATCCACAACATAATCATACTCTGGACTTAAAAGATGTTCAGCTGTCTCGGCTGTATACATCTCTTCATATGCAATGACTTCTGCCTCTGGATTTATCTCTAAAACTCTAGCTTTCATAAGCGCTGCTTTAGATTGTCCCACTGTTTTTGATGTCGCATGAATTTGACGATTGATATTGCTTACACATACCGTATCATGATCAATTAAAACAATCTTACCTACGCCAGCTCTCGCTAAGGCTTCTACTGTATAAGAACCTACACCACCTACGCCAAATACCGCAACTGTACTTGATTTTAACTTATTAAGACCTTCTGTTCCAATAAGCATCTCTGTTCTTGAAAATGCATGTAACATTTCTTTACTCCTTTATTTCATTCATTATCTTTAATATAGACTTGTTTCGTCCTTCGTAAACTAACAAATTTTACAAATATCTTTTTTATACTATATGATTTTTAACCGGTATGCAACCTCTATTTATATAGGTAATTTGTTCCTTTATTCTAATTACTTTGTATCTTGAATATACTTTTATAGACAATCATTATAGAGAAACCAACTAAAAACTATGAATAACTCAATTTTATAAATGTGAAATCTATATAGAGAAAACAACTAAAAACTTGAAATATACATGTACATAAATTGGTTTCTCTCAATGATTTCACATGACTAAAAATCATGAATAACTAAAATTTATAA
>DYCF01000045.1:10571-36341 GCA_019418225.1 Clostridiales bacterium | reverse complement strand
TCTATATAGATTTCACATTTATAAAATTTAGTTATTCATGATTTTTAGTCGTGTGAAATCATTGAGAGAAACCTATTTACCTACATGCATATTTTAAGGTTTTAGTTGGTTTCTCTGTAAATTTTTATTGTTTATGATGTTTTAATAATGTTCTTATGATGTGAAATCATTGGGAGAAAACAACTTACGTACATGTATATTTCAAGCTTTTAGTTGGTTTCTCTATAAAAAATAAATATAAGAATAATGCAGCATCTCGGGGACATGATTTATCTATCTAGATTTATCTACAATTAGGAGGGAATTATGAATACAATTTATGATCACTTAGACATGTTTACTGGTATTTTAGACTTACTTGAAAATCACTTAGGGACAAACTGTGAAATCGTATTACACGATAATACAAAACCTTATGAACATAGCATTGTCGACATTCGAAATGGCCATGTGACAGGTAGAAAGATTGGAGATTGCGGTGGAAATTGGGGTCTTGAGGTTCTAAGTAAAATGAATGCAGACACTCATATCTATAATAAAATTGTACATATGCGAAATGGCAAAATCATTCGTGGCTCATCTATGTTTTTACAAGATGATGAGGGCGAAAATATTGGTGCCATATGTATTAACATGGACATTACTGATTCATTAAAATGTGAAGAATACCTTAGACAATTTAATAACTATGCTACACCTTCTAGTTCATCAAACGAATTATTTACAACAGATGTCAATCAATTAATGGATAATTTACTTCTCCAATGTGAGAACATGTTTGATAAAACAAATGGGCATCTCACAAAAGATGAGAAATTAGAAATCATCAGATTCTTAGATAGTAAGGGGGCTTTCTTAATTACTAAATCTGGTGACAGGGTGTGTGAATTCCTCAATATTTCGAAGTTCACATTATATAACTATCTAGAAATGACCCGACAAGGTACTACACACAAAGAATAATTAATTATCTATTAGCCTTGGTGCTTGTATATTAGTTGGACTATAGATTTCATATTTATAAATTTTAGTTATTCATCGTTTTTAGCAATATGAAATCATTGAGAAAAAACAACTTACCTACATGTATATTTCAAGGTTTTAGTTGGCTTCTCTATATAGATTTCACATTTATAAATTTTAGTTATTCATCGTTTTTAGCAATGTGAAATCATTGAGAGAAAACAACTTACGTACATGTATACTTCAAGTTTTTAGTTGATTTCTCTATAACGCCTTTTCAATCTTTAATTTTAGTACATTTTTACGTTTTTCCTCATAAATTTTATTGACTTTTATTTTAATCTTTAGTATCTTTATTGAGATAAGAGAAATTTTTCATTACTCATGAGGGAGTAGTTTGCAATTATACATTGTAATATTATCAACATAGTGATTATGATACTTACATGATCTGGTAATATTTTAAAAAGCGAGACTCATGAATAGCAATGGTATTAATCGTGCTATTCATAAGTCTCGCTTTTTACATGTAATCGCCCTGCATAACCTAATCTCCTTCATCAGTAAAATTTATTTTTAAAGGAGTCTACAAATGATATTTTTACTTTATCTTATACTGGCAGCTTGCGTTGTCCTTCTTTCAGTTAAAGCTGCTAACTATGTTGATCTTTTAGATAAGAAAACGAATCTTTCTGGTGCCTTCATTGGCGGTGTTATGCTTGCTGCTGTTACATCTCTTCCAGAATTCTTTACAACTATTTCTGCTACCTCTTTTCTTGGAAATCCTGATCTTGCTTTAGGAAACATTCTTGGTAGTAACTTATTTAACAATGCAATCCTTGCTACACTTGTTTTATTATTTATAAAGAAATTCAGTAGTAGCACAATCTCAAAGAGTCACTTAAATGTAAGTATCTGTACACTAGGTATGTACTTCATCATTTGCATGAACTTATTCATTAACCTTGATATTTCAATTCTTACTATAAGTGTTATCTCTATTGCTTTAGCCGTACTCTATGGTATTGGGGTAAAAGCTATGGCTAACGCACCTTCTGAAGAAAGTGATGAAGAAGATGATAGCCCACTTACAGTTAAACAAATTGCTGTACGTTTTGTTATTACAAGTATTCTTTTAATCGCTGCAAGCATCGGGGTAACTTATGTTTCTGATAACATTGCTTCTACTTATAATTTAGGTGCAGGCCTTGTAGGTGCCGTTTTATTAGGTATTGCAACTTCTCTTCCAGAAGTAACATCTTGCGTGGCACTTATGAAAGTTGGAAACTTTAATATTGCAACAGGTAATATTGTCGGAAGTACTTTATTTAACTTCTTAATCTTAACTTTTGCAGATTTACTTTATGTTAAAGATACAATTTATATCTTCACGGATGCTAACACTAAAGCTCTTCTTGTATTTGGTTTTGTAGCTGCATTACTTCTCACACTCATGATTTTCTTAAAATCACGTAAAAATGAGAAAAAAATTAGTAGCTCCGTTTATACATTGCCATCTGTTGGCATCTTATTATGCTACATAGCATTCTTACTTGCCGATAAATTTATGTAAAAATTATTAAAGGGTTGTAACCAAATTAGGCTACAACCCTTTATCCTATTCCGTTTTCCTTTAGACGCCTAAGTGCTAAAGTTTCTCTATATACCCATGGATTAATTTTTTCTTTATTTCCTTGTAAAATCATTTCATTCCCTTTGATAACATCATCCATACTAATCCATACTGGTTCAAATTCTTGGTCTTCTTCATACTTTTCTAGATGTTGACTTTCTGGGATATCCTTTACACTACAAAAATAATAATGAGAGGTCATTTCAAAAATACCGTTAGCATTAAACTGATTAACGTTACGTTGTATAATCGTTCCTAACTTCTCTCCTATCGTTTCTACAATATATCCCGTTTCTTCTGCAACCTCTCTTATTAAGGCTTCCTGCAATTCCTCTTGCCTTTTTACGCCACCACCTGGAAATTTGTAATCCCCCTTATTGGTATGCACCATAAGTATTTTTCCATCTTTTAAAATAACAGCCCGTACGGCCTGTCTAGTCGTAATCCGTATATTATGATTTTTGATTTCCTGAATTCCTAATACTTCATTTAAAATCATAGGCGCCTCCTTATCACTTTTCCTCCTATACTTTCTTCAATATCCCAATACACTTTTTATTGTACAGAGCAATACTTTTACCAATTATGTATATAGCCAATTTCTATAAAGAAACAATCTATAAAGTAAAAATACGCATACTACAAATCGTTTCTCCTAATGATTTCACGTCACTAGAATATATTGAATCATTAAAATTTATAGCTGTGAAATCTATATACATGAACTTTCATTTAATATTTTTTATTTTATTTTATATTTTATCATATTCCGATTTATTTTTAAAGCACAGTTTAACTAACCAATATAACCACGCTCACTAATAATTGTTCCTGATAAAATTCCAAAACCTATATATATAATTGCTATCATTGCTACAAATATTGCTGCATATACAATCATTGTACGCTTTACTGGAGCGCCCCCCAGCACAATAACACAGCGTAGATGCAAATATACACAGTATATATTCACAGCTAAACTTATAGCACTACCTACCTTTAATGCCTGGCCTATTTCAAATAAATCACCAATATTAGCAAATGTCCCCATACATACTTGTGCATTCAAGCTCCTCCAATAATTCAAGTCTCCTCCACAAGCCCTAATAACTCCCTTATAAATCCATCCTACTAAAAAGCTACTTCCTCCTATACAAACCATATCCAATATAATTTCAAAACCCTTTCTATCACCTTCCAAGGCCAATACACTCATCATATATATAATGTATTGAACCACATTAAAGGTTGCCACACCTTCCATACGCATAAATGCCCTATAGGGATCAATCAATAAATCTCTTACATTTCTAATAGCATCTTTCATTATCTCTCACACCCTCATGCTACTAGTTTGTTTTGCTCCCACGCTTTTTATACTCTTTCAAGAACACTTCTCCAAGTTTATATCTTACAACATTATATTTGGGGACAGGTCTTTAATATTGCTGTTAACAGCAATATTAAAGACCTGTCCCCATTTTTTATGTTCATTTTTTATGTTCATTTTTATTTTAGAAGTAAAAGACGAGATGGTGGCAAGTAAATATATGAGCTAGCTGTCATTGTACGCCAAATCTCTTTGTCCATGTCTAACCTTAAAGAAGTTGCTGTATCTGATTCCTTAGAGAGATTAAGCATAATTGTTTGATTAAATCTTGTTTCACTCACATTGGTTATCTTGTACGCAAAACAATTTTCCATTTTTTCTTCTACAAATTTAAGATGATGCGCACGGATTCCAATATGAGTAATCTCTTCCTGAGTAGGTGGTATGGTAAGAGTGATTCCCCAATCTAATGCTTGTACAGAAGTTGGTGAAAGTCTCTTTATACGAGAAATATTTTTGCATCCTGTAATACGTGCTGCACTAATCCTTCTAGGACTATTAAAGATATTTTCCTTCGTATCAAAAATATCTATCTTTCCTTTATTAACAACAGCTATCTTATGACATAAGCGATAAGCTTCATCTATATCATGTGTCACAAGTAAACTTGTCTTATCTAGCCCCTCTAGTATTTCTAGAAATTGTTCCTGCATAAGTTCTCTTAAGTGATAATCTAATGCCGAAAAAGGTTCATCAAACATAAGTATTTCTGGATTTGCAGCTAACATTCTACCTATAGCAACTCTTTGCTGTTGGCCACCTGAAAGTTGTCTTGGATAACGTACCTCTAATCCTTCCAACTTTAACTGCTCAATTCTGCGCCTTGCTTCTCGCTCCTTTTCTTGCCTTGTACACTTTCCCATGCCTGATACAATATTTTGTACGACATTCATTTGTGGAAATAAGGCATAGTTCTGAAAGAGATAACCTACATTTCTTTTTCTAGCTGGTAAATTAATTTTCTTTTTGCTATCAAATAAAACTCTATCATTTAAAATGATTACACCTTCGTCAGGTTTTTCAATTCCAGCTATCATCTTTAACGTCATACTTTTCCCTGAACCAGATTCTCCTAACAGTCCAATTCTACCTTTTGTAGCTTCAAGTTCTACTTCTACATCAAAGCTTTCCAGCCTTTTCTTTACATTAACATAAAGCATTTATTTCCCTCCTTTGTAAGTCCATTTATTCATATAATTCATGGCAAACATGCTCACAAAGGAAATTACTAAAATACATGCTACCCACATCTTAGCCGATGTCATGTCCCCACTTTGTACTGCAAAATAAATAGCAAGCGGCATCGTTAATGTTCTTCCCGGAATAGAACCTGCTAACATTAAGGTTGCACCAAACTCCCCTAACGCTCTTGCAAATCCTAGTACTAATCCTGCTACAATACCTGGCCATGCCATTGGCAGCGCAATCTTAAAGAAAATAGTTCGCTCATTCATTCCTAATGTACGTGCGGCATTTAATACATTAGGATCAATTTGTTCAAGTGCACCTATTGTTGTACGATATATCAAAGGAAATGCTACTACAGTTGCGGCAATAACAGTCGCTTCCCATGAGAAAATAATTTGTATTCCCACCTTCAATAATGCACTCCCTATAATTCCCCTTTTACCAAATATAACAAGCAATATAAATCCGACAACAGTTGGGGGGAGCACCATGGGTAATGTAAAAATAACATCAATAATGCCTTGCCACTTATGACCACACTTTAATACTAATCTGGCACCATAAATTCCTAAAATAAATGCAATAAATGTGGCCACTGTTGTTGTCTTTAATGAAATCCATAACGGTGAAAAATCCATAGGGCTACCCTCCTTATCTTACAGTATCCTTTACTTTAACTTAAAGTTCTTACTTATACTTTATCGCCTTATATCTTTTAGCTACTTAGTCGTAAATCCTAAACTTTGGAATACTTCTCTTGCACTATCTGATTCAAGGAATTGCAAGAACTCCTCAGCCTGTTCTTGATGCTTGCTATCTTTAACAACAGCTACAGGATAAATTGCTGCTTGATAACTCTCTGCTGGTGCTTCACATACTACATTCACATTAGAAGATTGCTTTGCATCTGTAGCATAAACTACTCCCGCATCCACGTTACCTGTTTCTACCCAAGATAATACTTCTTTTACATCCTTACCATAAACAGCCTTAGCCTTTACCTGGTCTAAAATACCTAAACTTGTAAAAATCTCTTCTGAGTATTGTCCTACTGGTACACTGCCTGGCTCTCCTAAACCAATTTGTCCTACTTTTTCTGTTGCTACATCTTCAAAAGATGTTAAATCTGTTTTATCAGTTGGTGTAATAAGTACCACTTTATTTTCAAGTAAGTCCTTACGACTATCCTTTACAATAAGTCCTTCATCTTCTAAGGCATTCATCTGTTTCTCTGCTGCTGAAATAAATACATCTGCTGGTGCACCTTGTTCAATTTGTTGTTGTAACGCACCTGAACCACCAAAACTAAATGTTAATGTCACATTTTGATGTTCTGTTTCATACATTGATTTAATCTCTTCCATTGATTCCTTTAAACTAGCGGCTGCTGAAACAAGAAGCTCTACATTTTCTGTATTGTTTGTTTGTTGTTGTGCTGTATTTCCTCCACCACAACCTGTAAACATCATGGTCACAACACCTCCTAATAAAATGGCTTTTACATACTTACTTTTTCTTAAATTAATTTTCATTTCATTTCTCCTTTATATTTTTATATGCCTTATACAATACTCTGTTTTTAAAGTATCTACTAAATATAAGTACTTTTATATTTCTATTAATATGCGTACTTCCCAATATTTTATTATACTAGCTATTTAATCACTTATGTATCACTTAAAATGTATAACTTAAAATATGTATGGATTTCACATTTATAAATTTTAGTTATTCATAATTTTTAGTCATGTGAAATCATTAGGAGAAACCTATTGACGTACATGTATAGTTCAAGTTTTTAGTTGGCTTCTCTATATCATTTAAAATAAGTATAATTTAAAATAAGTAAATGTATAGATTTCACATTTATAAAGTTTAGTTATTCATAGTTTCTAGCCATGTGAAATCATTAGGAGAAACCTATTAACCTACACGTATATTTCAAGTTTTTAGTTGGTTTCTCTATAATCTAAAACAGATAAATATACAATTTAAGGCAAACAAAAAGCGCTAGTTAATATACTAACGCCTTTTATAAAAATAGATTTAAATTACTTAATCTAAAATTATTCTGCAAGTTTATTTAATGCTTCCATAAGTGCATCTACATCCATACCGTGAGCTGTAGCACCTTCTTCGATTGATTCGAAGTGAGCTGCTGCACATCCTAAGCATCCCATACCGAATTGTGCAAATACATTTGCTGCTTCTGGGTATTTACTTACTACTTCCATGATTCCCATGTCTCTAGTGATTTTCATTTTAATTCTCCCTTCTACGTCTATGCTTATATGTTCATATATAAGCAAACAATTTTATATATATAATACACCTAAACACTTGAAAAAGAAAGGCTAAAATAAAAAAGGGAGGCTCTTCACGAGCCTCACCTGTTGTATGATTTCATTATAGAGTTAAAGTATAAAAAATTCACTACTTTTATTGATTATTTTTATAATTTTCATCTTATATTGCGATTTTATTGTTAATTTTTTAGTAATCCTGCAAAAAACGTTTGGTGTTTTAAATTTTTAATTTATTTTTTCAATTCCTATTTTTCCACAAGATTTCTTTCATATATTATCCACATATTTTTAATTTAAATACACAAACTTTTATATTATATTGTGTTTAATTTTTTACTTATCCACATATTTCACAAAACTATCAACATTTTGTGAACAACTTTTTAAATTCCACAACTTTATACACAGGTTTATACATAAGAAGTACTCAACTCTAAGTTATTGTTTCCATACTTCAACCAAAATGATATAATATCATTAATTTTAAATATATTCAAATAAATTCGTTATATTATTTAGGGGGCATAGTATGAAAAAGCATTCACTCAAATCTAAAATCTCGTTTATTACCGCAATATCTGTCTTCATCAACTTTTGTATCTTTACAGCCATTAATCTCTTTACGCTTTTGCCGTCTTTATCCAAGATTCTAAACAACACCTCAATAGATAACGTACAAAAGTCACATGACATATCGATTCTTATCGGATTACATAATCTAGGTAATATGCTATTTAATATTTTAGCTGTTTCTATTTGTCTTTCAATAATCTGTACACGTTTTTTTAAACCCTTCAAGTCTTTAATAGCCGCTTGTCATAGGATGGAAAAAGGTGACTTCAGCACTTCAATTGAAGAAGAAGTATTAAACACTAATGATGAATTAGGACAAGTTGCTATTGCACTTGCACATATGCAAGATAAGCTTAATGAATTTTTAGCCGCTACCGCGCATGAATCCAAAAGAATTCTCTCTATATCAGATACCTTAACCCAAAATGCGACTAAGACCCAAGAGGCCACTACAAATATTGCTAACGCAATTCAAGAAATTGTTTCTGGTGCAGAAGAACAAACTTCTTTTACAGAAGAAACTGCTCAGATGACAACCGAAATACATACTGGTATGGAACGTGTAACTACTAATATTCAAGAAGTTACAAACGCTGCAAGCCTTACATTAAACTCTGCACATGCTGGTGATAACCTCATAGAATCCGTGGTTGCTCAAATGAATGATATTAATGATAAGGTAACTTCAACCGCTGAACTAGTTAGCTTATTAGGTGAAAAATCAAATGAAATTAAAAATGCAGTCTCACTAATTACTGATTTAGCTAAACAAACTAATTTGCTTGCTTTAAATGCATCTATTGAAGCGGCCCGCGCTGGTGATCAAGGGAAAGGATTCGCGGTTGTCGCAGATCAAGTTCGCGTACTTGCTGAACAATCTGCCAGCTCTGCAACCCATATTACCAATATTACAAATGAAATTAACTCTACCATTCAAAATGCCATTGTTTCTATGTCGCAAGGTACTTCTTCTGTACATGAAGGTTTATCCTTAGTTCAAAATGCTGGTACAAGCTTTAAAGAAATTCTAACAAATATCCAACAAGTTTCTGTAGAAATCGAAGAGGTCTCAGCTATTACTGAAGAAGTTAATGCTGGTACAACTAGTGTACTTGATGCCATTGAAAATATCGCAACAATCTCCTCTTCAGCATCTAATAATACGCAATCAGTTGCTATGTCTACAGATGCGCAAGCTAACCTTATGAATGAAGTCACAAAAACTGCTGCTGACCTAGAACGCCGTGCCAAAAAATTAACAGTTGAAGTAAGTAAATATACCATCAAATAATCATTAGCTATTTATAGCTACCTTAGGGGGTGTCGTTAAGGCACCCCCTTTTATTTGTTTATTCTTTAACATAAATTAGCCTAGGTTTAATGCGACCTAAACAAAAGCTTTAAGTAAGTTATTTCGTTATTTTCATCAATTTTTACAGCATCTTTCAAATAATTTGTTCGTACAATTCTAAATTCAAGGCATTGACAAGGCATTTTCCCCATGTTATCATTACAATATATTCTAAATCAAATAAACAATTCTACATTTTTTTAACTTGTTTTGTTAAATTAATAACAATTCAAATTAATCAATGATGTAGTTCTGTCTATACTGCATTTAAATTCTAAGGGAGGATTTTAATTATGTCTGATGAGAAAAAAGAAAAAAAAGTAACAGAAGTACAAGAAACACCAGTTACTGATCCAAAAGTAATGATTGATGAGTTAGTTGCCAAAGCAAAGGTTGCTCTTGATGAATATATGAAACTTGATCAAGAACAAATTGATGAAATTACAAAAGCTATGGCTCTTGCTGGCCTTTCAGCTCAAATGAAACTTGCTAAAATGGCTATCGACGAAACAGGTCGCGGTATCTTTGAAGATAAAGTTACAAAAAATATCTTCGCTACAGAATACATCTACCACAGTATTAAACATGAAAAAACTGTTGGTGTTATCGAAGACAACGAAGATGAAGGCTACATTGAAATTGCTGAACCAGTTGGTATCGTAGCTGGGGTTACACCTACAACTAACCCAACTTCTACTACAATGTTCAAAGCTATCACATGTGCTAAAACACGTAACCCAATCATCTTTGGTTTCCACCCAGCAGCTCAAAAATGTTCACGTGAAGCTGCAATTATCGTTCGTGATGCAGCTATCAAAGCTGGTGCTCCTGAAAACTGTGTACAATGGATTGAAGTTCCTTCAATTGAAGCTACTAATGCACTTATGAATCACCCTGATGTAGCAACCGTTCTTGCAACTGGTGGTTCTGCAATGGTTAAAGCTGCTTACTCTACTGGTAAACCAGCACTCGGCGTTGGCCCTGGTAACGTACCAGCTTTCGTTGAAAAAACTGCAAATCTTGAACAATCTCTCACAGATATCATTCTTTCAAAATCATTCGATAATGGTATGATTTGTGCTTCTGAACAAGCTGCTATCATCGAAGCTCCTATTTACGATAAAGCTGTTGAATTCATGAAAAAACAAGGTTGTTACTTCGCAACTAAAGAAGAAGTTAAAAAACTTGAGCCAATCGTTATTGACCCAGTTAGACAAATGGCTGGTCCTGCTATCGTTGGTAAATATCCATACGAAATTGCAGCACTTGCTGGTATTACAATTCCAAAAGAAACAAAAGTTCTCTGCTGTGAACTTGATGGTGTAGGTGCTGATTACCCACTTTCAAGAGAAAAACTTTCTCCAGTTCTTGCAGTTGTTAAAGCTAAAAATGTTGAAGATGGTATTCAAAAAGCTGAAACAATGGTTGAACTTGGTGGTCTTGGTCATACAGCAGTTATCCATACAACAAACAATGACCTTATTGATGAATATGGCAAACGCCTTAAAGCTTGTCGTATCATTGTAAACTCTCCATCTGCATTTGGTGGTATTGGTGATGTTTATAACTCACTTATGCCTTCATTAACACTTGGTTGCGGTTCTTATGGACATAACTCTACTTCTTCAAACGTAACAGCTCAAAACTTAATTAATAAGAAAAGGGTGGCGAAGAGACGCGTGAATATGCAATGGTTTAAAATTCCAGAAAAAGTTTATTTCGAAGCTGGTTCAGTTCAATACTTATCAAAAATGCCAGACATTCATCGTGCAATGATTGTAGCTGACCCAATGATGGTTAAATTAGGTTATGTAGATAGACTTACTTACCAATTAAATAAAAACCTTAATAAAGTAACAATCGAAATCTTCAGCGAAGTAGAACCAGATCCAGACTTAGTAACAGTTAGAAAAGGTACAGCTGTTATGAATTCATTCCAACCAGACGTTATCATCGCGCTTGGCGGTGGTTCTGCAATGGATGCTGCTAAAGCTATGTGGTTATTCTATGAATATCCAGAAGCTGATTTCATCGGTATGGCTCAAAAATTCATGGATATCCGTAAACGTGTTTACAAGTTCCCTAAACTTGGTAAAAAAGCTAAAATGGTTTCTATCCCAACAACATCAGGTACAGGTTCTGAGGTAACATCATTCGCTGTAATCTCTGATAAATCTAAGAACATGAAATACCCACTTGCTGACTACGAATTAACACCAGATGTAGCTATCATCGACCCAGAATTCGTTATGTCAGTACCAGCTGGCGCAACAGCAGATACAGGTCTTGACGTATTAACACATGCTATTGAAGCATATGTTTCAATTCTTGCTTCTGATTACACAGATGCTCTTGCACTTCATGCTATTAAATTAGTATTTGAATACTTACCACGTTCATACAAAAACGGTGCAAAAGACCCAGAAGCTAGAGAAAAAATGCACAATGCATCTTGTATCGCAGGTATGGCATTTACAAATGCATTCCTCGGTATCAACCACTCACTTGCTCATAAACTTGGTGGAGAATTCCATATTGCTCATGGCCGCGCAAATGCTATTCTTCTTCCACATGTTATTGCATACAATGGCGAAACTAACCCAACCAAATTCATGGCTTGGCCAAAATACGGTAAATTCATTGCACCACAAAGATTCCAAGACATTTCTAGAATGTTAGGACTTCCAGCTTCTACTCCAGAAGAAGGTGTTGCTTCTCTTGTTAAAGCTGTTAGAGATTTAATGAAAGAACTTAACATTCCATTCACATTAAAAGAAATGGGTGTAGATGAACAAACTTACCTTTCAAAAATTGAAGAACTTTCTTATAAAGCATTTGAAGATCAATGTACTACAGCAAACCCAAGACTTCCAAAAGTTACTGAACTTCAAGAACTTTATAGAAAAGCATACTATGGTAAATAAAACCTACTATATAATATGACCTATTAAATAAATAACAAAAAAGGCTACAGCACGAAAGTGCTGTAGCCTTTTTATTATTCTATGTATTGCATCATTTTTTGAGAGACATTTAGTAACTGACCTGCTACTTCTTTGGTATGTTGAACACTTTCATTATTTTGAGCCGTAGTACTATTTGTTTCCTCTATGCCTGCCATTGTTTCTTCACTAATAGCAGAAATTTTTTCGATACTCGTAACAATTTCATTATTTGCTTTTAAGATGTTATTTACTTTATCTGTAACAACTTGAATGTTATCATATACTTTATTAATTTCTATTGTTGTTTTATTAAATATATCTGCGGTATCTTTTATAAGTAAATTTTGCTCTACATTATCTTCTCTAAAATGAGTGATACCATCTACTGCATTTTCTACCATCTTACCTAGTGCATTTAATATATTTGCTATACTTGCTACTGAATCTCTCGTTTGTACTGCCAATCTTCTTACCTCTTCTGCTACTACTGCAAAACCTCTTCCTGCATCTCCTGCCCTGGCACTTTCAATAGCCGCATTAAGTGAAAGTATATTAGTCTGTTCCGAAATATCAGTAATAGTCTGTATAATGCTTGAAATTTCTTTTGTTTTTTCTTTAAGAGCTAACATTGAATTATAAACTTCATCACTCATTTCATTCATTGCTTCTGTCTTGTTATTTAATAAATTCATAATCTGTGTACCCTTATCCATAGCTTCTATGGTGTTTGTAGAAATAGCTTGCACACTTTCTGTTGCCTTAGATGTATCTACAATCATATTTTGAATATGGGTTGTTAATTCACTTTGTGTTTGAATACTGTTTACAGTGGTTTCGATTCCCTGTGCGATATTTGTAACTGCCGAGTTAATAGTTTCGCTAGATTTCTCTAAGTCTGAAACAATTTTATATACTTTATTGGATTGATGGTCTAATTCTTGAGCAGTCTGTGATACATTAATTAAAATTTTTTCCTGTTTGCCCTTGGCTGCTTTAATAGATTCCACCTTCTGATTATTATTTTTAACTGTGAATTTAATTGAAATCATAAGTGTAGCAATTACTAGAATGACTGAACCTAATTGAATTGTATAATCTGTAATAAGATTTACATCTGTATTTCCTGTATTTATACACCATATTACCCTTACTATGTTTGTAATTAAAAGTAATCCCCCTACTTGCCCCATTAATTTCATATCATTATATAGGCTATATGCTGCAATCAAAGGCATCATATAAGTATAGGTAAGTGTTCTTTGAGTACTAAACATCGCAAGTGCGTATACACAGAAAAAGCATATAAATATAACGTACTTTACTATCTTATTTTCTCCTCCTAATTTATAAAATATAAAAGAAATGATTGAACTTAATATGCATATCCCTAAAATTATACTTAACCTCACTCTATCTTCTGGCACCTTAATAATTTCACCGCTGTATCCTACGATTAATATTAAATTAATTAAAAGTAACATCCATGTAGCAACTTGGTTGGCTCGTCTTACTGAGACTATATTCGTATCCATCTTTACTCTCTCCCTTACATTATAGTATCCTCTTTTATTTTATCATATAATTTATAATGTTTAGAAAAATTTATCTCTTATTTATGACATCTTCTTACATCTTTTCTTACATTATATACACAGTACCTCTTTCTTAACTTATTACTTTACTCTTCTCTCGCTATCAGGCTAATTTAAAACAAATCTTTGCTATTGAATTGTTATTGACAAAGCTTCTAATACAGGCTATGATATAAGCGTTTTTTAAATTTACTTAACCATTTATACTTACATATTACAGAATAGGAATGACATCATGAAAGAATTTCAACTACCTAAAATAGGTCTTCGTACCTTAAAAACTGCTTTGGCAGTATTTCTCTGCCTTTTACTTTTTCCTAATGAACCGTTTTTTGCTTGTATGACTTCTATTTTTTGTTTGCAAAATACGGTAGAACATTCTTATAAGATTGGATTTGCTCGCGCTTATGGTACTGTTCATGGCGCTATTGTAGGATTCATTTTTCTTTTCTTCTGTAAATCATTATGGCGTTATTCAACAATTCCTATCGTTACCACTTTATTGATTTATATTATTATTTCAGTAGGAATCATCGCTGTAATCTATACCTGTAATTTAGTAAAACGCCCACTTTCCATTCCTTTAGCATGTATTGTATTTTTAGGAGTTACAACTACACATGCTCAAACAGATGCCGTTCATTATGCGCTTAATCGTATTGTTGAAACCTTCTTTGGACTTGGTATTGGGTTACTTGTAAACAAATATGTTAATCCTCCAGTAGAACCACAGAAATAACTATAATTAAAGTGTTAAAATGGTATAGAGAAACCAACTAAAAGCTTGAAATATACATCTAGGTAAGTTAGTTTCTCCCAATGATTTCACATGACTAAAAACTATGAATAGCTAAAATTTATAAATGTGAAATCTATAGAGAAACAAATTAAAAACTATGAATAACTAAATTTTATAAATATGAAATCTATAGTGCCAAAACAGGAAACCGTTATATAGGGTAATAAAAAGGAATGCAATCTTGATTTTTTTAGACTACATTCCTTTTTTATTACCTTTTTTTATAAAACCCTTTTGCTATAACTTAGTATTCTATAAGTTATAACCTTGTACAAACTAACTTTTTATATCAAATATAGCTGTTATTCACTCAATATATCTATCTCTATATTTGAAGAAAGCTTATTTATTCATGTTAAAAACATAAATATATTGTGCCAATCCATTACCTAAGTCTTCTTGTAACTCAATATAAGGATAGTTTGATAAAAGTGTTTCTCCCTTACTACTAGAAATAAATGTAACAAGAACATTTGCATCAATCGGTGCTAATTTCCAGTTACCATCTGCTTTTGGCGTAATGGTTCCTTGTTTTGCAATATAGTCAGATAAGATTTGTCTCACCTCATCACTAGAACTATATACTAATGGTGTTTGATCGCCTGTGAAGATTGGGAAATTACCACCACCTCCAGCACGATAATTATTTGTAACAACTAAAAATTCATCTTCATCTTTTAGTGGTGCACCATTATAGTTAAGATTAATAATTCTATGCGTTTCTTCATTGACTAAATCACCTTCTGGACTATAGCGAGGTAACTGTGTAATATCTACTTCATAGGTTACACCATCAATGGTATCAAAGTTAAATGCAGGAAAATCACCATTTAGTAATTCTTGTGGTTCTGTTGCATTTGGTACAATCGTATTATAAATACCTGAACTCATTTCTAACCATTCTCTTATATCTACACCTCGTAATTTTAAAATGGCTAATGTATTTGGATATTTGTAGAGACTTGCTACATCTTTTATCGCGATATTTCCTGCTGCGATATCTACATAATCTTCTGCATTAGTACCACTCTTTGATAAGCCTGCCTTAAATGGGGCCGCTGCTGATAAAATAGGTAAGTCCTTGTATGGCAGAAGTTCACTTGCAGAATTAACTGCTTCTTTAGCATATTGTAATTGTGCATCTGAGATGATTTGTACAGATGCATCATCTCCTACAAGTGCAAAGAAACTATTTATAGGATTTGCAAGTTCTCCTACTGGTCCATTTACATAATCAATAACTTGTTTATGATAAGGTAATAAAATGGCTTCTAATTCTTGATCATTTGGCACACCTACTGCACTTAAAACAGTTGCATTGCCATCTACAACTTGATAAGTATCTCCTTCTTTAGCAAGTTGCAATGTCACACACCCTAAGCCTTCTGCATATTTAGCAGGTTGTACAGTAAATTTGCCATTAATTGTTCCTTTAGCTATATCTACATTTTGATAACCTGTATCCTTTACAAAATCTTCGGATGGGAACATTTCATGAGAATGTCCGCCGATTACCACATCAATATCATCTATTAATGTGAGATGATAAGCCATATTTTCAGCACCTTCTACATAGTCACCATCTGTACCATATCCAGTATGTGCAAGGGCTACAATAATGTCTGCACCTTCTTGTTTCATAATAGGTACAAAATGTTCGGCGCATGCTCTAATATCTTGTACTGTTACTTTACCCTCTAGATTAAGTTTGTCCCAATTTAGAATCTGGGTTGGTACAAAGCTTATAATCCCCACTTTTATCTCCTGTAATGCACCTTCCCCATCATCAAAACTCTTATTTAAAATCACATAAGGTCTAAATTCATTTTCCCCAGTAGCTTCATTATATACATTCGCATTAATGACCGGGATTTGCGTATCATTTATGATTTGATGTAAAAATTCAAGTCCATAATTAAACTCATGATTACCAAGGCCGGCAGCATCATAACCTAATGCTTCAAGTGCCTTATAAATAGGATGTACCTCTCCTGATTTTACTGGATTTACTCTTGCAAAGTAATCTCCTAGAGGATTGCCCTGAATTAAATCTCCATTGTCCACTAATACCACATTATTAGAAATGCCATTTTGATTTCTAATATCTTTTATAAGGGTTGCTAATTTTACTAATCCATAATTATCCGAATCAGCAGAGGTATAATAGTCATAATTCATTAGGTAGTCATGCATATCACTTGTGGCCAAAATTTGTATTTTAGCCGTTGGACCACTCGTTACAATCTCTTCTTCTGTTTGATTTTGATTATCTTGATTGTTACCACATCCTGAGAAAATACTCATACTTAGGACTACAGCAAGCAATAAACTAATCCATATTTTTTGCTTATTTTTCATCGTACGCTCCTTCTATTCTTTTTTATTTAGTATGGATTAGTCCTAGATAAAAAATGCATATTTTTCTTTCTTATACTTTTGTTGCTGTAATACTTAGAATGGCTTATAATTGACAAGGTTAACGATTATTTTTATTTAAATATCTATATAAATTAGGAGGCTATCATCTTGAGTAACTACAAAGGTATTATTTATGCCATTCTATCCTCTGTTGCCTTTGGACTTATGCCGATTTTTGCAAAATTTGCTTATGCTAACGGTTCAAATCCTACAACAGTACTTATTGCTAGATTTTTACTAGCATCCATTATTTTATTTACATATTTAAAATGTACTAGAGTAAGTTTAAAAGTTTCAAAAAAACAGCTCATCATATTACTTAGCATTGGTATCATCGGTTATACACTTACAACCCAAACACTTTTTGTATCTTATGATTATTTAGGTGCTGGACTTGCAACAACACTACACTTCATTTATCCTGTAGTCGTTTGTCTCATCGGATATTTCTTCTTTAAAGAAAAGATGAGTAAATCAAAAATGCTCGCACTTATTTTCGCCGGACTTGGCATCTATGCACTAATTGCCATGGACAATAATACACTCAATGCGCTAGGCGTTATGCTTGCAATCTTCTCCGGCATTTCATACGGTGTAAACATTATTGCCTTAGGACTTAAATCTATTAAACAAATTAATCACAACGTAGTGACAATGTATGTCTGCCTAGGTGCTACATTAGGTATGCTTATATATGGAACATTTACAAATACAATTACACTCACCCTCAATCTCAACATAGGAATTGCCTACATCGGTATTGCTGTCATTTCCACCATTGCTTCTATGCTTTTACTTCTTAAAGCAATCGCTACAATCGGAACAGCCTCTACCTCAATCCTCGGAACCTTTGAACCTATCGTAAGCGTGATTTTAGGTGTTATATTATTTGGCGAACCACTCACACTTTCTCTCATCATCGGCACCATCCTCATCCTAGCATCTACAATCATTCTCGCCCGTGAAAAAAATTAACAAAAGCGGCTCCTGCACATTTCACTGTGCAAGAGCCGCTTCTCTTTCAACGCCTATTTTAGAGACCTGTCCCCGCTATTTAAACGCCTATTTTTGAGACCTGTCCCCATCTATCTAAGCACCTATTTTGGAGACCTGTCCCCGCTATCTAAACACCTATTTTGGAGACCTGTCCCCGCTATCTAAACACCTATTTTTGAGACCTGTCCCCATTTATTTAAACGCCTATTTTGGAGACCTGTCCCCATTTATTTAAACGCCTATTTTGGAGACCTGTCCCCGCTATCTAAACACCTACTCTAGAGACCTGTCCCCGGTTATTTTAGGTTGGGGACGATATAGGTGTTTTCCTTATCTTGAATAAGGTGAATTTTATTGTTATAAGTTTCTTTTAAGGTCGTGGTTTGAAGCACTTCTTTTGTTGATCCAGATATTGCTAAATGGCCATCTTTTAAGATAAGCATTTCATCGCAGGTACCGAAGGCTAGGTTCAAATCGTGCAAGACCATAATAATTGTCAGATTTCGCTTTTCTTTAATCTCCTTAATGAGATGCATAAGTTCTACGCTATTGTGAATATCTAGCATAGATGTAGGCTCATCTAGTAATAAATAGGGCGTATTTTGTACTAATGCTCTAGCAATAAAAACCTTTTGTGCCTCGCCGCCGCTTAGTGTTCTAATAGAGGCATCTCTAAGATTTTCTAAATGAAGTTCTTTTATCACTTCTTCTATGATTTCCTCATCTTGCACAGTAATGTCTCCTAGCAAATTCATATGCGTATAGCGCCCCATTTGAAGAATCTCATAAACTGTAAAATCTAAATCTCTAGGATTTTCTTGAAAAACATAACTCATACACTGTGCATAATCTTTTACTTTAAAACTTCTTATATCTTTACCTTCATAGAAAATAGTTGCCTTAGGTGGATGAATAATGCCCATGATATGCTTTAAAATCGTACTCTTCCCTGCACCATTGGGGCCTATAATTCCATATATTTTACCAGGAGCAAAACTATAATTGATATCCTTTAAAATATGCTTTTTATTAATAGTGTAATCTAAGTGTTTGATTTCAATCATCTTTGCTCCCTCTTTCTTTGTTTATAAATAAGATACATGAAATATGGTGCACCTAATAAAGAGGTAATTACTCCTATAGGAATTTCTCCACTAGGAAGAAGTGCCCTAGATAAGTTATCACATAGAAGCAAAAATAACATTCCTAAAAATGCTGTAATAGGCAATGTCACACGATAATTTGAGCCAAATACAATACGGACAATATGTGGAATAATAAGCCCTACAAATCCAATTGTTCCTGTAAAGCAAACTGTTGTTGCAATAAGTAAGCTACTTATCCCTAGAAGTATCTTTCTAACACGGCCCACATCTACACCTAGAGCTTTCGCTACATCCTCTCCCATCAGTAAAATATTAAGTTCCTTTCGTAAAATAAGAAATACAATAAGGCTTGGAATCGTAACAATACTTAAAATAAATACCCTAGTATAAGATGCTGCACTAAGAGAACCCATTCCCCAGGTAAAAATAGTAAGAAGTTTATCGTCCCAATAAGTTTTTATTAATGCTAATACTGAAGAAAAGAAATAATTAATTGCAAGTCCTGAAAGAAGTAATCTAACAGTAGAGACTTTTCCCTTCATTCCTGATAAAACTAATACTAATACATTCGCCACTAGCGCCCCCATGAAGGCATATAGTGGTGAAAAACCGCTTGTTACAAATCCTATAGCCGCTCCAAGTGATGCCCCTGAGGAAATTCCTAACATATAAGGATCTGCCATATCATTTCTAAAAATTGCCTGATAGACTGCTCCAGTTATAGCTAAGTTCATTCCTGTTAAAATCGCCATAAGAATACGCGGAATACGTAAATTCAATATAATTGTTTGTTGACCTTTTGTAATATGTGTAGCTACCTCCTGGCCTGTTATCTGTGACCATATAATATGCATAATATCACTTACTGTAATATTAGCTACACCAATTGCTATGGAGATAATGGCAAAAATAATAACGGATAAAGTTAATAGGAAATATAAAAGCCTTATATTTCCTATTCCTTTTAATTTATATTTAGTTTCCAAGTAATTTTCTAAATGCTAGATTTTAACTAGATAAAAATCTAATTAATTAACGAGCTCTGGATTAATTACTTCTGCCATTTCCACTAATGCATCTGCTACACGTGGTCCTTGTCTAGAAATCATATCTCCATTGATTTCATAAACGTGTCCTGCTTTTACAGCTTCTAAATCTTTATAGAAATCTGTGTTTTGTAATTCTTCAAGTGTTCCTTTGCCACTTGGCATAATAATCATATCTGGTTCATCAGCTGCAATCTCTTCTTTACTAATTGACCAACCTTCTACATTTTGTGCGATATTTTTACCACCTGCTAAATTGATGATTTCACTAATAAATGTGTCTCCACCTGCAGTAAAATCTTGTTCGCCATAACCAACCATATAATATACTTTTGGTTTTTCTGTTTTATTTAAAGCATTCACTTTTTTTGTAATATCTGTAACTGTTTTTTGCATATTTGCAATAACTTCTGCTGCCTTTTCTGGCTTACCAACTAATTCACCAATAGATGTAATTGCTGAGTAAGTTCCATCAAAGCCTTCTTGCTCATTAAGGAATACTACTGGAATGCCTACTTCTCTTAATTTATTAATAACTTCCTCTGAAACGTGTGTTGAACCCACTACTAAATCTGGTTCTAATGAAATAATCGTTTCTACATTAGGACTTGATGTACTACCTACTGATTCTACATTCTCGATAGACTCTGGGTAATTACAATACTTTGTACGACCTACAATTTTGCTTTCTACACCTAATGCTGCTAAAATTTCTGTTGTACTTGGTGCCATAGAAACGATACGTTGTGGCTCACTTGTTAAAGTAATCGTTTCCCCTGTTGAATCTGTGACTGAAACATTAAATGCCTCATTTGTTACTGCTGTTTCTGTAGGGGTTACTGATGTATTATTTGAGCTCCCACAACCTACTAACATTGAAAATGACATGGCAGTTGCCATAAGCAGCATCATACCTTTTCTCATAAATAATTTTTGTTTCATTTTAATATCCTCCTATAAATGAAATAACTGCTTTTCGGAGAATCTTTTTAAGAAATGCTAAACTTCCTAAGATTCTAGTTCATTCTCTCCCTCCGAAAGAATACTAGTGCCATAGTAAGGTAGGTCTCCTGGCTTATAGTTCATCCTCAGATAACCCTTCCCATAATACAAATCTCTTCTATTACAGTGGTTTCGTTATCCTTGTCCCTAGTTACAGTAGCGGGGGCTGCAGCTCTTAACTTTCCCTATTAAGTATATTCTACACCCTACTTGGTTAGTATCAACTTTTCTATCATTACACACTATTTTGCCTCTGTCAAGAATTCCCGACTCCCCCAACGCCATCTTTGGAGACCTGTCCCCGTATCTATAACGTCATTTTTGGAGACCTGTCCCTCTGTTCTGCTTTGAGGGTTTTGAGGAGGCTGCCGCCTAGAGGTATGGCTAGGAGAAATGTTAGGATATCGCTGATGGCTTGGCTTAATTGTACACCTAGTAGACCTGAGGTTTGAGATAAAATCCAGATAAGTGGAATGAAAAATAAGCCTTGTCTTGCCATAGCTAGTATAGATGCTTTGGTTCCTTGTCCTGTTGTCTGAAGAAGCATGTTGTTCATGACAATCCATGAGGATAATGGGAATGTGACGCATTGTATTCTTAATGCATTTACGCCAATTTGAATTACTTCTAAATCATCTTTTCTGAAAATCTGAATAATATGCGGTGCAAAAATAAATCCTAAAATACTTAAGGTTGTAAGTACACCAAATGCTAATTTTACGCAAAACCAAAAGGCTTCTAATACGCGGTCATATCTTCTGGCACCATAGTTGAAACCGCAAACAGGCTGAAATCCCTGTCCAAATCCTAACACCATAGATAATGCAAATTGAAGAATCCTTGCCACAATGGACATAGCTGCAATGGCTGCATCTCCAAATGGCCTAGCGCAAACGTTTAAGATGATTGTTGCAATGCTTGCTAAACCTTGTCTATAAAATGAAGGAAGACCGCCTTTAAGTATTTCTCTATAAATCTTCCAATTTGGCGTAAAGTTTTTAAGGCTAATTCTAATATTCCCCCCACGTCCGCCGTTCGAAAGTAAAATGCAAAAACTAACAAACTGACTAATAATGGTAGCTAATGCTGCCCCTGATACACCCATCTTAAATACAAATATAAAAATCGGGTCTAAAATTATATTTAAAACCCCACCTGTTGCAATCCCCATCATGCCATAAAAAGCATTCCCTTGATATCTAAATAAATTATTGAGTACAAACGAACCTGCCATAAAAGGTGTTCCTATTAAAATAATGCTAATATATTGCTTTGCATATGGTGCAATTGTAGGCGTTGCCCCTAATCCATATACAATGGAATCTACACAGATGAGTCCAATAATAGCAATTAGACAACCAATCCCAAAGGCTGTTAAAAATCCTGTAGCTGCCACTTTTTGTGCATAATCCTTTTCCTTTTGTCCTAATAACCTAGAAATAAAGTTACCTGACCCCATTCCAAATGTAAAACCAATGGCCTGAATAATACACATGATTGAAAATGATACTCCCACTGCTGCTGTAGCACTTGTGCCAAGCTTACCTACAAAAAATGTATCTGCCATATTATAAACAGATGTAATCAGCATGCTAATAATAGTAGGTACTGCCATAAGTGTAATAAGCTTAGGAATAGGTGTATTAATCATTTGATCGTATTTTTCTTCTACTGTAAATGTATGTTTTCTCATATAAAAATCCCTTTCTAATCTGCTACATCTCCGATGTTTTTCTTATTTTCAAAATATACACCCTAACCTTTTTATCTTACCACTATAAATTATTTCAAAAAACTATAATTTAAAAAATTTTATATTTTAACATTGTCCTATAGAGAAACCAACTAAAACATTGAAATATACATGTACGTAAATTGTTTTCTCCCAATGATTTCACATGACTCAAAACTATGAATAACTAAATTTTATAAATGTGAAATCTATATACTTCACATAACATTATTTTAGTTTTCAATTTTTTATCACATAGCAAACACATTGCACCTTTAATCTATATACATACAACAAACAAGACCTTAATACAAACATTACATTAAACGCATGTAATCAAATGTAATATTACATGTACACAACTTAAAGTGATTTCATATGACTAAAAACTATGAATAACTAAAACTTATAAATGTGAAATCTATATAGAGAAACCAACTAAAAACTTGAAATATACATATACGTAAATAGGTTTCTCTCAATGATTTCACATGACTAAAAATCATGAATAACTAAAACTTATAAATGTGAAATCTATAATAAACTAACCACAAAGAAACTTAACAAAAAGTTAAAAAAGGAGATTCCTATGAAATACATTAAACTTCTAGGCGTATTAATGAGTGCCTCTCTTATTATGCCACTAACCGTAGGCTGTCAAAGCATATCTACATCCACTATTCCAGCTACACAGCAATCAACCACTGTCACTCAAAATACTCAGGCCGATTCTACTAATCTTCCTGATGATACATCTGGCATTACTTGGACCAATGAAGCCACCATTACACTCGGTACAACTTCTACAATTTCTGGTTCAGGTGCTAGAATAAGCGGCAATGATATCATTATCTCAAAAGGTGGCAACTACACCATTACAGGTACTTTAACAGATGGCTCAATTACTGTACTTACAGAGGAAAATATTAATCTCACCCTCAGTGATGCACATATTACAAATAGTGATGGTCCTGCCATTACAATCTCCAACGCAGAAAAAGCCTATATTACGCTAGCAAGTGGTACAACAAATTCCTTAACTGACGGTACAACTTATGCAAGTACAGATGAAGGAAAAGGTGCACTCTTTAGTAATGACTCCTTAGTAATTCAAGGCAATGGTACGCTAGAAGCTACAGGTAACTATAAACATGGGATTGCCTGTGATGATGATCTAACTATTACAAGCGGTACAATTATTGCAACAAGTACTGTTAAAGATGGCATCAATGTAAATGATGCTATTGTTATAGATGGCGGTAACTTACAAGTTTCAGGAACTTCAGATGGTATAGACTGTAGTGGAACAATTATTATCAATGCTGGTACCATCATAGCTAATGCTGCTGATGACGGCATCCATGCTGATCTTGACCTTACTATAAATGGTGGTGATATTACTATTCCTCAAAGTGAAGAAGGTATTGAAGCCAAAGGTATCCTCACTGTAAATGGCGGCACAATGAACATCAATGCTAATGATGATGGTTTCAATGCTGGAAGTAGCATGGTCATTAATGATGGTTCAATTTATGTGACTGCTAATGCTGATGGCCTTGATAGTAATGCCTCTATCACAATAAATGGCGGTCTTGTTCTTGCATTTGGCGGCAACCAACCAGAATGCGGTATCGACTGCGACCAAAGTAGCTTCATTATTAATGGTGGCACAGTTATTGCAACTGGAGGTACAACAAGCACACCTTCTGATACAGATTCAACGCAACCTTCTGTAATTCTTTCAGGTCCAACTGGCGAAACGTTATATCACATTGCGCAAAATGGTACAAATGTTTTAACCTTTATGCCACCAAAAACAGCCTCAACACTTCTCTTCTCTTCACCAAACCTTACTGTAGGCGAAGATTACACAATCTATACAGGTGGTGAAGTCACAGGAGAACCAAGTTTCTATAATTACTATGCTGATGCAGTTTATTCAAATGGTACTGAAAACTCAACCTTCAATGTTAGCTCAATGCTCACAACTATCGGCGGCTCTACTGGTATGGGTGGTAAAGGTGGTATGGGCGGCAAAAATCATGAAAATGGCACAAGACCAAATCGCGATAATTTTGATGGCACCACTCAATCTCCTGAAGGTATGACGCCTCCGACTGATGCAGGTACTACTCCTCCGGCTGATGCTGGTATGACGCCTCCGGCTGATGCGGGTACTACTCCTCCAACCGATGCCGCTATGACGCCACCTAACGAGACAACTTCTTCAAGTGCTAATAATTAACTAAACATAAAGTTAAAAATCAGCTTTTCTAGAACAAAATTATTTCTTGCCTGGAGAAGATATGACGCTATTTTATATAGGTATTCTTCTCCAGACATATCGCAATTCTTAAATATACTACATAAGTCACCCCTTAGCTTATATAGCTATATTAGTAGATATTGCAACTTAAAATTAATTTTTTAAGTAACTTTTTTCATTCAAACTCCTTATAAAAATAAATATAAAAAATGCTGTAGTCCCTTAAACTACAGCATTTTTTAGTTTCCTATCTCTTACTTTTTACTTCTTATTCTTATCCTTATTTCACGCCTTACTTCACTTCTCATCCTTATCCTCATTTCACGCCTTACTTTACTTCTCATCCTTATCCTCACTTCACACCTTACTCTTCGCTTCTCATTCTTATCCTTATTTCACGCCTTACTTTACTTCTCATCCTTATCCTCATTTCACGCCTTACTTTACTTCTCATCCTTATCCTC
>DYCF01000045.1:6401-10471 GCA_019418225.1 Clostridiales bacterium | reverse complement strand
ACTTCACACCTTACTCTTCGCTTCTCATTCTTATCCTCATTTCACTTCTTACTTTACTTCTCATCCTTATCCTCATTTCACTTCTTACTTCACTTCTTATCCTTATCCTTACTTCACTTCTTATTCTTGTTCATCTTTATCCTTCACTGCCTACAATTACTTTTTCTCTCGTTTTTGTTTGCTTAGTAAACTGATTCATCTTTTCTACAGAAATTTGTTTCATTAAGAGATATCCTACAACTAAAGCTACAGCTTCACCTATTGGAAAGGCAATCCATACGATATCTTGTGCTCTAGGAACCATTGTAAGTAACCATGCTAATGGTAATGGAACTACTATGAGCCTTATTAATGAAAGTATTAATGAACGTATGCCACATCCCAGTGCCTGAAATATACCTTGATATGCTATATTGGCACCTACAAATAAATAACCTATTGTAATAATTCTTATTGCCATAATACATAGCCTTTGTGTTTCTTCTGAAACTGCAAATATACCTATAATCTGATGTGCAAAAATCCAAAGTGCGACAGCACCAATTGCCATAATAATTAATGTGTAAATCATGCCATACTTGATGCCCTCATCTACTCTAGTCTTATCGCGTTTACCATAATTAAATCCTATAATAGGAATCATTGCATTATTCATTCCAAAAGCTGCAAAGAATACGAACTGCTGAATTTTATAATAAACACCATATGCTGTAACTGCTGAACTTGAAATAGCCCCTAATATAATATTAGCGCCATACGTCATAAAGGACATCAATGCCTGCATAACTATAGCAGGTATTCCTACCTCATAAATTTCTTTAATAATTGCCACTTGAGGTCTTAAAAATTTTAATCTACCATCAACTTCTCTATTAAATCCATAGTGAAAAATTATATCCAATAAACAAGACACACCCTGTCCAATAACCGTTGCATAAGCTGCACCCTCTATTCCCATTTTAGGAAATCCCCATAAACCAAAAATTAAAATAGGGTCTAAAATAATATTTGTTAATGCACCTGCAATTTGTGCAATCGTTGATAACATTGTTTTTCCTGTTGCCTGTAATAATTTTTCATAAATTATATAGAGGACAATACCCAAAGATAATACTGTGCAAATTCTAAGATAAGATTCTCCCATTTGTAGTATAACTGGATTTGAAGTCTGCGAACTGATATAAGCCTTTACACCCCAAATACCAAAAAGCAAAAATACAACATATGTACAAATACCTAAGAAAATAGCATTTCCTGCAATGTGACTTGCTTTATCGCGATTTCCTTCACCTAGACTTTTAGATAATAATGTGTTAACACCTACACCCGTCCCCACACCTATGGCTACCATTAACATCTGTATTGGGAATGCTAGTGTTAGTGCATTTACTGCATAATCCCCCATATTAGCAATGGTCTCTGATGATGGCATACAACTTACAAAGTAACTATCTACAATATTATAGAGTGCCTGTAATGCCATAGATACAATCATAGACATCCCCATTGCTAACATAAGCCCCTTAATAGGCGCCGTTCCCATCTTATTCATCGTAACTTCTTTTTCCATAATAACCTCCTATATACTAAATCTACGGAGTCTTTTCATCGGAAAGCTACCACAACCTTAGTAACGAATAACAAAAAATGCGTAAATCCTTAATCTGGATTTACGCATTTGCTACTCGATTAATTTTATTTTATCACCCGAAATTTTTTTAGTCAATTTCAAATTTACTAACTTCTCGTTTTTCCTCCCCCCTATCTTTCCCTTTTTACACCTTGTATAATGCAACTATAAATTGTAGCTATTGCCCTTATTTAGTTAGTCACACACTCTATATTTATCATACATATACTTATGATTTTCATAAGCACTTATTATTATTTATATAAAACACTTATTTACAGAAAGGAGACTTATGATTTGAATAAACAGCTTATACTCTCTAAAACACTAATATTTGTTGCTGTCGTAGCCTTTATCGTTTTCTTTAATATGATATTTTCTAGCACCAATACTTTAGTAGGTGTCACATCTGCTACTGCTATGCTTATGTTTTTGCAAAGAGACCTTACGGTTTCTCCGCTTAAAAATATGTTTAAACTAATTGGCGTCAACCTTATTATCGGAATAGGTGCCTTCCTAGCTTCTCTTAATCTATGGCTGGCTCTTCCTATTAACTTTATTATCACTTTTTTCATTGGTTATACCTTTTTATACAATCTAAGAAGTCCCCTTTACTTGCCTTTTATACTTCAATACGCTTTCTTAGTTGCAACACCTGTATCTACTGCTGAACTTCCATTACGTCTCGCTTCATTAGTAGCAGGTGCTATTTGTATCATTGGCTTGCAGCTTCTATTTAACAAGAATAAGTTAAAGAAAAGTGGTAACAAAATGCTCATTGAGCTTTGCAACCTCTTAATTGTCCAAATCAAACAGTTCAAAAAGGGCAAGGATGCCTCTTCTCAAAGACAATCTATATCTCTACTTATTAGCAACCTTCGAAAAGTAATTTACGAAAGACGTGAGGCTTCCTATTACTTCACGGAAGAAGCACTTCTTAAACTCAATCTTTCTATTGCTCTAGAAAATTTATCTTTACTTCTTAACTCGAATATTAATCCCAAAGAGTATGCTACAATTCTGGATGACTTAAAGAAATTCTTGGAAAAAACAATTTCTTGCATTGAAGATAAGCATGCATTCTCTAACCTTGATGCTTTTTATACTGAACTTATGGCTCACTATGCACCTGAAGATGTCCATAATCTAAAAGACCTAGAATTCTTAAACAACATTGCCTTTATTCGCGATACCCTAGAGGAACTCTCAAAATTAGATGAAGCACACTATAATGTCGTTAAAAGATTAGAAAAAATTCCTGCTAATTATAGTCAGTATCGCTTTAATAAGGCTACCTTCAATTCTAGCTCTATGAAATTTTCCTATGCTTTCCGTCTTGCTGTAGGTGTTACGCTTTCCTTCTTTTTAACTGATTTCTTTCATTTAGAAGAAGGGCGCTGGCTAGCATTTACCTGTATCTCTATTATCATACCGATTTATGAACAATCTAAAACGAAAGCACGCGATAGAATATTTGCTACACTAATAGGTGGTGGGATTTCATTCTTCTTGTTTTCTTTTGCTCCACCAGCACTGGCACCTATTATCTTAATGGCATCTGGCTATATTTCTAGCTACTTAAATGCTTATCGTTATACCACTATCTTTACAACGATTTCTTCCATAGGTTCAGCCGCACTTATAGATCTATCTGCCACACCAGGCCTTACAGTTGCTCGCATCTGCTTTGTAATCTTAGGTACAATTATGGCACTTCTTATTAATCGCTTCATCTTCCCTTATAAATTAGATGATGCGACTAATGAATTAAAAAACTTGTACAAAGATACTATCATCAAAATGCTAGAAGAAGTTAATGCCCTTGCGCAAGGTAAAGTTCGCCAAAATGTCATGAAGAATCTCCTCATTATTACAAACCTCATAGAAGACCGCATTCGTCTTAATAACCAGGCCTTCACGAACTCTAACTATCAAATCATCCTAACAGACGAACGCCTTCTCATCAGTAATATCTACGAACTCTACCGCTGGCTTAGCAAACACAAAATCAACGCATCAAACCTAGGCATTATCCTCAGAGATATGCCCCATATTCTTCACACTACCACCAACAACTACCCAGAATTTATCGCTAACATAGATAACCATCTCCCAGAGGTAGATACCACAACCGATAAAGTAACACTCTACATGATTAAACAAATCATCACAGGCGAACACCAACTTCTCACAGACCTAGCCCTCCTAAAATAAAGCAACCAACAGGAGGTCAAAGGAAAACCATATATCCTCTCATTCGCTTCTCCGCCATCCGCCAGAATTGGCTCAACGTGCCGCCGCCCTTACCAGACTTCATGGGTGTGGATAAATTAGGGTATATAGTTTTATCTTGACTTCGACCAACAGGAGGTCAAAGGAAAACCGTATATCCTCTCATTCGCTTCTCCGCCATCCGCCAGAATTGGCTCAACGTGCCGCC
>DYCF01000045.1:0-6301 GCA_019418225.1 Clostridiales bacterium | reverse complement strand
ACTTCATGGGTGTGGATAAATTAGGGTATATAGTTTTATCTTGACTTCGACCAACGGGAGGTCAAAGGAAAACTATATACCCTAATTTATCCATGCCCCTCACCTCCAAAAAAAAGGCGGCGGCACGTTGAGCCACCCCCCTATCCTAAAGGTATCCTAAAGGTTTTCTTTCACTTTTTCAATAAGCTCTGCATACTCTGCATCACTTAATAATACTTTTGGTTCTGGCATCATTTCAAATGTGCCACCAAAGCTTGGACCACCTTCATATTTTGGTACAATGTGATAATGAAGGTGTGTCATTTTATCTGCATATGCACCGTAGTTGATTTTTGTTGGTGAGAATGCTTTGTCCATAGCATTAGCTACTCTTGCTACGTCTTTCATGAAAGCATTTCTTTCTTCATCTGTTAAGTGGAAGATTTCACTTTTATGTTCTTTGTAAGCTACTAAACATCTACCTCTGTATGTTTGTTCTTTGAAAAGGTAAAGTGTTGATGCTTCAAGATCACAAATTTTAATCATAATGTCTGTTAATCTGTTGTCTTTTACACAGTAAAAGCAATCGTTATCAAAATGCATGGCTAATCCCCTTATCTATTATTACGCTTTAATTTAAGTCTATGGTTATCGCTTAACGCCGTAATGCTAACCTATAGATCATCATTTTCATTATAGCCCAATCCCATTTTGAAAAAGTCTCATATATTGGCATAATCCCATAAATGCGACAAATTTAGTCTTAACCTTGTTATATATGTTTTAAGTTCTCCACAGAGCCTTCTTAAATTCATCCACATTTTTTAATTTTTCTCTTCAACTTATTCACAAAAAAGCTTCTTACTCACATCACTCTTGTGGAAGCTTATTTTATTTTTATAACTTTATCATTTATTTTTACACGCGTTACATTCTCTAAATCTATAAGTGCTGGTATATAACTCTCTTCATTTATCCCCAGGTTATAATGGCACGTTAATCCTCCTAAACCACTACTAGAACCACTGTAAATTAACTTTCTTTCTGCACCATCTTTCATTACAATCGTAATATCTAGCTTCTCAGGAGATTTTGCATTTGTATAACCTTTTAATACTACGCCTAATGTTGATACATCTAGTCTTGTAAATACAACTGTATCCTCCTCAATTTTTGTAGGACAAAAGATTCGCTTACTTACGACCTGAGAATTCTTGCTAAGTTTAAATTTAACCTGCCAAGTCTGTGATATAAGCTCTTTGTTATGATAATCCATAAGCTGTACTTTTAAATAAGGTAAATCTTGTACCTTTATCTTCTCGAAAACAAAACTATTTTTATTAAGCCCTGTCTCTTCTTCCCATTTACTATAACATTGAGATTCATAATTTTCTCCTGTTCTTGTATCAATAAGGGCTAAGTCTATTGTTCTATCTTGAATCCCAGTTATATCTGGATAACTTGTAATAATGCTTAATCCTACATTTGAAATTCTAATATCATCAATATTAAATTGTTTAAAATCTTCTAGAGGGTGTATATTTAAACCATCCTCTACTGCATAGTTATACCAGTTTTCCTCATTTCCCTTTAAAGTTGTAAACTTTCCTTCTTCATAAAGTTTGTTTAAATCTACAGGAATCTCCTTAACATTATATACTTCCTTCACCAAGTCCTGTGCACTTAATGTAAGTTCATCTTTATAAAGTGGTCTATCGCAAGATAATTTCATAACGCTCACTAGTTTTTTATTATTATCTTCTAAATAGCTTTGTATGCCCCATCCCATAGAACTTGGCTTTTCTATTTCTAATCGCATGCCTTTAACCTTTGTGCCAGTTTCAAAGGCACTAGCATCCTGTTTTGTCATACTCACAATAAATAATCCAGATTTATTATCTATAAATGCGCCTTCTACTGTGTAAATAATACCAGATTTCACTTCATTTATCCCTACGGCTTGCACTTGGTCCTCATAAGGAAACAAATCACCAAAGAAATTTTTAAGCGTACTATTTTGATTCACGGAGGCCACTACTACACCTATTAAACTCAAAATTGCCACCAACGGAATCCACCATCTTGATTTTATTCTTCTTTTAGTACCGCTAGACTTTTTATTTAATTTCCCTATTTCTTGTTTTGGTGCTTTCTGGCTATATGCTTGTTGTAAGTCTACTATTTTCTCATCAGCTTTCTTACTATTTGCTGCATGCGCCATTGCCCTTTGCTTAATCTTCTCCAAGCTAACCGCTTCTGTCAGTACCTCTTTCTTTTCTATTGCCTCAGCCTTTTCTGCCTGTGCTTCTTTCTTTTCTATTGCTCCAGCCTTTTCTGCCTGTGCTTCTTTCTTTTCTATTGCCCTAGTCTTTTCTGTCAGTTCATCTCCTACATTTTCTTCTATATCAATATCTTCCAGTAATTCCACATTAAGTTCTTCTATCAATTGCGAAACTAGACTATTAGTCCTTTTTGCTTTTAAGTCTTTTTTATTCATAGCTTACACCTCTTTCCCTCAAAGTTGCTTCCAGCTTCTTTTTACTTCGAAATAACTTTGTGCCTACCGTCGCCACATTAATGCCTAATCGCCTGCTAATATCCACTACCTTTTCCATATAAAAATATCTTCGTATAAAGATTTCTCTATCTGGCTCCGGAAGCGTGGCTATTACTTCATTTACAAGCTGACTTTCTTCTTGTCTAAGCACTTCACTTTCTGGTGAGGTATAATCTATGAAATCTTCTTCTAATGGAATACTAATCCCCTTTCCTTTTACCTTCAATAAATTAATTGTCTTATTTCTAGCTATAGCTGCTATATAAGCCTTTAACTTTCCTTCTCCTATAGTAAGTGACTTTCTCTTATCCCATAGCTTAATAAAAACATCTGCACACAACTCTTCTATATCACCATGCCCCAATTGTCCGTCTGCTACTTTGCTCACTACCGCCACCACATAAGAGGAATATCTATCAATAAGCTGCTCATAGCATGCAAGATCATCTTGTTTTAGCCCCTCAAGCAGCTCTTTTTCATTTACTAGTGCTTCCATATTTTCCTCCTAACTTTTTTACTTTCACTTATATAGACAGCTATTTCTTTCATTTCATTCCCTATTTATCAATTTTCTTGATTCTTGGCTTCTTCCTGCCACTTTGCTTCTTCTTCATTTTCATACACAGCTTCCATATTTGGTCGATATCCTTTACTCATCTTATGCTTTGCCTTACGATTAGCAACGCTATCAAAGACAATGCTAAAATCATAACCCTCTGGATATAATTCTTTGGCTGCTACTAATAATTTAACCCTTTTAACATTAACCCATCGTTTACTCTTTTTAATTTGTACGCCTACCTTACCAGTCTCATCCATAGTGTGGAATATCAAACCTTTTTCTTTTTCTGGGAAGACTATGACACTATCACCTACTTGGAATTTCTTTTTGAGCTTCTCTTGCTTTGCCTTTGAATCTTTCTTAGGTTTTGACTTAATCCTCGGTACCTGTACTTCATCTTTTTGTGCCATCTTTTGCACCGCCTCAAGCAAACTTAAGTCTGTTTGAAAACTATCAGAAGCTGTTTCTGATTTCTCTTTTATGCCTTCTCCTATTTCTTTTTCTCTCGTACTATAAGTGTAACTGCTAGCTAATGCAATAAGCTCTTTAGGAAATCCTAACTTTTCAGCAATATAAAAAGCACAGCTTTCTCCTGCTTCTCCAATCTCAAGCTTATAAAGTGGTCTTAAACTTTCTTTATCAAAGCACATTCTGGCATTTAAAAATCCTTCTGCTTTATCTGCATACTCTTTTACCTCTGGGTAATGAGTCGTTGCTACAACGAGGCAGCCTTTATTTCTTAAAGCTTCTAAAGTAGCTATTGCAATCCCCATACCTTCTGCTGGGTCTGTTCCTGAACCTAATTCATCAAGTAATACTAGGCTTTGAGCCGTTGTCTTGCTAAGTATATCAATTACACTTGTAATATGGGCTGAAAAAGTAGATAAGTTATGCGTAATGCTCTGCCCATCCCCTATATCGCACAAAATTTGATTGCGCATAACAAACTGGCTACCTTCACTTACAGGTACATGTCAAAATATCCGCATAACAAAAGCCTACATTATATTAACTGTAGGCTTTCTTTGTTTTAATCTTTCAACTCAAATATATCACATATTATATGTAAACATGTCTCAAATCCCTCTTTAAACTCTTGCGACTCATATCGTTTGCCATCAATTCCGTCTAGATGCCTTTCTATTATTTCTATTAGCTTATTTTTACTCATTGCAACCTCTCTCGTCATAAAAAATTTACGATATATTAATATATATATATCAAACTTTTTCCTTTTTCAACATAATTTGTTTAATTGGAAGCAATTGCTTGTTATAATATTTTAATAAAAATAAACATATTAAGGTCGAATTTGGGTGGTCTTATGTTAGAGATAGGCAATAGAATAAAACGATTTAGAGAAGAAAAAAACCTTACTCAGCAAGAGCTCGCCGATATGATTTTTAAATCAAAAAGCTCAATTGAAAAGTATGAGTCTGGTAGTTCAAATGTTACCCTTTCTGCATTACTTGATATTTCAAAAGCCCTTAATATAGCCCCATCAGCTCTTCTTGATGATGAACAAGATATACTTAATACTATCGTTAAGTATTATGGCTTAGAAGATAAAGAAAACTATAACATAGAAAAAGACTTTGAATTACTTATGAAGGTACTTGCCGAAAGATATAAAAAGCAGACTAAATAATAGCCTGCTTTTTTTAATGCACATATCCCATTGCCATAATATTGGATGCAGCCACTACACTTTTTATACTCCTGGCGCAGATCATCGCAAGAACCTATGCTTTCATTTTAGGATATGTGCTATATTTTTAATGAGCCATCACCTCAGTTATAAGCATCGCCATGAGATTCCTTTATTAAACAAAAAAAGAAGGCTATTAATTTGCCCTCTTAATCACCCCATAATTTCCTTTTGTAGTACCCTAAAAGCATATCACATGCTTCTTTATTCCTCTTTTCATATTGCACTGCCCACATTAAGGCTATTTGAATTAATATGTCTTTATTACTTCCCATTTTAGTTACCTCTCAAACTCTAATTTTATTTAATCGAATAAGTTTAATTGCACATTATCGCATTTTAATTCATCTAATGTTATATAAAGGCTACAATCTCTTACTCTGTTTTTCTCTCTTAAAGCATCTATACAATATGGACAAGTGTCTCCACCTATCCTCACACATTTTATACATGATGTATTTTTCAAATCTTATCACCTTCTCTATTTTTTGATTTTATTTTCTATTAGTATAAATTCCTGTTAATACTCTAAATTCTATTAAATACTTAGATATAACATCATTAGCTGTGTAGCTTACATACCAATCACCTACCCAGTACTCTATATAATCTTCTATAATTTCCTTTAGGGTGAATGTGTAACCACATTTGGCAATATATTCTTTAATGCGTTTACTTGCTAAATCTATTTTTCTATAATTTACTTCCGTCTTCATATGTTACTCATTTTGCTCCGTCTTGGCTTTCCACTATATACAACATCATCTCACTTAACTCTGATTGCACCAGTGTTCTACAAAATGCATCATTAAACAATTTATTAAAATCAGCCTGATTCATCTCCTCAAAGTGCTGTGCTTTTATATCCTGCAACACCTCTTCTATAAGTTCTCGCTGCTCTTTCTTGGTGCCTTTCCACTCTTCTTTCCAGTTACCCACAAATTCCTCCATGTTGCTTTAATCTGATTCTGAATAAACGTATTCAATATTTCCATCTATAATTTTGTATTCATCTAATTGGCTAAATTTAAATACATCCTTTTCTGCTTGACTCTTAACAACCAACCTCCAAAAGCCGTTCATTTCATTCATATAAAACCTATATTCCTTTAAGCTTACTTTCGTAGTGTAATATTGAAAATTAATGTTGCCTAATCCCAGCTCTACACACTTCGCTATTAGCTCTACTATGTATTTTTTATCTTCATCTGTTAAATTATAAAATGTTTTTTCATTACAGCACCTCTAAGTCTGAATAGTCCTCATTAATCTTTATTCCTGGTACTTCATTTTTTAAATTCTCTTCAAGTGCTTGTGCTCTGCAAGTTTCAACATTTTCTTCAATCCCCCACGCTTTGCAATATCCATCTTCATCTACACAACTACATGAGTTAATTCCACAGTATAATCTTTCCATACCTATCCTCCCAACTGCTAAGACTTATTTAAGCCCTAGCAAATATCCTAAACTGTTACTGTAATATCTTAAGTCCTG
>DYCF01000044.1:11483-42468 GCA_019418225.1 Clostridiales bacterium | reverse complement strand
CATTGCCTTAAGAAAGAGCTATTAATCAGTTTACACAAAATTTTATACAGGCTCCCTCATTCAAAGTAGTGGAGCACTTAAATTAATGGTCCTCATTCAAAGTAGTGGAGCACTTAAATTAATGGTCCTCATTCAAAGTAGTGGAGCACTTAAATTAATGGTCCTCGTTCAAAGTAGTGGAGCACTCTATATATACTTATAATACATCTTCATTAGTTAAAAGTCAATATTCTGATATCTTTTTTCTATAGTTTTTCTAATATAATATATGCATCCTATTTAAAAAAAATACTTTTTATCTACTACAACCTTACTACAACCTTTACTTATTTTTTATCTATAAAAAAAAGGAAAAGATATTCTAATCATTGATAAATAGTATCTTTTCCTTCTCATTGACACACGCAGTAGGATTCGAACCCACGACATTCTGATCCGAAGTCAGACGCTCTATCCAGCTGAACTATGCGTGCATATTTAGTTAGTGTAGTCAGAATTTAACTACTTTATGATTGTAGCACTTTTTGGTAGTGAGTTCAATATGAATTGATAGACAATATATTGAAAGTTTCTTATGTGCTATTGACTCTATTTACTTTTATCTCTAATTAACATTTGTTCTCACTGGAACATCTGATTTTTTTGTGTTTACGACATCTGATTTTTGGTCTTTTTATAAGCATATCATGTATATAAAAGCAATTCAAGGAAAACAAAAAAGAGAGAACATAAAATGTCCTCTCAAATCTATTCTTTTATTAGTGGTTTTGCCTGTTCAATCGTACATTACACGGTTAACCCCTTTAACCTCGTTTATGCCTCTTATTGTATCTTCTCTAAGTACTTTCATGGCAAGTCTTACTATATAGTAGTATGTTCTTTCTTCTCCCTCTTACTTATACTACTTCTATTATCTCTACTTCTATACTGAGTAAATCTATAATCTTTTTAATTCTTCCTCTATACATTCTGCCTCCTAAATCAATATCTGCTGCTAATTGCTTTGCTATATGCCTATCCACATACCCAACGATTTCAGTATCTTTCTTAATTAATATAGCATTCCTATCGTATTTATTAGTATATTCTCGCTCTAAAAGTACTATATCTCCTTCACTTAGTTTCCTTGCCACCTTAATTCTTTCTTCATATCGTATTCCCTTAATATAAGTGCACACATTTGTTTTCTTTATATTAGCAAAATTATCTAGGTTATAAAACTGCTGTCTCTCTAGTATAGCCTTTAGTTCCCATTCATTCGTAAGTCCTATAGTATATCTTAAATCATTATATGATAATCCTATAAACATTTTCATAAAATTCCTTAAATTATATCTGCTGTATGTTTTATAAAAATACTCACTGATTAACTTTGAAGTCTCTCTAGTTGGTGTACCCAATTCTTTTGCAAAGCAACTATATATATCATTTAATCCATTTTTTACAAAGATTGTAGCATTCTTAATTCCTTCTGGATATTTATCAATATCTTCATCTAAATAATAAGATAGTATTGTATTAAATGCACTAACTCCCCATGGATATTTATACACTAACATTTCCTCTATGAATGTATTTAGGTTTTCTACACTATAATTTTCTTTGTATAATATCCATTTGCTTCTTATTTCTTCTATTTCTATTCCTGAAATCCACATATTTAATACTGTTCCTATAAACTTTTTATTATCTTTAATATTTATTTGACTAATTTCTCCTCGTGTTGATTTCATTTCTTGTATATCACTAATACATTCAAATACATAATTAATAATATAACTTAAATAATCATCTTCACTTATTGTCTCTTTTATATGTTCTAAATTATTTTCTATGTATTTTGCTATCCTCTCACAACTTTTTAAGCATAACCCCGTTTTAGCATATATCTTTTGTTTTTTTCTATCTTCTACTTGTGAGTAAAAATTTATACTAGCATTCAATGCTACTGTTTTCAGATTTGTACTATCCATATCAAGTGCCTGTATTTTGAATAAACTCTGATTTAAGATTCCTTCTATATATTGTTCATCTGGTGTATCTATTGCCTCTTCTACTAATAATGCCATTAATTCAGGTTCAAGTAATTGAGTAAGTCGTTCATTCCACTCCTCTTGCTTTATTCTCTTTTGCACTAACTCTTGTACTAACACATATAATGCACTCTCAAGTTGTTGCTTATTATTTTCATCCATATATTCCTTTATTAGTTTTCTATCTGTTACTCCTTTATTGGATATAAATATAACCCTACCCTCTGTTTCTTTCCCTGCTCTACCTGCTCTACCTACAATATTCCAAAAGTCTCTTTTATCAACGTATTTTCCCTCATTACTATTAATAACCAATGAATGTACAATAATTGTTTTTATAGGAAGATTCACTCCTTGCCCCAAAGTAGTGGTTGAAATAAGTACCTTTAACTTCTTTTCTTTAAAATCTTTTTCTATTGCACGTCGTAAGGTCTGTGGTAAAACACTATAATGAACACCTATTCCTCTTTTTAAACACTTAGTTATATCTGATTCTTCCCCTAACCACTTTTTAGCTATTTCATAGCTGTAACTACCCACTTGTTCATTAAAACACTCTTTTACGCTATCTCCTCTTAACTCAAATAACTTCAAAAATGCATTAACTATACTTTTTACATATCTCGGTGTAGATGAAAAAATTAATACAGGAGCTTCCTCTGCATATTTATATGCTAACTCTGCTGCTATTTCATTTTTTGAATCTACTCCCGGAAAGTATATTTCTCTCTCTTTTCGTTTTACTCGTGTATAACCAATATATTTATTTTGCGTAATAACATTAGGAATAAAAGAAGTTTTCCTATTATCCCCCACTTTCATGTTTTTAACAAAAATAGTACCATTATTGTTTTCTCTCCATTCAAAAGCACATAAATATCTTCTAGTAGGTTGCCAAGGTACTTGTCCTGCATCCTCGGGTGATGTTAATATCTTCTGTTGATTATTTGTTAACCAAATTGCCAATTGCTTAGCACTTTCCTGATTAATAACAGCTGAGATAAATAAAAATCTAGCATCTTTCATCTTTCTTTTTAAACGAATCATTAACATCTCAAACTTAACTGCTCTTTCATCTTTATTACCAATTAAATGTCCTTCATCAATGACAATTAGCGATACTTCTCCAAGTTCACCACTATCTGTTCTTAATAACAAATTTAACTTTTCAGGTGTTAATATTAAAACATCTGAATTACTAATTCTTGAACCCTCTATATCATCTAATTCAAAATTACCTGATACTCCTGAAATAACATATCCTAAACTTCCAAGTGATTTACATAAACCCAACTCAACTTCATTGACTAATGCTTTATATGGTGCGATATATATGCACTTTTTTTTCGGCTCATTCACTAAAGCATTTAATATACATAATTCAGCAACCATTGTTTTCCCTGCACTAGTGGGCATTTGGCAAATCCAACTACTTAAATCAGTATCATCTAATATACCTTGTTCTATAGCTCTTAATTGAGAGTTCCAAAACTCTATAATTGACTTATCCTCATCTATTTTTTCCTCATCAATTTTTTTATTCCCATTATTAGTTAGTAACCTTGCATATCTTATCCAAATATCTTCTTGTAATTTTCCTTTTTTACCAAGTACATTCCATATTCCTCTATTTACTAATAACTTATACCTTAATTTTAACAATGAATTAAGCCTACTTAAAAGTAAATTTCCCTCAGCTATAAATGCCTTGTTTATACCATTTATTTCGTTCATAACATATTCATTATCTTTTATATACTCAGCATAGTCTGACGTTCCTTCTAAAATTTGTTTTCCCAAAATATTAATCATCATAAAGAATCTTACTAAAGTATCTTTATCATCATTTCTAACATCTTTAATTTCCTTCATTGCTACTTGATACATTGCTTTAATTTTCTTTTGTAATAATAATTGTACTACCAACAAATAACTATTTTCTTCAGCATCTTCATTTAACTTGTATCTCGTTCTCAATAAACATTGTGCATTAGCTTGATAACCTGCTATTTCATAGCACATCGCTGCTAATACCAAACAAAAATCTTTATCATAATCATTAGATATATTACTTAATATCTCATAAATATATCCTGATAACCTCATGGCTTCAATTGCATTTAGATTCTTTGTATCCTCCTCTAGTACAATAGTCGACTTACTACTTAAGTACATAGCCTGTTGCCATAAATATCTTTCATCATATGTTGAGTTAAACTTTGCTCCCATCTTCTTAGCTAAAATCTGTTTTATAAAATTATTCAACTTAGGTTGATGTATAAGCTCCACTAATTCCCTTTCTTTTTCTTTAATATACTGCTCTCTATTCACCATACACTAATTTCTCCCCTATATCAGCTGTTAACTCATATGTTTCCTCTATCAAGTCTTTAAAGTTCGGTATGAGTACTATATTTATAAACAATCTTTCTAAGTCTACACTACTAGCTTTTAAAATATCAACAATCTCATCTCTCCATATACTTCCATCCATTATTAAGAATATCTGAAACTCTTTAGTATGATTATCCATATTTAAATATATCTTATCGTATTTTGCTGCTAACTCGTAATCTCCTTTTTCAAAATATACCTTAGAAATAAAGTCTATAATATCTGGTAATGAACTTCCATTGTCCCTATATAGACTTTCATATGCCTTTATTCCTATTTCTTTATCATATGTTATTTTTGTTTTAACCTCACAGTAGATTAATTCTGGTAATTCTTCTTCATTTTCTCTTATAGCAAAAACATCTGTTCCAAACATTGATTTTTCATTATTTATTTTCCATCTTAATTTTGTTATTGGTAGTATAACACTCTTTATATCATTTAAAATAATAGCAGACAATACCTCTCCCCAATCTCCTTGTTTTACATTTTTGCTAAATTGATTGTCTTGATTAGGAAATATTTTTTCTTTAATATACTTTCTCAATTCCTCTTTATCTCTATCTTTATACCTAAACTTTAGCTGTTCAATATTTCTGAAACTGCTAATTAAATGGTTTGCAATATATTCTTTTACTTCTTGAGAAATGTCATCTACTTCTTTAAGGTCAATAACCTGAAATTTATCTGTATCTAACTCGCGCATCTCTTCATACAACCATTTATTTATCATATGCCACCTCATTCTCACTCTAGTATCTAATAAGCTAATTTTATCATAATATTCATACACTAGCTACTAAACACATACTTATTTCCCTATTTTTATACACAATTACCAATTATGTGTCATAATCTATCGACTACTCGCTTCATAAAAACACTCCTATTATGCTCATATAATTACGTCAAAAAACCCTCTCGCTTATTAACTTCCCTTCCTAACTCTATAAAATCTTAGTTTTACTACATATCTTCTCACTTTATCTCCCTTCGTCTCGACTACTAGATACTATGTGTCATTAATTACTTACTCTGTCTCACATTATTCCACATACCCTTTAATGGAATTGATACCCCCCTATTTGTTCACATACAAAAAGACTACCTTTTAGGTAGCCTTCCTATAAGTTAATTTATGCTCTTTGTTTTTCTGCCTTACGCTTTCTTACAGCTCGGATAAGTGTACTTTTACTTATCCTTGTCATTCTCTCAACTTCTGTATAACTGTGTTTCTGTAATAATTCTAATGCCATGCTTATTTGTGTATCTGTATAACTTTTAGGTCTTCCTTCCTTAAAGCCATCTTTCGTCTTTGCAATAGCCTTTCCTTCTTGTGTACGTTCAATTATCATGTCTCTCTCAAATTCTGCAAATGCAAAGAACACATTTCTAATAAGCTTTGAAGCAGGTGTATTATCCATAACCCCTATATTAAGAATATGTACTCTTATTCCTCTCTCAATTAATGAATTAACTAACTCACTTCCTTGCGTCATGCTTCTTGCAATCCTATCAAGCTTAGTAACTATTAGAGTATCTCCTTCTGAAAGCTTATCTAGGAGTTTATCTAACTCTGGTCTATCCATCTTTGTTCCTGTAAAACTATCAGAACATATCTCTATTGCTCCTGCTTCTCTAAGTTGCTGTTCCTGACTCTCCAAACTGTTTCCATCCTTAGCCTGTCCTTTTGTACTTACTCTTGCATAACCATAAATCATATGTATTTTCCTTTCTAGTTTTGACACTATGTATTGACACCATCTAATGCATTGATTATACGTTCTAAAAAAATCGGTGTCAATACTTATAAGTTATGACACTTTATACATTTATTCTTTCTATGCATAATCCTCTCCCCTTTAGGACAACATAAACTCATCAAAAATTAAAGGAGGATTTTTATGCATTTTAAAGATTTATCAGGACTTAAGTTCGGTTCGATTACCATCCTTTCTAAAAATGAATTTAAGTCTCGAGAGTATAAAGAAAGAACTGGACATTCAAAAGTATTCTGGAACTGTATATGTGACTGTGGTCAAGAATGCACAACTGATACTTATACTCTAAAAACACACTTCAATACACTCTGCCCCAAGTGTAACTTCAAATCTTTCAAAGATTGGTATTTAGAAACTTCTAATGAACTACTATTAGACCTGTGGGACTACCCCCTCAATAGTTGTTCACCTGAAGAAGTCTCTTATGGAACTGAACAAGAGTTCTTTTTTAAATGCCCTAACCATCGTCATCCTAGCACTAAAATTAAGCTTTATCTTTTAAGGCACCTTAAGAAACCAAGCTATTGCAAAGCCTGTAAATCATTTGCTCAATGGGGTATAGACAACCTTGGTAGTACATTTCTTGATGATTATTGGTCAGATAAAAATACAGCTGATCCATGGCAAGTAAATAAGGGAACAACTGAATATGTATTTATTAAATGTCAAAGCTGTACCTACCACCCTGACTATTTAGTTTCACCAAGCAACTTCATCAAACACAATTCAAGATGTCCTCTATGCAGTGGATACTCTGGCAAAATACATCAATTAGACTCTCTTGGCTCAAAATATCCAAAAGTCTTTTCTATTTGGCCAGAAACAAACATGTCATCTCCTTATGACTATTCTCCCCATAGTGGCAAACAAGTCAATTGGAAGTGCTCTCTTGGTATCCATCCTAACTACACCCGAACCATTAATACTTCTGTGAAATGTGATTTCAGATGTCCTCAATGTGTAAGTGAATGTTCTCAATCTGAATTACAATTCAAAGTTAGTGCTTATATCGATGAACTAGGCTATAAACTTCTTCATGAACGTAATTGCACAATCATTCCTAGAAATCCTAAGCACAAAAAAAGTGCTAGATATGATATGCCTTTTGACAATGAAATCCCTGAACTAAAATTAATCATTGAAGTTCATGGACAGCAACATTACTCAATGCATGAATTTCATAGAATGCAATCAAAGAAAAATGGTATCCCTATTAATGAACTCTTTAAGGCACAAAAATTACGTGATAGATACAAATCATATATTGCATTTATGAACGGATACCACTATCTTGTAATTCCATACTGGGCACTCAAAGATGACCATTATAAAATCTTAATCACTAATAAGATTAATGAGATTTTATCGTCTCAAGATACACATTAAGTGTGTATCTCAAATTAGTACATAAGTAACAATAAAAATCAAATCTTTTATACACATAAAAATAAGAGCCACGAACATTGAAATTTCGTTAGCTCTTAAAATAATTAACCTCTTAAAGGCCAAATGATAAAAACCATTCTAAAATGTCATCATCAACCTTTGCCATAGTAGGTTCTTGTTTTTTACCTGTTTCTACTGACTCTTCCGGTTCTATAGTTTCAGTATATACAGTATATTCTCCTGTCCTACTATTAAACACAACAATATTTCCATCTTCATTTTCTGTTATTAATCCACTCATAATTAATCCTCCTATAATTTCTTATCGTATCGATTATTTTATAAACTGATTTGTGTAGTTTAAACTACCCTAATCCTAAAACAATTCATATGCATGGATAAATCATCTTTTAGCTTTTTGTAACGAAGTGAGCTTGCGAACGTAGACAAAAGCTAAAAATGATTTTATCCATAAGACGTTACTTTTAGGATTATATGTGCTATAAGTAAGTGACCATGGGGAACGCAACTTATGCAGATTAATCCTTAACGTAACGTCTCACCCTTATACAAAGATAGTAAATGTATCCAAATTTCATTTTCTTTCTATATGCTTTGCTCCAAATAGTATTAATTATTATAATACATAATCGCCACTTTCTAGAGCAAAAACTTAAGCCATATGTAAAATCCAATACTGCTGATTTCGTCTTTCTCCTTTAGTCTCTTTATAACTCTCAAAGATATAAGGAATCCCTAAATCAGCTAATATGGCATTTATGCTCTTAAGTCCTAACTTCTTTTGGTTCTTTTCGATTTTGCCCACCATTTGTTGTAAAATTGATTGCCTCACTTGCTCTTTTTCTTGCCCAAATATCTTCACATTAATGATACTATCTAGGTATTGCTTTAATGCTTTACTGTCTAATGTTTGCTCAAGTTTTCGAACATGTCTCCCTCCCAACTTCATTTCTTCAAGTAACACTTTTAGCCATCCTTCTGAGCACATAAGCATTGACTCATATTCCTTCTTAAGCTCTGAATATTTCCAAGCAGCTACATCATTAATTTTTATGCTCTCTGTATCAATATCAATAATTCGCTTATTATACGTCTGCTTTCTATACTGTTTTCTAAATGCCTCTTCTCCATGGTCTCTTAGGTAAAGAGCTTGCTCTAAATCCTTACAGACTTTGTTATAAATTGTTTTTATACTATGATAACTTTTATATGCAATATACAATGTTATTCTGTCATTAGCTGATATTACTCGTTTTCTTCCAATGCACTGAATCACTGTATCCACATCTATCATATCTATCACAATATGCTTAACTTGATCATCAATAATATTTACCCCATTGTCTAGTACAGTTGTTGTACATAATACTCTGCTGGTAAACCTACTATCTTCTTGAATGCTCCTTAACTCTTCTTTATTAATACTCCTTTTTCTATTGTTAGAACTACTACAAATAAAGCAAGAATCAAAAATCTTTTGAGATGCCTCATACGCCTTTTCAGCCGTAGTAAAAAAGATAGCTTTCTCACCTTTAGGTAGAGTGTTAAGCATTTTTATTATTGCGTCATTTTCTCTATAAGTATAAATCTGACCTATATAATCATAATCTGAATCAATTTGATAAACTTGCTTAGGTGAAACTTTAAAATACGATTTAATCCTTCTAGGTGTTGCACTCATCAATATGACTACCTTATCATTAGTACAATCCTTAATGTAATTTGCACTTAAATTAGTCATATGATTAAAGGTTGAATCCATAAAGAAATAATGAGCCTCATCACAAACAATATACTTGAATCTACTTAAATCAACGACTTCATTTAATATGTCTTGCTCAAGTTTTTGATATGTCATACATTCGATATACTCTTGTTTACCTTCATGTATTAATTCATTAAACACTTGCTCTTGTAGACTTTTTCTATTTGAAAGAAATAATATACGATTCTTATTGTTATCTGCATAATATATCAATTTGTTTTTTACAAAATAAGTTTTTCCACTTCCTGTTCTTGCATTAATTAAAATCTTATCACCTATTCGCCATTGCTCTATATCATGAGCCTTGATTATATCTGATACTCTTTGTGCCATAGATGTCATCTCCTGCGTTAGCTTTTTATTATTACATAGCACTTTCTGCTATTGATATAAATCAACGTTGTTTACATAACGCAGTATATCTTAAACAACTTTTATAGTCAATCATAATTTTTTTATTTTCAGAAAGTTTTTTAAAAAACTGAATTGACTCTCTGTCAAGTGCCTTCAATCCTTTGACTATCAAAGCCTTAAAATTCAATACACTTTTCAGTCTTCTTTTCTTCTTGTAAATGATTAAATTTTCAAACTTTTATTTAATCTATAAAAAGGTATGAAATCAAATTTTTACACTCTGATTTCATACCTTTTTATAGATTAAAATTTCACTTTTACTTTATTGTTATACTCTTATCTTTAATATCCCCGTTTTCATTACATATTAACTCATATGTGTTATATTTATTTCGCATTTCTACTATATATTCTTCATCATCTAATCTATTGCATTTTATAATATCATACTTATACACCTTGTTATCATCTAATATATATGCTAAGTTCTTGCGTAATCTCTTTGAGTCTAATGTTCCAACTTTAGCATATTCCTTAAATTCCTCCCTCTCTTCTAACCATCTCTTCAACTTATCAGCTATTGCAACTGCGCCCATTTCTACTGCTATCATTACAATCCCTTGAAAAAACCAAGCACTAGCCCCTTGCTCGTATATTCGGCACTCATCCATACATCCAACCACTTTCAATTGGGATTCTTTTATAAATTCCTTTATACTTTCTCCAACCTTATCTTCCTCTTGTAATATAGCTCCATGACATTGTATGTATACATATTCATAATTCTTTTCGTTCTCTTCTATCTCTTGAATACTTTCTTTAAATCTACTATTTATCGCTTCTATAATTTCTCCTAAGTTATATTTTCTCCTAGTCATTTCAATATCTACATATAAAACTTCCTTTAATCCTCTAATCTCCATAACCATACCATCCCCTATTATAGGCATGATTAACCCATGTAATATCTCTCCTAACTCTGGTGTTTCTTCTTCTACAGTATACATCCCTTGAAATAATCTTTTAGGCTCAGATTCTGTAAACCTTAATTTTTCATCAATTGTTAATATCATTATCCTATTCATTTACTTATCCCCCTCATTCTTATTGTTTTTGAACTATATTACCTAGTAAAATTTATTGTTATAACGCAAATTCCCAAGATAGCTAATGGTATAATTCCATATTTAAATATATAATTCCATTTAATCTTCCAACTATAATTCTTCAATTGTTTTTTAACCCTTTGTAGTTCTTCTTTTTCTATTTCTGTTAGCTGCATCTTATCTTTTTTATTAAATTCATCCATTTTAAAAACTGCATAATCTATTGGTTCATGATTTTCAATATCTGCAATTATCTGTTCGTATAACTTATATAAATTTTTACAATCTTTATACGTTATCTTTTCATCTTTAGCTTTTAGCCTAATATCAATCATATTCTTTAACTTGTCTAATGCTTTAAAACTTTCTTCCATTCTATACGCCCGTTCTTTATAATTATTCTGAGCTATGTAAAACATATAATAAGTTAATGTTATAGAAGCAATCAACAATATTGATGAAGCCTTATCCCACGTATCTATTGCTAATGTTAGTACTGAGCCTCCTGTAACTAATGCAGAATAATATACATTTACTCTTTGACTTTCCTCATTTAGTCTCTTAAGTCTATCAGTAGCCCTAATCCTAATTCTATATGTGATATTTACCCTCCTCCTTAATTCTATTAATAACTTTTTGGCTTCTTCTTCACATATATCTATTTTTGAGTTTTCTTGCCCTATCATTATTAACTGTAACATTATCTTCCCCCTTTTTCCTTTTTCTTTTAATTATATTCCTCTCCCTTCTTAATCCTCAACAAAAAGCGTTCTTCATCTTTCGACATTCATTTTACCTAACATCCATCATTTATACATTTCTCTATATCTCTCATCATACTCAAATATTTCATCAAAAGTAAACGCTCCATTCTCTGTCCACTTTCTAAACACTCCTTGAGCATAATCAAACCCTTTCCCCTTTTCACCTGCTAACCCTATAGCATGAATCACTACATCTCTTTCAAACCTAGTCAAGTAACTCACCAATGACTCCTTAGCCTTTTGACTTGGTCTTCTACCAAATGCTCTTCTATATTCTTCAATAAGCTCTTTATCTACTACTGGCAAATGGGCATGACAATTAACAGCAACCACCTGTTCTTTTTCTTTAGGTTGTTGTTGTTTTATTGTCTTAGTCTTATTTATCTCAGTTTTAATAATCTTATTCTTATTATGGCTCTGTTTTTCAGAGGTTTTGACCTCGGATTTGTCGCAGTCCTGACTTCGTTTTTTCAGAGGTTCAGATTTCTTCTTTATAGAAGTCCTTGATGGCTGTGGCTTTGCGTCCTCTTTTTCATCTTCTTCTAGTAGATTTAAAAGCTCTTCATCAGAGTAAATCTCATTAAGGTCATCTGCTTCACAGAGGTATATTTCATTGCACTTATTACAGCCTATACGTTTCTCTATAATGAGTCCAAGGTCTCTTAGCTCTTTGAATACTTTGACCATCTTATCCTTGCCAATTCCTAATCTAAGCATGAGCTTCTCTCTGCTGAGCTTCACATAGATTTCTCCCTCTTCATTAATCCATCCATTATTGATTGAAAGGGGAAGCAGATTACGTAGCATAGCATAGGTCTCTCTAGAAGATGGATTCATACCATAATACTTTGGATTGTGATAGAAAGCCTGTGGTATTTGATAGAACTGTACAGTATTAAAACTTTCTAGTGTGATTATCTTTGGCATGTTTTATCTCCTGTTCTAAGTTTTTTAGTGTTGTTTCTATCCCTGTTTAAGTTTTACTCTAGCTTTTTTTCTACTAAATTGCTCTAAGGCACTGTACTGCTCAAAGCCATCTGATAAGTCATTGCCATACATATTTACATACTTTTTCACCATATCTAAGGTGCTATGCCCTAAGAGTTTTTGAAGCCTGAAAATATCTCCACCACCCATGACATAATACTTACTAAATGTATGTCTAAAGAGGTGGCAACTCGTCTTGCTCACACCTCTTGACCTATTGTACTTGGCAATCTCATGCTTAAAGCCATCTGCGCCTATTCTCTGTCTGTAAGCATTACAAAACAGATAGTCCTCCTCTGTATGACTCCATAGTTTAAGGTAGTTTGTAAGGATTTCCTTAAGAGTGCTAGACATTGGCATAACCTGTACTTTCTTGTTCTTTGTGACTCTGAAAAAGATACAGTTATTATCAAAGTCTAAATCTCCCACCTTGATATTAATCACTGTATTAATACGTGCTCCTGTTCCTAACATCAGTGCAATCCCTGTATAACATCTATACTCATTGAAGTTCTTTTTCTTAGGCTTCTTTAGGAGCTTAGCTATTTCATCATGTGTGTAGGTTTCTTTTACTACCTCTTCCTCTTTAGGCAGGATAATCTTAAAGCGTTTCACATACTCTCTATCCATACAAAAGTACATAAAAGCTCTTATGGCTCTTATCATTGTTCTAATAGAGTTCTTAGCATACTTCTCTTGGTTTTGTAAGTATAGTGTGTAATCTTCAATAGTCTCTTTGCCAATCTCACTGCATAGTGTCTCTCCATCTATCACCTCAAAGAACCACTCAATATTGCTCCTATAAAACTTAAGAGTAGGCTGTGCTAACCCCTTAGCTGTGCAATGGTTCAAGAACTCATTTGAAGCATCTTGTAAAGATGTAATCTTGGTATTTGTAAGCGTTATTCTCTTTGCCATTTCGTCTTTAAATCTCCTTTTTTCAGACGCAAAAAAGAGCATCTGACCTAGTTATTTTTCAACCAAAGGTCAGATGCTCTTATCTATATTCAAATGTTCAATTTTCAATGTTTATTAGATTTACACACGCTTCTGTATCCGAAGTCAGACGCTCTATCCAGCTGAACTATGCGTGCATATTTAGTTAGTGTAGTCAGAATTTAACTACTTTATGATTGTAGCACTTTTTGGTAGTGAGTTCAATAGACAAGTTAATGGACTTTTTACACTCTTTCATTTTGAATTAATTCTCTACCCAGACACTTATTGGTACGTAAAGTATTTTAGTGTCAGCCTCTCCCTCAAGTTCTCCATCTAATACATTTGCTAAGTCTTCTATTGCAATATACATATTCCCCTCTTTTATAGTAATAGGTTGTAAGCTTTCTATTTTCTTCTTTCCATCTATGTTCGCTATTTCTATCTTATTACTATTTAATGTAAACGTATATTTTCCATTCGTATAAGCTTTAAATATGCCTCTGCTGTATTCCATATGATTCTCTTTTGTCCCTAATACTTTTAGTGTATCTTCTTCAACAGGCTGTGCCAGCGTTGTAATAGCTAAAACTTGTACACTTATCATTATTACTAACATTAATTTTTTTATATAATTGATGCTCTTAGAACTTATACTGATTACCTTATGATTGTATCAACTTCAATAATTTTTTAATAGTGATCATACGTTAAGTAGGTTTTCTTATAATCTAATTTCTCCGCTTAAATAACAAATTGCCTTGCCACCTATACTAACGCGTTCACCTAAATCTTCACAGATTAAGGTACCTCCCCTTGGCGATAATTGTTTTGCTATCAGTTTTGTCTTATTTAAACGTTTACTCCAAAATGGTATGAGTGTACTGTGAGAAGATCCTGTTACTAGATCCTCTTTTACGCCTGCATTAGGGGCAAAAAATCTAGAAACGAAATCACATGTCGTACCTTTAGCTGTTACAATAACCCCAAAGGCTATATCCTTACTGATTTTGCACATTAAATCCATATTTACATTTAGATTCTGTACACTCTCTTCATTTTCAACAACTACAACCAAATCTCTAGATAAATATGTTTCTAAGACCTTACACCCCAACGCTTCCTCTAACAACTTATCTTGAGCTACTGGGGTAGGCATTCTGCTTGGAAAATTCATTATGAAAACATCTTGATCCCGTTCTACACTTAACTTTCCACTTTGGGTTTCAAACGCAATATGCTTTAAGCTTGAATCTACCAGATTCATCATCACATAAGCTGTACCTAATGTGGCATGACCACATAAATCAATTTCTACTTCAGGTGTAAACCATCGTAAATAATACTTGCCTGCTTCCTTTAATAAAAATGCTGTTTCTGGGAGATTATTCTCAAATGCAATCTTTTGCATGATTTCATCTGAGATTCTTTCTTCTAATAAACATACCCCAGCTGGATTTCCTCTAAAGACTTCATCTGTAAAGGCATCTACCACATAATATTTCATAAGCTTTCTCTTCCTCTCTTAATCAATGCTTCTATCTCATCTAAACTTGGTGGATTAAGGGGGAGGGGGAATTTCGTACATGCTACCCCAGCAAGAGCGCTTGCAAAACTTACAATCTGATTATCATTCATTTCTTTTAATAAGCCATAAACACATCCTGCTTTGAAGGTATCTCCTGCTCCTAATGTACTTACCACGTCTACTTCATAGGGTGTAAAGAAATGTGGCACTTCTCCTTTTCGTCCATACATTATTTCCTTTGCACCTAATGTTAAGATAACTAATCCATTCGTATGTGTACAATACGCGTTAAAAATCTCTTCTCTTGACCATGTCTTATAATGCCCTTGAATGTACTCATTAGATATAACATTTATACTAGATAATTCATGGATTTCATCGTCAAAAGGGCAATCAATGACAACATAAGGCGTCTCTAATTCATGACACCATCTTGCAACCTGACGTGTCTCTTCATCAAAAAACGGATCTAATCCAACGACTTTTGCTATCTCAATATCTTCTTTATAAGGCACATTCCAACGTTTTTTTGCTTCTGAGAAGTAATGATTAAACGTTCCAAAGCATGTTCTTGTATATTTATCAATAAGAACGTAATCCTGCAGTCCTTCATAATTTTCATCATACAATAACCTTGAGCAATCTACACCTCGCTCATTATAAAAATCATGTATCAAAGGATATGTATTTCTGCCCATATGATTACCATCCATCTTAACCTTGCATCCCAAGTTTGCCAAAACCGTAGCACAAGTTCCTGTTTCTCCACCTGTCAGCTCATATTTTGAGTGAATTTCTCCATAACTATCTGCTGCTGGATACTGACATTCCAATAAAAAACTATTTGTCTTTAAAATCATACCATATAAATAAATATCATAAGATTTCACCCTATCCCCCCTTGTACTAAAACAGCGCCCACTAGAGCTGAATATTTAGATAATTTTATCACCTTTATTAGCCACATTCAATGACTATTTCCTAGATTGCTATTACTCCTTTAAGCTACTCTTTTTCAAATACAAAAAAGGCGTCTAATCTAATTGACTTTTAATCAATCGTCAGACGCCTTTTAGCTAAACTATGCCTCTCTATTTAACTCCTGTACTTAGAACACACTCTGCTTACCTAACATTTATCTTTTTACGCTAAGTTTAAGCTATCAATCCACTTACGTAAGCTTTCCCCAGTGATTCTACCATTTAACATTTGAGTCGGTTTCCATACTATATTTCCATCACAATGTTTTTTAAGGCTTTCATCAGTTTTACCAACACCACTACCACCTGATGTGGCAAATGGTACGATTGTCTTGCCCTCAAAGTCATAGCTTTCAAGGAAAGTATCAATAATTCTTGGTTCTACATACCACCAAATAGGAAATCCTACAAATACTACATCATACGCTTCCATATGTTCCACCCTGGTTGCAATATCTGGGCGTGATGCTATGTCATTCATTTCCAAGGTACTACGACTTTTTTTATCCATCCAATCTAAGTCCTGTGCGGTATACGCCTCTTTAGGTTTAATCTCATAGAGATCAGCACCTACAGTAGCTGCTACTTCTTGAGCTGCTTTTGCTGTTACCCCACTGCATGAAAAATATGCTACTAAACTTTTATTCATATTAATCCCCTCCATTTATATCTTTTAAAATAACTACATCCTGTTTTATTTCAAGTTACTTATACCTTTTTATTTATAACTTTTTAGTTATACCTTTTTAGTTATAACTTTTTGTATTCTTCATCTGTTACAGGTTCGCACCATTCATTGCTGCCTTCTTCTCCTGGCACTTCCACGGCTAAATGCTGAAACCAGCTATCTTTAGCTGCCCCATGCCAATGTTTTACCCCTGGCATAATATTGACTACATCCCCTGGTTTTAAGGCTTGTGCAGGTTTACCTTCTTCCTGATACCACCCATTCCCAGCCACACATATAAGAATTTGCCCGCCACCTGACTTCGCATGGTGAATATGCCAATTGTTACGGCAACCTGGTTCAAAAGTTACATTAAAAACCCCAACTTGACTTAGTGATAATGGTGCTAAATAACTTTGCCCAATAAAATACTGCGCAAACTTATCATTTTTCTCGCCTACTGGAAAGACGCTTAAATTCTCTGGCATCATTTTAATCCTCTCCTTTTCTCTTGCACCCATTCTACACCTTAAAGTTAACTCTAAGTCAAGGAGTTTTTATTTAATTGATATAATTGGAACTATCTCTGATTACTTTATGAATATAAGACGTTTAATATCTCTAATTTTATTCTACTATAAACTTATTCGTTACTTCTTCTAACTCATTGACTACGCCTTCAAGTTTAACAGATATTTCTTCTATTGAAGTCGCTATGTTAGTTTGATTTTGAATAGTTGCGGCTACTTGCTGGGTAGCTGCTGCTGACTCTTCACAAATCGCGGCAATATTTTCGATTGCATCTATTACGCCACCTTTTATGTTTTGAATACTCTCCATCTGAGCCATAAGCTGTTGCACTTCTTGTGTCATCACAGCAAATGATTTATCCACTAACATTAATGTGTCCTTTGAATGCATCATTGCGCTATTAGCATCTTCTACAGCCGTATTAGATTGTTTCATATTTTCTCTTGTCTTATTAATTTCATAATAGATTTCATCAATAATGACTTCTACTTTTCCAACTGCATTTGCTGTTTGTACTGAAAGCTTGCGAATTTCATCTGCCACTACTGCAAATCCTTTACCTGCTTCACCTGCTCTAGCTGCTTCTATTGATGCATTAAGTGCTAATAAATTGGTTTGTTCTGAAATACTTGTAATTGTTGTTATGATATCTTCTATGAGTTTAGACTTCACGGTTAAATCTTCTACACTATTATTGGTACTTTCTCCAAGTTCAATAACAAGTGCAAGTTTCTTAGTCAAGTTTGTTAATGCCTCTGCCCCTTCCTGATTCATCTGTCTCGCCTCTTTGAATGAATCATTAAATGTATACACAACATCAATTACTTTTTCTACATAACCATCTAATTCCTTTAACTTCTCTGTTCCTTGTTGTGCCTCTTGAGCTTGTTGTGAAGTTCCTTCTGCAAGGGATATACTTACTTGATTAATTTCAGTTGCAGATATTCTAAGTTCTTCAGTTCCCCTTCTTAGCACTGTTGCTTCATGTGCTGTTAATTCTGTATGTTTTTTAATCCCTGTAGTAACTGCCCTTAACTTTTCTCTTAGATTTAATACTGCGCGTCCTATAATACCAGTTTCATCTTTTAAACCTTCTATCTTTTCTCTATTTTGTACTGGCGTTAAATTAAGTTTTGCAGTTTCATCTACTAACTGTGTAATCATATATAGCGGTTTAATAATACGTCTTATTAAAATAAATACTATTAGTATATATATAAGTCCCATAATAAACCCTGTTACAGTGGCTATACTTCTCGTTTTATCTACACTCTTAAAAACTTCCTTGTTTTGAGCTGCTACAACGATAACATTTCCATTATCTAGCGTATAGTGACTTAATATCATTCCTTTACCATCTATATTGGTTTCTGTAATACCTGTTTGATTTTCTTTAAAACTTATATCACTGCCTATTGTTTCATATAAACTTTGACCCTCTTCAAAGTCTTTATGAACAATATAATTCATGTCTTTGTTTAAGAAAAATGCATATCCATTTTCATATACTTGATATTCATTAATCATTTCTTGATACTGATCAAAAAATAAATCAATTGCAATAACGGCAACTAATTGATTTTCTTTGAAAATAGGCTTCGTATAAGAAAACCTCATGCTATCTGAAAAGCCGTCTGTATGTGGGTCACTCCATACACCTTCTCCTGCTTGTACTGGTGTATAATACCACTGCATATCTGGATTTTCTCTATAAAATTCTTCTTTACTAAATTTGTAGAGTTGGCTAATCTCTTCACCCCTCTGCGCTCTTTCTAATACAATTTGATGTACTGTATGTGTCAGCTCTGGATTAATAAAGATTGCTACCCCTAGTGCATCTTCATAACTTGTTGCCATGCTCTTTATCATAGGTTCTAATGATTGCATAAACGATTTAACATACTCATCATTATCATCTACTAATGTTTGATTAAATGTTAACGTAATAGTTTCCTCTATTAAATCTACATAATCTACTGTTTTATCCATTATCTGCTGAATCTCTTTTCCTATCAATTCAGCACTTTGTGCTAATTGTATTTCTGCCTCTGTTTTTTGCAGATTTCTACTACTTGATATTGTAATAACATTAACAGTTGATACAAGTACTATGGCACAAATTACAATAGCATAAATAATTTTTGAAGCGATTGTTTTCATACTTCCCCCTAAACATTTTAATAAATAAAAATAGCTTTAATAAATAAAAATAGCTCTTATTAAAGAGCTATGAGCTATTTTTGACAGTATCATTCTATCCTTTTATTCTATTTTTTTCTATAAGTATTTACAATATTTACCTTATAGGTTATAACTTGTGACTTATAACTAACTTATTATACTTCTAATTCTCCCTCGTAATACATGCCCCATTCTTTACGAATATCTGTCATAATCTCCATAACATCACTTGTATACGCTAGCATCATTTCATCCTTTTCACCACACACAGCTCTTTCCATGTCTTCCATTTCATATTGAAGTGCTTTTGCACTTGTTCCCATGCAGATCACTTCTTTTTCACCAGTTGCTGTATAAGTAATGGTTGCTTCATCCCCTCTTGGGAATTCCATGATTTCAATATACCCCTTATCACACGAAATCATAGCACGCTTAGGCTGTTTGGAATGGAGTGTTAAAGCAATAGTTGCCATTTCCCCTTCTTCATTCATCATTAAAATACCAGCCTTTTCATCTGCTCCACTTGGCGCATATTGTACCTGTGATTTCACATCATTTGGCTTAGATTTCATAAAGCATCTTGCCAGTGTAATAGCATATACTCCAATATCTAATAAAGCCCCACCAGCAAGAGACATATTAAAGAAACGATTTGTCATATCATACTCTTTATAGCTCCCGAAGTTGACTTGAATCATACGCATCTCACCTAATGTGCCTGAACTTACGATTTCTCTAAGCTTTTTATAAAGAGGCATATGATAAATCGTCATAGCCTCTGCTAAAACCACACCATTTTTCTCAGCTAAAGCTTTGGCTCGATTTAGTTCTTCACTATTTAAAGTAATGGATTTCTCACATAATACATGTTTCCCATGTGCTAGTGCAACTTCTAAGAAATCAATATGTGTGTTATGTGGTGTTGTAATATAAATAATATCAACCTCTGGATCCGTAAACATCTCATGAAAATCATCATATACTTTTGAAATGCCATATTGCTCTGCAAAAGTAATTGCCTTCGAATGTGTACGGTTCCCCACAGCATAAATTGACTTTCCTGCATTTGTGAGTGCTTGTGCCATCTCATTTGCCACAACACCTGTTCCTAAAATCGCCCAGTTAAATTCTTTTTTATCTTGATTCATTTTTACTCTCCTTGTTTCATTTTCTAGTTATTTAATAGCTAAACGTACTTCATTGATATGTTTTGCCATAAGCCTATACGCTTCATCTGCCTCTTGGCGTTCTATTGCCTCAAACACCTTCCTATGCATGATGGCAGATTCTTTAAAGTGATTGTGATTGACTGTATTTTCTTCACTAAAATAATCTTGTGTCTCTGTCACATGACGCATAGATTCAATCATCTGTACCATAAAATTATTATGCGAAGATGCCGCAATACCTAAATGGACTTCACCATCACACTTCATCATTTCCTTAGCATCCACCTTCTTTTGCTCATATAAAACCAAAGTCATTTCATGGTGAATAAGTGCCTTTTCTAAATGCAGCAAGTCTTCTTTTGTTCTATTTCTCGCTGCTAATCTTGCAGCATCTGCTTCAATTAAACTTCTGGCTTCAAAAACTTCTTCTATAAGTGAACGGTCAAATAAGCCATACGTTTGTATGATTTTTCCTATAATCTGCGGTTTATAACCACTAATATACGTCCCACCGCCTTGCCTTGTCTCTAGTATGCCCATAGCACCTAATGTACATATAGCTTCTCGCAAAGACACACGACTAATGCCTAATTCTTCAGAAAGGGCCCTTTCATTAGTAAGTTTATCCCCTTCTTTAAATTCCTTCTGCTTAATCTTATCTAAAATATACCTTACTGCAATTTCTCTTGAACTCATTTTAGTATCCATTTTTTACTCCTAAAAAAAATTGGTATAACCAATTTTAATATGGTCATACCAATTTTGTCAAATTTCTACATTATCTCACCATGATACTTTTATAAACCTATTTTTAAGGTCCTGTTCCATGTCCTGTTAATATGTATACCCCGTCTTTATATTGAATTTCCCCCATGCACCTTTTATCCTTAATCCAAGGCCACTCTTGCACCCCATTTCCAGCTATCCAGTAACCTCTTGCGCACCATTTTGGTTTTACTGAGTAATCAATTGTAAATTTTATATTACCATTTGCTTGCTTTCTGGCTCTGATATCATCAATGCTATAATCTGCTAAACGATAACTATAAAGCATCTTCCAACTTGCACAAGTTTTTAATTCTTTCTCGAATAACTCTTTTACAATTTCTTTTGATTCGGTCTGCGTAGTCTTAAGCGAGATTGGATATAAACTACCATATCCCCTATATCCTATCTGTGATGCGGTAAAAAATAAAATGCCTATGGTACAAACTATAAACACTAACTTCTTATATCTTTTCAAAATCTCTTCTCCTCCCCCTTTCAAATACACTCTGATGAAATATAAAAGACCTGCAGCCGCCATTAAACATATTCCAATCACTAATGATGGAAAAAATATATTTTCTCTAATTCCATCTAGGCCTATAAATGCAGCTGTTGCAAATCCTACTCCTCCCCCTAATAACGACTGGTTCATCTCTTTCCATTTTGACATATTCATCTAATCTCCCTTTTCATATACAAAAATATCTATTTCAACTTATAGCTATTTTCTATTATACCAAAATCACCTCCTCCACATCTTACATATAAGCTTTTAACTTCACTTAAACATAAAAGAAGGAGAAGAATACTAAAATTCTTCTCCTTCTTTTATGTCATTATTTTTTAAATTTAGGGAAGCCTAATGCAATAGCAATAAGCCCGCAGATTCCCATGAGCATTGGGTAATGTAAATAACCTAAGATTTCCATAGGTGATACTCCTACAAGTCCTGCTGCAATGAGGAGTTGTGCACCATAAGGAATGATTCCTTGGATACAAGCTGCAAAAATATCTAGGATACTTGCAGTTCTTCTTGGGTCGATATCATATTCTTCTGCAATATCTTTTGCCAGTGGACCTGCCATAACGATTGCAATTGTATTATTGGCTGTACACATATCCACAAGACTTACAAGCGCTGCAATTCCAAACTCCGCACCTTTTTGTGTACGAATACGACGTTTAATGAAACCAAGTAAGTAATCAATCCCGCCATTACGTTTAATCAGTTCAAGTGTTCCGCCAATGATAATTGATAAAATAACGATTTCCGCCATACCAATCATACCTGTTGAAGCTGCATCTACTGCGCCAAATACATCAAAAGCACCAGTCGCTACACCTACAATACCTGCAAAAATTGTTCCTCCTGCAAGTAAAACAAATACGTTAATCCCAATAAGCGCTCCAATAAGTACGGCAACATATGGCAGTACTTTGATCCATTCATATGGATATTCCCCAGTAAGGGCTTGTTGGTACTCACCTGCCATAATTGTTAAAATCACAATTGTAATAATTGCAGCTGGTAATACAATAAGGAAGTTTACTTTAAACTTATCTCTAAGTTCACAACCTTGCGTACGTGCTGCTGTAATTGTTGTATCTGAAATCATTGAAAGGTTATCACCAAACATTCCCCCACCAATGATTGCACCGATAACTAATGGAATCGGCATACCTGTTGTCTCTGCAATTCCAAGCCCGATTGGTGCAAGCGCTGTAATTGTTCCTACAGATGTTCCCATTGAAAGTGAAATAAAACAAGCGATAAGGAATAATCCACCCACTAAAAAACGTGGTGGGATTAAGTGTAAACTTAAATTAACAGTAGAATCTACCCCACCCATAGCTTTTGCAACAGTGGCAAAAGCACCTGCTAAAATGAAGATGATACACATCATCATAATATCTGAATGCCCTGCTCCCTCACAGAATATTTCAATTTTTTCATTAAATGATTGTTTTCTATTAAACATAAGTGCAACAGCTGTAGCTGTAATAAAGGCTACAAGTACTGGCATCTTATAAAAATCCTTTGTGGCAATCCCTACGCCAAGGAATAACACTAAAAACACGCCTAATGGCAATAGCGCCAAGGCATTACCTTTGTTCTCTTCGTTTCTCATATGTACCTTCCTTATATTGGTTTATAATTTATATGCTAATTTTTATATTAACATAACTTCTTCATAATAATCTACTATAAAATTTTGTCAGTTGAATTTGTAAAGCTACTAAAAATCCGATATACTAAAAAGGTTCTTATAAATCCTATTTTTTATAAGACTACTTTGACATCAGGAGATTACTTATGACTATTAAACAATTTTTACAACTCGTTGAGATTCGTACCAAAGTTGCTAGTGTTATCCCCTTCCTAATCGGAACAGTTTATACACTCTATGCCTTTGATACTTTTAATGTAACTAATGCACTACTTATGTTTATAAGTATGCTTATCTTTGATATGACCACAACAGCTATTAATAATTATGTAGACTATACCACAGCTATAAAAAAGTCTGGCTATGGCTACGAAGTACACAATGCCATTGGACAGCATAAACTTAGTCCTAAACTTGTACGCAATATGATTTTTGCCATGTTAACCTGTTCTGCCCTGCTTGGACTTATCCTCTTTTTAAGAACCAATTTTGTTGTACTACTTTTAGGTATGGTCTGCTTTATCATTGGTATTATCTATACCTTCGGACCACTACCTATTTCTCGTACACCTTTTGGTGAAGCTTTTTCAGGGGTTACAATGGGATTTATCCTAACTTTCATTACTATTTATATTCACATATTTAATGAAAATATCCTAGCCCTTCATTTTAGTTCAGGTATACTCACCGCCAGCTTCAATCTACATGCTTTAATAGGCATTTTCATTATTTGCATCCCCCTTATCTGTACTATTGCAAATATTATGCTGGCCAATAACCTTTGTGATATGGAAGATGACCTAATTAATAAACGCTATACCTTGCCTCTCTATATAGGAAAAAATGCAGGCCTTATACTATGGCAAATCCTTTATTATATGAGCTACATGGCACTCCTTATAGGTATACTCCTTAACTACCTACCTTGGACTGTACTTATTACTTTATCTACATTAATTCCTATCACAAAAAACATAAAACTCTTTAAGCAAAAACAAATTAAAAGCCAAACCTTTATTTTATCAGTAAAAAACTTTATGTGCTTTAACAGTATGTATTTCTTAACACTTAGCCTTGGCTTACTCCTAAAATACTTTCTAGGTTAACCTAAAAGAGCAAATACACAACACCAGTTGTACTTGCTCTTTTTATATGTCTATTTTTATACTATGTGCTTCCTATTTATTGCCATGTACTTATAAAGGTGCCCCCATCTCCTCCAGTAGTATACACATGATTATTCCCACTCTCCCAAATTACAGTTCCTGATGCATCCTTCTTGATGAATTTAAATTCAAATGTAATATATGCTGGTATATCCCCTATACTGACTTCCCACTCAGAATACTTTGTAGGTGTTAATATCACAGCTTTATCTACATTCCATTCCCCCAACGCTTTAATACTTCCCACTATATACACATTTTGTCCCCAATAAGTTTGTGCATTCTTTACCTTAAAGTTTACATTCACTGTATCTGTTTCTTCAGAAGGTCTATATGTTTCTATAAGTCTCTTATAATAATTATAAGACTGCCCTTCTACCACATCTCTTAAGCGCAATATAGTCACCCCATTATAATGATGCTTACTTACTGCTTCTTCTATATTATTCCAAAAATAAGCTGCATCATTGCCGCCTGACAAGGCATTTTCCCCTTTAATTTCTACGCCTAATTTGGCTGCACTATCCCCTACATAAGCCACAAGCGTTTTAGGCGTAGAAGTATTATTCCCTGCGTAATCATTCATTTCAAGGCAAGTAAAATGTAAAACGACCCTACCATTAAAACTGCTTATCATCTTGAGTATCGGATTATAACCATAGCCATTACTTTCACTAAAATCACTATTAATAATGCCTGCACAAACTTCTGCCGCACGAGGCGTTGTATCTGATGCCATCTGCCAATGGACACCAGGTATCTTAATCCCCAACTTAATATGATCTAGTTCCTCGTCAAAAGCGGTCTCTGCATACGTCAGCATATTTTTTCCATGGGTAACAAGTGCCCCATTATACCACGCTAAAAGGTCTTTGCCATACTGACTTTCATAATAGCTATGTGACCCATTGTTATAGAAAAAATAATCCCCATCCATCGGCGGTGTTACTTCATTTATATTTGTTAAATTACAATTCCAAGCTCTATTAATCCCTTCTAAACTCTTATACTTCTCTAACATTGCTGTCCTAAAATCCACCTGAGCCAAATCAGAATAACACTGCATTGCCCCCTTACTTGGATAGCCTGTATCCTTATCATGACTATTATAAGAAGGATATCTCAGTTCCCCTGAAGGCCCACCACTAATATTTATTTCTTCAATATCCTCCCTATACATCTCACCATAATGGTCTTCAAAAGCATTCATGAAATCAATATATTCATTTTTTACCACTTCATCAGCCCACAAGGCTATGTATTCACTGCTATAATTACCTTGAGAACTCTTATATTTTAGATTTTCACTAGAAAGCTTTTCTCCCCTTATACTTTGTCCTTCATATTTAGTCCATATCCAGTTAGGTAAATATACATTATAATCATCACCTACATTTCCGCCGCATTGATGAAACGACATGATTGGTATAATTTCTAAGTCCGCTGCTTTAATAGCTGCAAATACCTGATCATAGTAACTAAAATCAAATTGATTATCCTTTTCGCCTTCAACATTCCCCCACCAGACATCCACACTAATGCCTTGAATGCCCATTTGTTTTGCTAAATTAAGGTCACTCTTAAACTGATTCCAATTTGTCACATATAAAGGTGCCATTGCATTTGCTGTAAATTCCCCCGTTTTGCCATAAGTCGTTATTGATGTAGCAGATGTTAAAAGTAGCGCAAAACTTATAGACCAGTAAACCACTTTCTTGCAAACATTTTTTACAAACATAGGCGCTCCCCTTCTATTATTTATTTATATATTTATTATTGTATCTCGTCTCTTTTTCCATTTTATTCAAGCCCCTTTTAGTATATACTTTATATTTTTATTGCACACAAAAAAAGTGCTCCACCCCTGAAGCACTTTTTTTCCGTTCATATTAAATAGATATTGAGGCATTTGTTTTTAATTACTTGATTCCGTTCAAGTCTTCCCTAAACTCTTGTTATTATGCATACTATAGAATCTTGTAAATACACACCCCTGTATATTTACGAATTATACGTAACCTTGCATACCCCTATGCGTTACTTCATTCTATATTATGATACACCCCTGTACATTTGCATATGCATATATTAATCCGTTTCATTAGTTGGAACATTTTTATGAATAAGAGATTGATTTTCATACTTTAGTGTTTCGCAGATTTAAACACTTATAAAATTTAAGGGATTATATTTATTCTCTTATTCCCTATAGCAAACTCTAATACTTTTCTCTCTAGTTGTCTTATTATTTCTTTATAGACTTATTAATTTTTATAACAAAAAATAGCCACTCCATGTATACAGAGCAGCTATGTCAATCAACGTCTCAATAGTTATTTGCACATTAAATACAAACAACATTTTAAAAGTTGTAAACCAGTATGATTACTTACATACTGAGCAGCTGGCTGACATAGTTCTCACCTTAATCCCTATAGCTTTGCGTCATTAGGTTTCCCTAATTTTGCCGATTATTTAATTTCGCTTTTTCAAGCTTAATTTTATTATACACTATGCCTTTTTTAAATTCAACTACTTTTTTACAATTTTTTTCTTCTTTCGTTATTTATACCATATTTTTTCAAATGTATCCAAATGTGCTTTTTCTGAATTAACTACTTCACTTAAATACGCACCTGCTAATGTACCTATAAGCAAGCTACTAAGTGCTTCTGGGCTATCTTTTAATACAATCTCGCCCTTTTCACTGGCATCACTACATACTTTTTCAAACAGCTTACCTAATGTAAGTTCATTATACTGTGCATATTCTTCTTCTGTAATACCGTTAAAGAAATAAACAAACTCCGCATCAATAAGCTTCATCTCATTAGACTTTTCACCTACATAAAGCACAAAGTTAATATAATTATTAAAGAACTTAGCATATTGTTTATCTTCTTTAAACCATTCATAAATCTGCGTAATCTTATCATGAAAACTTAGTCCTTCAGGCCATTCCTTCATTCTAAGTGCAATCCTAATTGTAAAGATTCTTAAGTAGTAATGAAATATATGTTCTTTCGTTGGAAAATAATTAAAGAATGTGCCTCTTGAAATCTGTGCCTTCTGGCAAATTTCATCTACTGTAATATCTGAAAAGTCTTCTTGCTTTAACAGATTAGCTGCTGTTTTCAAAATCGTTGTTCTTGTTTTCACATAATTAATTTTTCTTAGGGAAAAATTTTCTAAGGATTGATACATCATTATTTATAAATCTCCTTTCAAATTTTTACTTATATTCTTCTAAAGTATGGTCTATTTTGAGGTTAATATACATTTTTATAAATTTTTTTTATTAATATAGGGATATACATATCTAGATTTACCTTCTATATCATTTGTCCCCCCTTGTCTTTAGTGCTATAATGTTGTTCTAAAGAAGTATTTCTAATAAATTACAGAAAGGAACTTTTGATGTATCGTAAATTTATTTACTTCATTTTAGGTATTTCAATACTTTGTAATAGTTTAATGGCTACACCACTCCCTGAACTAAGTTCAGATGGTGCCATTTTAATAGAGCCTACAACTAATACAATCTTATTTGCCAAAAATGCAAATGAAACCTTTTATCCTGCAAGTACAACTAAAATTTTAACCTCTCTACTTTTAGTAGAAGATTTAGATGAAAATATATTAGTAACTAAAACACAAGATGCCTTAAATAATGTACCTACAGATAGCAGCCAAATTGGCTTAAATGTAGGTGACACCTATACGGCTAAAGACGGCGTTCACGCAATTATGATGGCTTCTGATAACTTCGTAGCTCATGACATGGCTGTCAAAGATGCTGGCAGTATTTCAGCCTTTGCTAAAAAGATGAACGAAAAGGCTCAGCTACTTGGTGCAACTTCTTCTAACTTTGTGAACCCTCATGGCTATCATGATGAAAATCACTATACTACGCCTCATGATTTAGGCGAAATCGCACGTGGTGCCTTTGCTAATGAAACACTCGCTAAGATTGCTGGTACAGCTACTTATACATTTAATGTAGAAAACACAGGCAAACAAATTCCACTCACACATACTTCAGCACTCTTTGATCAAAGTAGTGCTTATTATAACGAACATGTTACAAGTTGCAAGACAGGTTACCACACCCCTGCTAAACGTACACTCGTTACTAAAGCTAGTTATGATAATATTGACCTCATTGCTGTCACCATGCGCACAGATGCACCTAATCAATATGTTGATATGAATAAGCTTCTAGAATATGGTGCTGAAAACTTCAGCCTCGTAAAAACGGACACAGGTGAACTTCAAATTGAAAACAAAAGCTACTCCGAATGGGCAGAACCTTTTGTTAAACTCGCAATTGAAAAAGGTTGGATCATTCCTTCCACAAGAAATTATATGGCACCTATTACAAAAAGAGAATTTCTCACACTTCTAAAAAGTGCCGCACCAAGTAAATATCAAAATTTAATTGGCAGTCAAATTATTTATAACCAACCTTCTATCTACACAGAAAACTTAAATATCACTAGAAAGGATGCAGCCCTTGCTTGCTACACCTTCTTACAACAACTAGGCTTCAACACAAGCTATCTGCCAACTGTCCCTCAAATCTCAGACCTCTCCAGCGTCTCAGCAAGCTATGACGACGCCATCACCTTCATGGTACAATCAGGTCTCATGACAACGGACACTACAACAGCATCATTCTCCCCAGATAGCCCCCTCAGTTTCCAACAAGCAATCTACACAGCCTACCAACTTAGCGAACTTCTAACGCGCTATGGCACCTATACGTACACACGTTCAAAATAGGCTTTGTTAGACAAATATGTTGATATTTAAATTAAGAAATAGGACCTCCTTTGGGAGGTCCTATTTCTTAATCATCTAAGACTTAAACTTATTGCTGATTTCTTCAAATTTATAAAATAATATTATGCGGAATAACAGCTATATCGTGATTAGCAATTGATTCTAGACAATTCTCATTCATGCTCTGAGTCCTAATCCATTCTAATGACTTTCTTTGTGAAACTTTATCCATACACACTCCATATGTAATCATATCTTTCCATGATTTTGTGGCATAGCCCCCATCAGAAATTAGAAGAACATATTTTCCCTCTTCATTTTTCACCTTTACTGCACATAACCCATCACTATGGCCAGGTATATTAATCATTTTCACACTGCCATTTCCAAACAAGTCATAGGATTTATTAACAGGCCCTTCATTATCATTCCAATCAAAACCTGTAAGTTTACAACTTTTCCACCATTTACTTTGATAACGGATTCTATTTACAATCAAATTCTTTTGGCTACTGTGCCTTCTTATCAAATTCTCCATTAGGACTCATGTCCCTATGCCAACCGCAATCTACAAGAATCTTTCCCTTGGGGTGTTCAATGAGATATGCTGATACAGGAAGCCATAAACGGTCTCTTTTTTTGTCATTAATCCTGATGCTTTTATGATATTGCAGTCATCTCCTCCAAATGGTAAATAGGGTGATACGCATACCCATCCTGTATGAAATATCCTGATTTTAATTTGTTTCAATCATCTCCAATGTAAACTCTTTGTTCCTCTTATCAATGCTTAATGTGACTCTTGCATAAAGATGATATTTAATACCAGCCTTCCATTTTTCTATAAAACGATAGTTTGGCCTTTTTATCAAAAAAAGATAGAACGCTTTTTCATGTGCTTTGATAAAATCAAGTGTGTCTTGAAAAAAATCTAAACCTAACTCTCCTATCTTACAATCTTTTAAAAGCTCCTCATTAATTAAAAGAAGTACCTGTTCTAAAGCTTCTTGTACACCAGTAAGATTTACACTTTTTATATTTCTAGCATATTGATAAGGATTCATTCATTATTTTCCATCTTTCTAGTTTAATTAATGTTTGGTTTATTACCCTATAAAATATCTATTTCATTTCCCCCTCTTTCCAATCACACCCCATTCACAAATCACGAAAGGAGTAGCTAGAAAGGGGCAACTCACCAGCTGCCCCCTACCTCACTTTTTTCTCTCTCCCCCAAATAGGTCTGTAGAAAAAAAGCTGGTAAGTTGACCCCTACTAGTCTACCTATGGAGTGATTTGATGAACCTCTTAGTGAAGAGATACAAAGCGCCTTTAGTGGTGCTGTTTGAGCAGCGCAGTGAAACGTGCGCGCGAGTTCACCACGTTGCTTTGTATCTCAAGCTTAGAGGTTCACAAATCACGGAAGGAATAGCTAGAAGGGGGCAACTCACCAGCTGCCCCCCACCTCACTTTTTTCTCTCTCCCCCAAATAGGTCTGTAGAAAAAAAGCTGGTAAGT
>DYCF01000044.1:0-11383 GCA_019418225.1 Clostridiales bacterium | reverse complement strand
ACCTCACTTTTTTCTCTCTCCCCCAAATAGGTCTGTAGAAAAAAAGCTGGTAAGTTGACCCCTACTAGTCTACCTATGGAGTGATTTGATGAACCTCTTAGTGAAGAGATACAAAGCGCCTTTAGTGGTGCTGTTTGAGCAGCGCAGTGAAACGTGCGCGCGAGTTCACCACGTTGCTTTGTATCTCGAACTTAGAGGTTCACAAATCACGGAAGGAGTAGCTAGAAGGGGGCAACTCACCAGCTGCCCCCCTTTCTACTAACCTTCCCTATTTAATCCTTTAAAGGTATCCCACGTGCATCAGTTTTTACCTGTCCACATAAAATAAGTATGCCATCAATAAATGCCCATATATAGCCTATGCCACATAAGAAATTCGTAAATAATTGTCCTAATCCCATGCTTGTATATCCTAAGTAAAAGCGGCCTACACCAAATCCACCTAAGAAAATTTGAAGAAGTCCTGCTACTAGTCGTGATTTTTGTGGTACATCATATCTATTGTAGCCGCCTCCCATTGTTCCTTGCGTATTATATCCATTACCATAACTGTTATTTGTAAAGTTACCATTGGCATAGCCGTTATCTGCATAATTGCTATTTGTGTAATTGCCATTTGCATAATTTTGATCGTAATAATATTGTCCTTCTTGATTATTATTAGAACCTACATTTTGCTGTGCCCCACATTCTGGACAAAATCTACTATCATCACTTATCTGATTTCCACAGTTATTACAAAACATTTTCTGCCTCCCACCTTGTCCTTATTGATATACTTCATTATATCATGCTCTAATGAATTTAATGCAAACTTTAAACCAAGTTTATTTCAAAACTATTCATTATTATTATAAATGCTTTCGAAATATAAATATAGAGAAACCAACTATAACCTTGAACTATACATGTACGTAAATAGCTTTCTCTCAATGATTTCACATAACTACGACATAATAACTAACTAAACTTTATACATGTGAAATCTATGTATAGCGTTTACGCCTATAATCTTTAATTATTTTTTATAAAAGGACTGATTGCTTCATGAAAAAGAAATATGTCTCTCATATCATTACATTCTTTGCAATTCTTCTCATCATTAGTGGACTGATGCTTATGCTGTATGCTACATGGCCTCAACTCAGCTCACTTATACAGTATAAAACGCAAACATTATTGTATACTCAACTTACAGCACCAACTTATCCTATTAAAACGCCACCAACCAGCTTTTCTTCCTTAATAATGCATTCTTGCAAATCTGCTAAATTTACGCCTACTTCACCGACTCCAGCTCAAATACAAGATAAATATTTACCATTATTAGCCGTTAACCCAGAAGTCATTGGTTGGATTACTATCGAAGATACACCTATTAATTATCCCTTAGTCCAGCATAGTGATAATACATACTATCTAAGTTATGACAGCAATAATTCACCTTCCGTCTACGGCAGCATTTATATTGATCATAGAAATCAAAGTGACTTAGACAATAAAAATACATTAATCTATGGACATAATATGAATAATGGCGCCATGTTTCACGCACTAATTAATTTTAAAGACAAAGATTTTTTTGAGAAACATCCTTATATATATGTCAGCAATCTTTATACACAGTTTGCTTATGAAGTCTTTGCTGTTTATGTTGTAGATGCCAACCAAGAAACCATTGGCGTAAACTATGCAAGTGATGCAGCCTTTCTAGACTATCTTAATGCCTGCCAAAGCCGCTCCTTATTTACACGTCCTATAAACTTTACAGCCACTGACCAGATTATTACTCTTGTAACTTGTAGTTACGAGCTTGATAATGCACGTACAATTGTTCAAGCTAAACGTATAACTCATTAAAAAATAATTTTAAAATTTTTTTCTCATAAATGTATATATTTTTTTTCATCTGACCATAATATTAACGTACCAAGTGTGAGGTACATCGCTAAATCCCCCCTCAACCTAGGTTTCTCCCCCTGAAACCTAGGTTCTTTTTCTGTCCTTGATGCTCTTTGCCTTAATTGCCAATTATCTCTTTTTGTTAGCTACTTGTTAGCTACCCAAAAATACTACATACTCTTTATTATGCTCTAGATAATTATATGTTTAGTATAAAAATAAAGCACGCAAGATTATAATTTATGTCTTGTGTGCTTTATTTTTTACATACTTACTATACTTTACTAATACTCTATATCAAATACATTCCATATTAATTTCATACAATCTTTAAACCCTTTTATATACTCCTCTGATTGTTCACTGTTACTACGTATTTTATCTAACCCCTCTTTTATTTTTTCTTCTATTTTTTTTCATCCATAACACTTCACCCCCTTTAAATAAATAGTTCACTTTATTACACCTTTAATCATTATAGTTTAATTTTTTTCACCTTTCAACATTTTTGTAAATTTATAGTATATAATCTGTGAGAGGTGATAAACTTGAACACTGGTGAAAAAATCAAAGAAATTCGAAAAAGTCTCAAGCTAACTCAAAAAGAATTTGCAACACTTATTAATAAGTCTATTGATTCTGTTAAACGCTATGAAGCAAACCAAAACATTACATTAGATACCTTAGACTCAATATGTGAAAAGCTAGCTATAAGTCCTATAAGCCTTTTAACAGATAAGCAAGATTTATTCGATATATTTATAGATATGTATAATCTTACAGATGCAGATATAGATACCCTCCGAATTGAATTCTATGCTTACATAGACTTTTTAGTGTCTAAATATAATGATACTAAATAAAAAGCAGGCTAATCACAGTCTGCTATTTTCATCTATTTTTTTATTTAACCACTCATCAAAATCCTTTTTTGTTACTCTTAGCATCCTCTCGCCTAATTTGAAACTTGGAAAACCTTTTGTCTTAAACACTCTGTATGACTCTGCTTGTGATATACTTAAGATCTTTGCAATATCCTTTGGTGCATAACATTCAATTCCTGCACTTTCAACCATTTCATACTTCTCGTAATTAACATTCTCAGTTTGACCTGTTATCTCTAAATTAGTTAACGAATTAGACATAATATTTTCAATCACCTTATATTGTTTTTCCCTGCTCAGCTCTTCAAAAGGCACATCATTAATAAATACTTTTATACTTATATTCATATCCACCTAATTCCTTTTTGTAGTACCCTAAAAGCATATCACACGCCTCTTTACTTCCTTTTTCATATTGCACTGCCCACATTAAGGCTATTTGAATTAATATGTCTTTGTTGTCTTTCATTTTAATTTCCCCCTTTTGTTCCCTTACAGTAATCAATTTCAGTAGTGTATGCTATGAAATCATAAAAGACCATTTCACCATCTTCAATCTCTTTAGTTTCAACTACACAGCAGTTTTCACTGATAATTTCTTTTACCTTACCAACTCTGTATAAATGTTTATTGCACATATCTTGCACACCTACTGTACAACCAATAGTAATTGTCATAGCTTACTCCTTTCAAACTCTGATTTTATTTTAATAGAACATCAAATAATGCCTTATGATTTTTCATAGCTTCTTTTAGCATTTCATCATCACATTCAATCAAATCTTTTTTACTGTCATACTCAAATATTTTCTTTTCACCTACTTGAATAAGTAAATAACTATATTTTCTTAATACAATCTGAATATGTTGCTCTTTCTTCTCTGGATCAACTATAGAACATATAACTCTGTCCCATCCTTCATCTTTTCCTTCAGTAAAGAATGTATTAGAGTTATCATTTCTCCTTCCATCCCATTTTCTAAGGCCTAATGACTTGGCATATTCTGAAAATGCCTTTGCAAGTTTCCTAGTTGTCCATGTTCTGTAAAATCCAACTAGCTTGTCTTTTAATTCCACTATCAATCACCCTCTCAATTTTGGATTTTATAAATCGAATATGCTCAACTGAACATTTCCTTTCACAAATTCTTCCAATGTCATATGTTTATTGCAATCATTGCGTATCTTATGTTTTTCTCTTAAAGCATCTATGCAGTAAGGGCAAGTATATCCTCCTATTCTAACGCAATTTATACATTGTGAATTTTTAATATATATCACCCTTTCAAACTTATATTTTATTCTTCTTCATAATCCTTCTTATCTATTACCTCAACAAGCAAGTATCCATCATTTGTATTCATAGCTTGTAATACTACTTCACTACTTCCTTTGCTAAAAGTATCTTTAGCTGCAGGTGATTCTATATGCATTCTTCTTATGTAGCTTTTTTTATGTGATTTTACTATCGTTCCACTAACTGCACTTATTTCTACTCTTGAGTTATTGCTTACACTTGCATTAAACATATCTAAACCTCCCAAACTCTGATTTTAATTACCGCAAACTTGTGCTTCTACTCCTAGCACTCTTACATCTTTATCTTGCAATAGTTCTGGATTTTCATAGATGTTGCCGATTACCTCTAATGATGGATACCATCCTATAAATGTTGGTTCTGCACCTTTTATAGAAAACCCACATTCCCATTTATCCCAAACTATTTTTCCTTTGCAAATGGTGTCGCAATATTCATTGTAGGCTATAACAATGTCACCCTCATAGATTTCTTTACCGTTCTTATCTTCAAGTCCTGTGTATTGCATAATAGCATCAAATTCATATTGCATATTCCATCCATAAGGCATTGACTTTCCTGTTTTAAAAGAATGTCTTTGAATATCTAACATTTCTTTTCTATCTTCACACCATACTCTAAATTTAAGTTCTCGCATTATCCTTGCCTCGCAAATTTGGTTTTGTTTTAGTATTCTTCATGATAATGTTTGGCTATAATTGACTGCCATTCATCTTTAGTGTATCTAATATCAATCATGTCTATTTCCTCCAATCTACTAGAGCTTATCTAAGCCCTAGCAGATATCCTAAACTGTTACTGTAATATCTTAAGTCTTGTGGAACGTCAATATTATTTGGTACATCCCCGATAGCTGCTAAAAACTTCTCAGCACCGCCACCAGTAAACAGCTTATCATGTAAGATTGTCTTGCCAAATTCATTCTCTATTGCCTTCATAATATCATTGCATACGTGCTTGGCATCTGCTAAGTGATCTGCTAGATTATAATCGCCTTTTTCAGTTCTAACAACTGGACTAGCTGATTGAAAACGCTTATCGATATATTCAATGCTAACCTCTACGCCTTGCTGAGCTATCGCCTCTCTTAACACTTGGTAAATGTCATATAGTGCAATCGGAATAGTAGCGTACTTGTCAATGATAAACTTTCCATCATAGCGAACAAGTAAAACGTCTGTTGTCTTCATTCCAATGTCAATTAAAAGTGTCGTGTTGTCCTTGTTTATGTAATTGGCAAGTGGCTTGATGCTGGCATGTCCTTCTGCCATGACCTTCACATTCGCCAAATTCACACTTATATCCTTATCGTTTATTTTACCTGTAATTGTACCAAGTGACTTGATAGCGTTTGTGTAGTCTTCTTTTTTAGCCTTGTAAATGCTAATTGGCAACCCTATTCCTAAATTAATATAATGTGTACCTGCTCCAAAGGCTGAGTTAACTGCCCAAAGTAATTGATGTTCTATTAACTCCCTATTAGTCTTGTCCACGTTAGTAAGCGTAGTTTGACCTACGCCTAACGCAAGCTTTACACCCTTACTTTCTACTACGTCACCTGTTACAATCGCAGTATCGAGTGAATACACGCTACTAGCATAAGCCTGTTTAACTGCTTCCTCTACTAGGGCACTAACACAAATTGTTGAGTTGCCCATATCTACACCGATTTTTTTTACATTGTTCATTGCCATTTACCTGTCCTCCTATTGATATCTTTCAAATATAACTGAGCCATGTTTTAATTTTATGCCTTTTTGACCATTTACTACTGTTTCATCTGCACCCTGCATTAGCATTAACTCATACATTTTTCTATGTTGTCTCTCTGTTAGCTGCATCCAAAACCACATCATCATATTAAACCAGTCAGCTGTTACAACATTTACACTTTTCGCATACTCGTAAGTACTATTGAACTCTCCTACTTTCATCTATACTTCCTCCCTACAAGTCATCTACTTCATCATCACCAAATGACTCCAATGTCATTGGTACGTCTTCTTTTACTTCCTGCTCCTGTACTGCTGGAACAACTGGTAAGCTTACAGGCATCTGTACAAATGTACCACCTGTAGTCACTTGTTTTATGTATAAATCCAAGGCCATATTAATTTCACCGCTAAGGCTTCTGTAATTACTCTTGGCTATAGATTCTAAAAGCTTCTTTTTGTCTGCATCTATCTTGATGCTGAATGTAACTGTCGCCATAACATTAACCAATACAGATAAACACTATTGTTATAACTGCGCGAATAAGAAAATCTTTCCCAGTGATAGAACCATTTTCAAACCCACCACATAAACCTAAAAGATAGGCTACTGCTGCAACTTTTGCTATAACCATTACTACAAACATTGTATCCATAACTTTACTTACCACTTTCTTTGTCATTTTTAGTCTCCTTTTAATCTACTATATTTTTAGTTGGTTGACACCTAGCCACTCGCTAGGCTCTTCATCAATATGTACTTTTGATAGTAATTCCTTTGCTTTGGCTGATATTTCACCCTGGTGCATTGCACCTAATTGATTGGCTACATACTGTGTTTCCAGTTCCTCTAATTGGGTATAGTTAAATCCATGCGAATAACCACCAAAGAATTTACCCTTTTCGGCATTGGACTTGCCTGTATTATTTTTATTGCCACTTTTATACCCTGGTTTACATGTATTATTCTTTTTGCTACTAAGTGACACTACTTTATTTTCTTCTTTCACTGGCGCTTGTTCTTGCACCTGCTCTGCAACCTCACCTGATTTTGAGATTACATTTATGGTTCTACTGTTATACCCTTGTATCTCTATATTCACATATCCTTTTTTCTTTAAGTTAGTGATAATCTCAGATACACTTCTTTTTTTCAAACCTATTAGATCAGCTATGTACTGATTATGAGCGAAGCAACCTCTGCTATTGTCGAGTGCTTTTATAATAGATAGGACCAATTTTTCATTGGCATTTAAAGATTTGTCTTGTAGGATTTCAAGTGGCATCCATAAGCCATCAATTTTGTTTTCCATAGCTGACTCCTTTCTTCGGTTTGTGTTTGGTTGTAACAACCTTATGTAAATAATATAGTACATATCTTTGGTTGTGTCAACCATTTTTCTTAAAAAAAGTGTAAGGTTTGTGCTTACCTTGCATTTATGGTATAATAAACGTATGTTTAATATAAAGGAGAAGAAAAAATGTCAAGACATGGAATGATTGCTGAGCATAACACAAGATGTAATTTAGTGCTTCCAAAAGAACTAAAAGCCAAACTTACTGAATTGGCAAAAGAAGATAATAGAAGTTTAAACAATCTAATAGTTACTATTCTTACGCAATACGCTAGTGATAAATAAGTCACTGGCTTTTTTTGATGAAATTTAAACCTTACGCACGCATTATGTATAGGTTTTCTATAAGTTTATTATATATATATTATATGGTACGGTCATTGACGTAGGGGTATACGGTGGATACCATAGGGGTATGCTGTCATTACCGTAGGGGGTATACGGTGGATACCGAATATAGAAATGCATTGTTGAAAATATGTGCATAAATCTGTGGATAAAAAAAAAGACTCAAGCACTTTAATGTACTGAGTCATGTTTAATTAATATGGTTTTGGGAAGCAGCTAGCCCCATAGAATGAGCCATCTAAATCATTGTAAATCATGGTCATAGATGATATGTCTTGAGACATGATACTATCTTCCATTTCATTTAAAGTTATATATACATTTTCAAACGTTAGGTCTGTAAATATACGGTCTTGAATGGTATTAGAATCATACTCTTTTAGGCCGTACAAATTAGCTACGTAATCCTGTGAAATCTTTGCAAATATCACCAACTCAACTGAGCCATCATCTTTACTTGCATATTCATATTTAAATTCGCAATCATCATATACTCCAAAAGTCCAATCACTAATCGTTGAATCTAATATCTCTTTATCGCTTTCTGTCAGCTCAGGAACCTCTATCTCTTTTTCTACTTTCTCGATTTGCTCACTTGTTCCTGCTTCCTCTACTTCTACGCTGCTCACTTGATTAGTTTTCACTGGTTCACTGGCACATCCAACAAGCATCATTGTAAGCATTAATAAAATTATTTCCTTTTTCATCTAAAAGCCTCTCATTCTGTCATGTATATTGTTTATTATTATGTAACTAGACTATTATTTCAAATAAATAAGATTTGTGCAACAAAAAAGAAGTTAGGTCACCTAAGCTCTATTTTCTTTTTCATAGAAACATAAATTAATATGGTATTATATAGCTTGATACAATACCACCTATCCACTCGCATATATCCACATATGTATTAGGAGCGAATAGCAATAACGCAATTCCTATTATGGCAATCATTACTTCTAATGTGGAAATCTTTTTACTCATCATATACCCTTCCTTATTAATTCTAAAAAAATAACTTCCTGCACTCTGTTCCATCTAAAATGATATTCTTAAACTATTATTTCATTCGTTCTAAATAAATATTAAATAATTTTCCTCTTAAATCAATGTCAATGCTACTACTTATTTCCTTTAATTTTTTGAGTTTAGCCATTACATATATTTTGCCCATAATTCTTCTACTTTGTTTTCTTATACAAATTCTTTCTGTAATACACACCCCTTTGACCCATCTTCCCTTAAAATACTCTCTCCATGAAAACCTATCTCCTATTAGTCGATTAGACTTAATTAGACTCCCTATACTCTTAGGTATTCTAAACAAACTATATACTCTACATATAAACATATTCCCCTCTACCCCAGATACCTTATTACTCTTATTATTGATATTATCTATTACTCCCCAATGTACATGTTTCATATTAAGGCTAGAACATTTACTTCTTACTGCACCACAAGAAGAATAATACGGAAACATTATATATTTTTTATTATTTATTGCATCTAGTATTATCGATTTTAAACTTCCTTCATCAAACTCTTTTTTTTCACATACTATCCTTGTATTTTTTTCCAAAATACCCGAACTATTTATTATATCTATTAATGATTGTAATGTCTGACTATTAAATATCTCTCCCATTTGAGTCAGCTTATAAGCTATTGCCAAATCTAACATTTGATATGCTAATTCATTAACTCTTTTATTATATTCATATTTACCTTTACCCTCATATGTAGCAACTATCATTGATAATGCAAATATACCACATGTAGGACCTATTTGACGTACACCCTTGATTCTTTTTAATTTTATATGCATATTGTATGTCTCCAAATATATTATAAAATATTTTAATACTACAATTTTATATTTCGTCATATTATCCCTATTCTTTATGTCCTTACATCAAATTATCATAGCCGTTCATGTAACCATCATAATCTAGGATTTGCTTTTGTTTCTAAACACAAAAAAACTAGAGGACTATTCCCCTAGCTCTTCACGTCTAACTCTAAGTGGCGCTTCTATCTCCGTTAAATGTACCTCAATTATGTGTTTTATTTTTATAATATTAATTTTAATACCATTCAGACATATTTTCTTACCATTTATACATATTTTTATATTCTAATATTTTTATATGTTATATTATCTTAGTATTTATTTTATATTTAGGAGGATTTATGATGAAAAAAATATTATCCAAACTAACAGTTGCATTATTTGCAATTTCGTTAGCAACACCTTGCCTTATGGCTAATACAGTAGCTAGTGCTGAATCTACAATTTCTACTACAATAGAAACTAACACTATTAATAGTAGAAAAATAGATATATCTGGCTCATTCTATGCTGCACAACAACAGGAATACAAACTCAAGTCATTCAAAGTAGGAGCACTTATCAATGAGGACCATAATGCATTTACAGTAAAAGTATCACCTACTAGTTCAAATCCTTATTACTGTATTAAAATAACGGGGTCAAATGGTTATAGTTTTACAAGCAATTATCATAGATCAGCAACAACTACTACTACGATAAATTGCAAGCCAGATGTTACATATACCGCTTACGTTTATAGTCCTAATGATATTCTTACTGGAAACTTCTCTATCACAAGCTTTATAGATTAACATATTAAGTTAAGAGGCTATTACAAAATAGCATTTGTAGTAGTCTCTTATATTATTATAGCTTTAGGAGGAAATACTTTGAGTACATTTATCTTAAAAATAATAGCTTGCATAGCTATGATATTGGATCATATTAAATATGCATATGGTGATATGACTGGCTGGGGAAGCCTTTCACACCAGTTAACAGTTATATTGGGTTATATCGGAAGGTTTGCATTTCCTATATTTGCATTTTTACTAATAACTGGCTGGAAGTATACTAAGAATAAAAATAAATATTTCTCAAGAATGCTTTTATTTGCTATCCTATCTCAAGTACCATATACTTTAGCTACTTATCCTACAAATCTACAGTCTATAAATAATCTATTTTCTCTTAATCATACTAATATAAACATTATTACATTAGTTTTTTCCTTTATTACATCAATAACATACTGGTACCTAATAGCTCACAAGTGCTTCTCAATTACCACACCTCTAATACTATTAGCAGGAATAGTCTCCAGTCTATTTGTTAAAGTAAATGGAATAACACTAATTGGTAATGATTTGAATATTTTTTACACTTTATCCATAGGCCTAGCAACTCTTCACTCTATTGATGTACTAAAAAATAAATCTTTTAATAAGCAATACCATTATATATTGCTATTTTTAATTCTAATAGGCAATTTATTATTAATTGCATTACGTGCAGACTACGGTAATTTTTTACTAGGAATATTTTTAATAGTAGCTTTATACTTATCGAAGGAATATAAACTAATACAATCATTATGCATAATTATATGGGGTGTGTTATTATATATATTAGTCTATTATAATATAGGTAATTTTATAGCTATTACCTTAGCTTCACTTCTTATTTTATTCTATAATCAAAAAAAAGGATTTAATCTAAAATATACATTTTATATCATCTATCCTTTACATTTACTTATTATAGGTCTCATTAACATCTCATTAAAGTCAGTATAGGCCAAATCCTATATTGGCTTTAGTATAAAAAACATTACTGGACTTCTTGTTTATCTTATTATTTAGAGTAAATAATATACTTAATCAATAAACTTCTTACATTCTCTTTTGTATATGTCCCTTTTATCCAAACATCAGAACTTGAAATAACCTTTTTCTCTGCTAGTTTATCAATGCCACCCAGCTTATTTAGTAATGCTGGTACATTAGTTAATTTAATCAAATCAACTCTTTTCC
>DYCF01000043.1 GCA_019418225.1 Clostridiales bacterium | reverse complement strand
TTCCTGCTCACGTAGAAATGATGGGTCTTATCGGTATGGGTAACAACCCAATGGTAGGTGCTACTGTAGCAGTTGCCGTTGCAATCCAAGAAGCAATGAACAAATAATCATTTATTACATAAATAAATGTAAAAAAATAAGCCACGTCACTAAGCATTTTGCTTATGATGTGGCTTATTTTTTTATAAAGTTTTATAAAATAGGTAGGGATTTTTTTAAAACTTAACATATAGATAAGTGTAAGGCAAATCACAGAACTTGAAGGGCAAAGCTGACAAGCTTATTTTTTAAGCTGGCGGGACGAGTAGCTAACATGGTGGGATGAGCACTGTCAAACTTATGGCGGCAAGGATGCTTATAAAGCTTAGTTTAGTTAAGTGGGTGAAAAGGTCTTACACACATATCAATTCATTGTATTATTAAAGTTAGATGGCCTTTTTTAGTTATGGGTACCAAGGTAGATGTTTAAGTAGCAGTTTAAACAGAAACTTTTCATGTAGTAATTAAAAAAAGGTTGGCCTCCCCCTTATCTGAACTTTATAAAATATATATTTCTAAGTGGACTTACCGATTTTTGCGAATTTATAAAGCATCGGGAGGCTATTTATAAGGGTAATGCCTAGCTTATGCTTAGAAGAAATTAAGTGTAGGTTGTTTTCAAGAAAGGTAGGAAAACATAGAAATATATAAACGACAAAGTTTAGAAAAGGTAAAATTAATAGGTAAAGTAAAAACCTTGAACTTAGCAGAGCTAAGTTTGAGGTTTTTTGCGTTAGCTATAAAAAAGCTGATTTAATGGGTAGCACTAATTGCAAAAAAATAATAAAAAATTAGTATAGGTGACTAAATGTTATTTTTTAAGGCTATATTTAGTATATAAAAGTGAATATGGAATAAATTGTTAAGAAAATGTTGCTTATAGATCAGTTAAATAGTATAATGATTACAATAATTGATTAAAATTTCTGAATATAAAAACAAAATGTAGTGTAAGGGGTAAAATAGACATGTTAAGGAGATAACATATGAAAAAGGTGCAGAAAAAAACACTGCAGGCGTTGCTTTTAGAGGCGAATATAATGACACCCAAGGTATTACAAGACCTTGCTAACGAGCAAGAAAAAACGGGAAAGGGATTAGAGGAAATCCTTATTTTGAAGGGGATTGTAACAGAGGTGGGTTTATTAAGGATATTATCAGAGCAGTTAAATGTTCCTTATGTAGATTTATTGCAGTGCGCTATTGATTTAAGTAGTGCGACCAAAATCCCGGAACCTATTGCAAGAAGGCATAGGGCCATTGCTATAGGCGCCGAGAAGGATAAGCTTCGCGTAGCTATGACAGAACCATTAAATATATATGCCCTAGATGATATTAGAATTAGCACAAAGATGGAGATTTTGCCAGTTTTAGCTTCAGGAAGGGCTATTGATGAACTGATTAACCAAGTGTATATTTCTGCACAAACTAAGCATATTGTTTTTCAAGTTGAGAAGGAACTTCAAGAAGAAAAGCAGGAGACAAGAGTAGCTGAAAGGGAAATGGGAGAAGATTCATCAAAGGTACAGCTTGTAAATAATCTTTTAGAACGCTGTATTTTAGATGGTGCATCAGATTTGCATATTGAGCCTTTTGAACGGGTGGTATGCGTACGTTACAGAGTAGATGGACAGCTGCGTGAAGTGATAAATGTGAGCAAAGAAACGTTAAGCGCCATAACATCTCATATTAAGGTTGTATCAGGACTAGATATTGCAGAGCGACGTTTACCACAAGATGGGCGTATGTCGAAAATCGTTAAGGGGCAGAAAGTAGATTTACGTATTAGTATTTTACCCACAATTTATGGTGAAAAAACGGTTATTCGTTTCATTTATCGGACGGACAAGAAACGAGAACTTTCAGAGATTGGATTTTTTCCTGAGGATTATATTAAGGTAGAAAATTTACTTAAAAATCCTCATGGCATTATTTTGCTGACAGGTCCCACAGGAAGTGGAAAATCGACTACATTAGCAGCTACCTTAAGGCGACTTAATAAGGAATCTCTAAACATTGTGACAGTTGAAGACCCTGTTGAAAATATGTTAGAGGGAATTAATCAAGTGGCTGTGAATCATAAAATAGGACTTACTTTTGCAGCGGTGCTTCGTGCAATTTTACGTCAAGACCCAGATATTATTATGATAGGTGAGATGCGTGATGCAGAGACAAGTAGTATTGCTATTCGTGCAGCGATTACGGGGCATTTGGTTTTAAGTACACTGCATACAAATGATGCAGCAAGTTCGATTCCAAGACTTATTGATATGGGAACAGAGGCTTATATGGTAGGTGCTGCAGTTAAAGGTGTCATTTCTCAGCGACTGGTACGCAAACTTTGCCCTCTTTGTTGTAAAAAGCATGTTGTAACAGCCTCGGAGGCCGCATTTTATAAGGTACCACAAGGAATAGAGGTGTATGAAGCAGGAGGATGTGTAAGCTGTCATCAAACAGGATATAAGGGAAGAAGTGCTGTTCATGAGGTATTAGTGATGGATAATCAGTTGCAAGAAATGATTGCCTCGGGTAAGACGACGGCAGAAGAACTTAAAGAAGTAGCTAAGCAAAAAGGCATGCGTACCTTGTGGGAAAATGCGTATTACAATGTACGACAGGGTACTACAACTTTGGAAGAAATGTTACGTATCACATATGAGCAGTAAGGGTGGGATGCAGAATGAACATTAATGAATTATTGTGCATGGTCATTGCAAGGCAAGCATCTGACTTGCATTTAACAGCGGGAATTCCGCCAACCATTAGATTACATGGCCAGTTAATACCGTTAGATTTACCCGTATTAGAAGAGATAGAAACAAGGCAGCTTATAGGACAGCTTTTAGAAGCAAAGGGACTTGTAGCACAGATTGAAGGAAACAATGAAGTAGACTTTTCATATACTTTAGCCGATAAGGGACGTTTTCGTGTCAATGTGTTTAAGCAAAGAGGAAGTTGGGCCGCTGCCTTACGTTATATTGGTGTAGAGATTCCCACTATGGAACAAATGGGACTGCCGCGTTCTATATTACAAAGTTTAGCAGACCATACAAGAGGGCTTATCCTTGTAACAGGTCCTACTGGAAGTGGCAAATCTACGACACTTGCAACAATGCTTGACTATATCAATCAAAAATATCATAAACATATTTTAACTTTAGAAGATCCCATTGAATTTTTATATGCGCATAAAAATAGTATGGTGAATCAGCGTGAAATAGGTATAGATAGTCAAAATTATAATGCGGCGCTGCGTGCAGCACTAAGAGAAGATCCGGATGTCATTTTAATAGGTGAGATGAGGGATCAAGAGACTATTGCTACAGCTATTACGGCTGCTGAAACGGGCCATTTAGTATTAAGTTCACTGCATACAATAGGGGCAGTAGCAACCATTGATCGTATTATTGATATTTTTCCGCCTTATGCACAGCAGCAGATTCGTATGCAGCTTGCAGATATTTTAAAAGGTGTAATCTCCCAACAGCTTGTGCCACAGAAGACACTCAAAGGTCGCTGTGTGGCTTTAGAGATTATGCTGACCAATACAGCTGTTGCCAATCTTATTCGTGAAGAAAAAACACATCAAATTTATTCTCAAATTCAAACAGGAATGGTACAAGGCATGAGAACCATGGAAGCCTCTCTTGCACAACTTTATAATGAAGGAAAAATTACATTAGAAACAGCTAGTTATTATGCACCTAGGGGAGAAGAATTTAAATGTTTACTTGCAAAAGCTTAAGGTTAAATGATGTAGGTGAAGGGAGACTAGCATGTTAATTTTAGAGGAGCACATTGCTTTAAAGGATATTAATTTCTTTTGTAAACAGTTTGCCGCTATGATACAAGCTGGCATTAGTATTTCTATGGCTTTAGAGGTTTGTATGCAGCAGTGTACAAATAAAAGGCTGAAAAGCCATCTTAGAAATATTCAAGAAGCAGTTATGTGTGGTGACCGGCTTTCGGAGGCAGCAGTTCAAGAAAAGATTTTTCCAAAACTTTTGGTTCACATGATTGAATGTGGTGAAGCATCTGGCAGATTAGAACAAGTCATGCGTCAAACTGTTGACCATTTTGAAAATCAATTACAGATTAGGCAAAGGATTAAGCGGGCATTGGCATATCCTACTTTAGTACTTTTGACTTTAATCTGTGTTGTGATTGTATTAATGATAAAGGTTGTACCAAACTTTATGACTTTACTGGTAGAAACAGGAGCTCAGATTCCAAATTCTACACGGATAATGATAGGGTTAAGTGATTTTATTATGGGAAACTGGTTGATCATTTTAGTAGTGTGTGTCATAGGGGTAGGGATAAGTATATTGATCCCAAGAACTAAAGGCGGGAAAGAGATGATAGACCAAGTAGCTTTAGTGCTTCCTGTTTTTGGAAAGCTTAAGAAAAAATCAATGTCAGCTAATTTTTCAGCTACTATGTCGATGCTTATATCATCTGGTATTCCAATGTTGCAAGCCATAGAGATTACAAAAGAAGTCATGGATAATGCAGTAGTTCGTCAAGAATTAGAAGAGGTCATGAAGGATTTAAAACAAGGGAGCAGTTTATATGATGCATTAAGGAAAAGTAGCATCTATCCACCTATTTTAAAGAGCATGATTCATATTGGAGAAGAGACAGGTGCCTTAGATGATATGTTGGTTAAAATGAGTCGTTATTTTAAAGAAGAAGTTCAGTTAGCAGTAGAGCAGCTGATGGTGCTGATGGAGCCTATGCTTACTATTGTAATGGCATTTTTGGTAGGAGGATTCATGCTGGCAGTTGTGCAACCTACTTTTTCAGCGGCTACAGCTATTATGTAAGAGAATAAGGCAGGCTATTTAAAAGGAGTCGTAATAAGATGAAGCAAACAAAAGGTGAGGCAGGATTCTCAATGATTGAATTAATTGTAGTTGTAGCAGTTATGGCGATTTTGGGTGCCGTTATTGTACCACAATTTAGTACGATTTCAGCAAGAGCTAGATTGACAACAGATGCTGCGAGCATTAAAGTAATCCAGCAGCAAATTGACATCTACAAAGCTGATGTAGGAACAACGCCAGGAACTTTTAATGTAGATGGTGATATTAATGAAGGAAAGGTGCTAAAGGATTTGCTTGCAAATGGCTATTTAGACACGAAGTATTTGATGGATTCCAAGTTAATGCTTCAAACAACGCCAGCGGCCTGTAAGTTTTCTGGGGAGCTAAATCATTTTGTGTTGGTAGTAGATGAAGCAAACTATGATATGTTAAAAGTAAATGATGCGAATAAAGATATATGGATTGTAAAAGACGGTGAGAAGGATGTTACTTTAAATGTTAAATAATATGTGAGGACTGGTTACTGAAGGAGGAGGGTAATGGAAGAAGTTGTTGTGATGATATTAGGCATGATGATGGGATGTTGCTTGAATAAGTATATGGAGAAGAGGTGGCAGCCTAAAGGGAAAGGTCGTACGTGTGATAGTAAGTACAAGAGAATTAGACGTTATGTATTGACTGGTGTTTATACGGGGCTTGTTTTGGGATTTTGTTATTTGAGGCAAGACAGGTCTTTCGCAGAAGGTATGTCTGTAATTACTTTGATGAATATGAGCTTTTGTATAGTGCTTATTATACTAAGTCTCATTGATATGAGGTGTATGATTTTACCCACATCCATAATTATATTTGGGAGCCTTTTAGGAATTGGATTTAAGGTAGTATTAAGTATCATCTATCAGGATTGGGGTTATTTATGGGCAGGTCTTGTAGCTGGAGGTGCAGGATACATTTGGTTTTATCTTATTTATAGTATATCTAATAAGTTAATGCACAGAGAGGGACTTGGTTTTGGGGATGTGCGTATAATGGGCATGCTAGGCCTTTTCATAGGAAGTTGGCAACTTTGTACAATGCTGATAATCGCTTGTGCCATGGCAATAGGCGTAGGCGCTATTTTGCTAGTAATCAGGAAAAAGAGTGAACCTTATCCTTTTGGTCCTTTTCTGTGTGTTGCCACAATGTTTATGTTGATATGGGGAGCCGAGGTATAAAAAGTATGAGTTAAGGAGGAGGTTGATGAAACAAAAGGGTTTTAGTTTATTAGAAATGGTGCTTAGTATTATGTTATCGGCTGTTTTACTACAGGTTATGATTGTAACTGTTTCTAATATTTATGAGGGAGTTGTAAGGTTTCGGACAAAGGTGAATTACAGTGAACAGATACGTATTGTAAGTGATTTTATTCGAGATGAAATAAGGGGAGCCACTAAAGTAAGCATTAAGGTACAAGATGGCAGCAGTGTTAAAGTGATTGAAAATGGCGCTGAAGATTCTGATTTAGAAATAAAAGGAATGCTAGACGAGATTAAGTATGTTACAGCAGAAAATACAGTGGGTGAAATTAGGCTTAGAAAAAACAGTATTTATAATCTTAAGCAAGGAAAATATAGTTTGTTTTATGAAGGGAAAGAAAGTGATACGCAAAATCTGATTAGTGATTTGGTAGATGAATTGAAGGTGGTACGAATGGCTGATTCAAATTATATTACTTTTACATGTGTTATAGGCGGTGTAAATCAAACAATGGGAGAACAAATGAGTTTTACAGAATCGTTAGCTTATAAAGAAAAAATAGATTAAAAGCTTGGAACTTGAAAGAGGTGAAATGATGGCTGAACATATTATGGGGATAGAGATAGGAAGTCATACCATCAAAATGATAGAAGTGGTTAAAAGTGCAGCAACATTAGAGATTCAAAAGTTTTCTTTGATTGATACGCCGCCAAACTGTATAAGTAATGGACAGCTCAAGGACTTGGAAGTCATTAAATCTGTATTATTAAATGAAATACATGATAAGAAGTATAAAGCACGTAAGGTGGTAAGTGTTGTTCAAAGTAGTCATATCATTATTCGCAAGATTACTGTGGATAAGCAGCCAGAAAAACTGATGAAACGAAACTTAGAGACTAAAGTAGAACAGTATTTGCCGGTTAAAAAGGATCTTTATCAAATAGATTATAAAATTGTAGGAGAAAGAGAAGAGAAAGGCAGAATTAAAAATGAAATACTTTTAGTAGCGGCACCTAATACAGTTGTTTTACCAGTTGCAGAACTTATAAGAAGTATAAAGAAAACACCTGTCTTGATTACGATTCCTTCAGAAGCACTAGAATTTGCATTTGGTAAAGTACACGGCATCCTTTATGAGACAGCCAGTCATTTGATGGTCTTAGATATTGGCGCAAGTAGTACAGTGGTAACGGTTATTGTAGATGAACAAGCAGTGATTACAAAGACGATTGACTTTGGTGTAGAAAATATTAATGAGGTAGTTAATGAAAAACTGGGTGAATTAGAGGGTGAAGAGGAGGCGTGTACTCAGGAGTTGCACTTAAAAGAAGTGATTCATCAGCAGATAAAATATAGTTTAATTGAAGAATTAGAACGTGTTTTGCAATTTTACTATGCAAGTTTTGAAAATAGCTTTATTGAAAAGATTTATTTAATGGGTGGTGGCGCTAATATTAAAGGGATTAAAAATTGTATTGCTAAAGCGCTGAATATACCTGTAGAAAAACTGAGTGAATTTAGTAGGGTAACTGAAAAGACTGGTGTTGAATTTGAGCCATATAGACGCTTTTTTATGAATATATTAGGAGCTATTAATGGGTTATAGAGAGGGGGAAGGTATGAAGCAAGATATCAAAAAAATTAATTTGCTCCCTGTCATGTATAGCCGGGAACGACAAATGAGAAGTTATAAATACATAGGTATAGGGATCTTGGTTATAGAATGCATTGTATTTGCTATAGTGAGTGTAATCATACCTCACATAAGGCTTAAGGCGCAACAGGCAACTTTAGATACCTTACAAGCAAAGGTCAATGTCTCTAAGTATGAAGGGGTAGATGAGGCAATGAAATTGTTAGAAGCGGCACAGGCTGAATTAAAGGTATGGACAGAAAGATATGAGACACTAAAAAGCTCCAATTTTATTAGTGTACGAATATTAGATAGTTTAACGACCAGTGTACCTACAGGTGTAGTTATTCAGTCATTAAGCCTTACAGCGGGTGAGGAGATAATGGGGGATACAATTAATTTAGCAGGTGTTGCTTCAAATTATAATGCCGTATTGCGTTATGTGACAACCTTGGAAAGCAAATATGGCGGAGGCAATGTAAGCTTTACCGCAGACAAGCAAGAAAGAGAAAGAATGTCTTATTATAATTATACGATAGCAATAGGGAGTGTGGAGGAAATAACAGCGTCACAGGTGATTGCAGAGGAAGACATAGAGGAAGTATTAGAAGAAGATGAAGCATGGTAGATGGGGGCAGTTAGGATGAAGTTTATAGGGGGGAAGAAAATAAGTTCTATGATATTGCTTGTTTTCATATTAGGTGCACAAGGATATTATTTAGTTAATATTTATAGTAAAGATCAAGCTAAGATTAATAATCAGGTTAATGAGATTCAAAAGACAACAGCGTATATAGTACGATTAGAAGAAGGATTAAAGCAATTACCTGAAACAAAAAAAGAATTAGAAACTATAAGGTCTAAGCAAGAGGCTGTGAAAAGCACGATGCCCAATATGGCATCTACTGCAAAACTATTAGGGGAAATCTATAGTATTTTTGATACCAATAAGTTTTATGATGTACAAGTTGTAGAAGTAAGTAGTGTACCTATTAAAGATGAGATGATACCCATTATTCAAAAAGATTATAATGTTAGTTTTACGAGTTATTATGGGGAAGTAAAGGATTTTATTGAGAATATCAATGGGGCATATCAGATTATTCACATGAATAATATTCAGATAGATAATCAGTTACAGCTCACAGAAAATGAAGAGATGCTAGAAACATTACAAGGCTTTTTTGGAGAAGATTTATCAGAGGTAGTATCTGTACAGTTAAACTTTTCTATTTATGTCAGAGCAGAAATGGAAGAAGAGCAGGAGGAATATGCCGTAAGTTTTAATAGCATTAACAATAATGCCAAACCATTTGATGGTGTGGGATTTGCAAATCGTTTGGCAGGTAAGGGGCAAGCGGAGGAAGTTGTGATGTCATCATCTGTGCTAAGTGCAGATCGGGTAGAAGAATATGAAGAAATACCGTATTTAAATTCAGTTTTTGAGTTGTATGTAGAAGATATTTTAACATCAGGAGATACATATAAACTGATGGGGCCAGGTAAAGAAAAGCAATATTTAGGCCTTGTTACACAAAGCAATGTATATATTACGATTACAATTAATGAGGCAGGATATGAGTTTTCTATGGAAGATGAAAATGGAAATGTTAAACAGATAACTTGTGCGGAAATAATGCAGCAACCTGTATTATATATTCATTCAAGTATGCGACAAGTACAAAATGCCATGCCTCATGTACATATTTATGTCTATAACTATGGAAAAGATGAAATACAAGTGGACTTAGAGGGGAGCTTATTAAGTCATATTCATATTTATGACAAGTTTGATGAAGAAGTACAAGCAGGAGAAACAAAGGGAAATGTAAAACTTACTGAGGATGAGTAGGGGGAGGAGAATGATAAAAAGAATGCATAAAAGGTATGAAGAAAGGGTGTCAGCAGGTTTTACATATGTGGAAGTACTTGTTTGTATGCTTATAATTGCCAGTGTAATCGGGCCCATTTGTATGAGTTTTGTAGCCAGTAATAAAGTGCGGGGGACAGCACAGGCTTTGACGGAAAGTACAGTGTATACAGAAGCCTTATTAGAAAGAATCAAACAACAGTTAACACAAGACATTAAATTAAAGAAGCAAAAAGATAATCATGAGATTTTAGAGTATCCAGTAGGAGGCGAAGCGAGAAGAAGTATTGAAATTTGCTTAGAAGAGGTGTATATAGATACCACACCTCTAGAAAAAGGTCTACTTTCTGACTTTTTATGGGAACAAGATTTTAAAGCATTAGATAAAAAAGTTATGGACAAACGCTATGGGAGTGAACGGTATGCCTATGAAGTGGCCATATGGCGCACAGAAAATATCGATAGGAGTAAAGAGGCTTTAGTGTTTAATAAGGAGGCTTTAGAACGAGCAGCTAAATTTTATACACATCCAATATATTGTTTTAATGACTATGAAGTAGAGAGTAGAAAAATTAGCTTTGAAATGGGTGAAGCTTTAAAAACGAAGTTTTGGAAAGCCCAGTTAGCACCTAGGGAAATGGATGGTTTAAAAGTAATAGGCGAACATACGATTACATTAAGCAAAGAAGGGATAGAGAATATAAGTGGTAAACTTAATGATTCTTCAGGGATAACAGGAATATCCAGTGGAGAGAAAATTATAATGGAAGAACCAAAGCCAGTTAAAAATAACAAGGGACTTATAGGAATTATTTACACAAGCATAATGGGAACTGATTACAAGTCTGATGAAATGAGCATTATTAATGTAGATATACGACAGCTTTTAGGGCGTAATGGTCTTGAAACATTAGAGGATAATGAGAAGCTCACCTTGACATTTGTGAATCAAACACAAAGAAATCAGGTAATACGAGTGATAGAAGGTAGTCAGAATAATGAGGATGTGAAAGACGGCAGCTTAGAACATAGCAATAAAAAGATAGAAATCGTAGCGGTTGATAAGGGAATACATAGTAAAACAAGTATTCAATATACCAAGGATATAGGATTTAAGGATAACTTCATCATTGCAATTGTTACCAGAGATATGAAGCCAATGATAGGAGAAGCGGGGAAGGTTGTAAAACAAATGATAGATGTATATAGCTATGAGTAAAATGAAATGAAGGGGAAAAATATGCGTAGGCAGGAACAAGGTGGAAACATTATGTTGATGACCGCCATTGTAATTTTGATACTTACTATAGTTGTTGTGAGCTGTATACATATAGCTAATGTGCAGTTAGATGTGTCAATGGTGGAGCGGCAGACAAGCAATACCTATTATTTGGCAAAATCAGGTGTAGAAAAACAGGTGGATGCAATCAATAAGTCATTAGCACATGCAATGCCTTATATCATTCAAAAGCTGACAGATGAATATATGGTTAAGTTAGGGACACCGACTGCATTAAATGAAAGAGTACAAGCTATGGAAGGGCAGGCGGGCTGTAAAAAATATGACCTATTTTATTATGATCAGGATAAACTGATGATTAAAACATCTAAGGCTGGTGAAGAAAGTGAGGAAGGGTTAAGAGAAAATATTCAAAAATACTTATATGCATTTATTATGGAAAATTTTATAAACGAGCCCCCTTTTACTTATGAAGTGCAAAGTGATCAGATTGATACAAATGATTATAAGACCATCATAACAGTCAAAGGAGAAGTGGTGAAGAAGGTAGAGAAAAATGCAATTGATGAAAGTCGTTTTAAACTTATTGGAACAGCACAAACGAAAAATACAGAAGATGGTACAATTTATGACAGTCAGACGGTGATTGCCGATGTCATGCTTGTTATACCTGAGGAAATTCCACATGAGATTCATGAAAAATACGCTTGGGCGGCACAACCACCAGAAATTGTAGCTAGCGGGCTTATTAGTTTCTCTGATGTGGTCATTACTGATGGAGGAAGTTTGATTATAGAAGAAGGGGACATGCAAGTGAAAGGGATAGCTAGACGGCATACTTATAAAGCAGATGGCAGGGGAGTAGAATATCTTGCGTTAAATGATGAGGTAGATGCCAGGCAGACGGGTGGCATTGTTGTAAGTAATGGGGGAGAATTACATATAAAAAATGGAGACCTTGCATGTATTTATAATGTTGTAGCCACCAATGGATGGCTGGCGAATACATCGTATGATTTAAGGACAAGAATCTTGGTAGACACAGGGGATATTATTGCAGGAACGGTAGGTTTAATAGATGATGGTGATGAAGAAACAGCGAATCAAAAGGGGTTGAACCAAGAAGGCAGCAACTTGTGGATTAAGGTGGGGCAAAATGTATTTACAAGTAATGATGTGATGATTAGCCAAGGCGTGCGAGATTCCCGAATTGATGTTGGGGGGGTAATATTTGGCGTTAATGATGGCAGTAGTTTAGAAGTAGAATCTGGGAAGCATTTACAGCAGCAGTGGGAGGTGTCCAACGATAGTAGCTGCGTTTTTGCAAGAGGATTTAATACGGTAATTTCAGCTTATCGTATTTTAGTAAGTGGACAACCTTATATGCGTTTGTGGGAAGATGCAAGGCCTATGAAACTGTGGGAAAGTGTAGGTGCGCCTTTTACACAAGTGGCCTTATGGGAGGGCTATAGTGAAGGAAAGGATGAGGCTGCGAATGGTAGTTATTTAGCGCCCGATTCACCTTTTTATGAAGAAATTGAAAAAAATAAAATTCAAATACGAGATAGCAATATAAATGAAACCTCTTATGCACCAGCTAAGATTACTGCAAATGGAGAGATTACAACAGGTGCAGGATTAAAAAATCAGTTAACAGCTAAAAAATTTTTTATGACTGGTTTTTTATCGACGGATGTAGAGCGGCCATCAATTGCAGATTTTACAGAACACTATGGCGACTACTTGCCTTTTGCATATATTATAGAACAAGATAGAAATCATGCTAATTACTATAGAAACTTAGGTGAACTAGAGCGGGATTATGCATGGTATAGCAGACAGCTTATGTATGGTAAAACGTATACTGATGATAAGTATATTGAGAATTATATGGGACTGCGTAGTTATATGACGGCTAAAAGAAGCGTATTTTATGGTACTGTGAATGATGAAAATAGACCGCAACTTTTAAATTTTGAAGATGTGATAGGTGAACTGCCTAATAAGGCACATGCTTGGTGCTACAGTGAGCCAATACAAGTGTTTATTGCAGATGACCAAACAATTTCGATGGATGAATTTTATGTACAAATTGATGGACAAGGTATAGCTTATCCAAGTATTGTTGTAAATGCAGGAAATGGGACGCTGACAATTGAAGAAGGCCAAAAAAATAATACGTTTAAGGGCGTAATTATCAGTAAGGGTGATGTGAAGATTCAAGGTGAGGTAAAAATAGAAGGAAGTATCATTGTAGGGGGGGCACATGAAGGCAGCAATCCTACAAATCCAGCTATACGTATGACAGGGCAAACGGAGCAGGGAAATTATAGTCCGGGACTTGTAGTAGGTGAAGGCAGTCAACTTAAAATAGTCCATGACCCGAATATGATTTTAAAGATAGACGTATCCGACGCTCTTTTAATGCGCCAGATATTAGATGCTCTTAAAATTACGAAATATAAAGAAAATACTGACTTAAAGCAGATTTTAGGCCCTTATGAAGATGAAAAGTTAAAATATTCTGCAGGAAAGGTATTTTATAGAACAGATTCTGCGCTTGAAATACAAACACAAGATATTAAAGTGCAGATTGAGCATTTAAGGAAGGAGAGGGAATAGGAGGAGATAGAATGAAAAAAATACTGTATATGGCAGTTGTGATAGTAATGAGTTTGAGTGTAGGGTGTAAAGATAAAACGGTGGAAAGAACAGCTGAAATTACAGAAGTTTTACCGAAGTGGCAAGAACGGCCAGAAGAGATTCAATTTACAGAAACAGATTTTTACAGTTTCTTTGCGCAGTACTTTTCGTTATCTGAAGAAGAAATTTTAAGTTTAAATAGAAATTATCCGCGCGTGGATAGTGCATACTGGCAGAACTTAGAAAGTTATAAACAAAGCATTTTAGATAAAATAGGGAATTATTTGAGTGCAGATGTTAAGAAAAAGCTTGGGGAACAGTATTTATGCAATGAGATTCAGCTACCTAAAAAATTAATGATTAATGACTATGTTACATATGGTAGCGGAAGATTGGAGAAAGTGGAGATTATATCCACACGGTTGCGGGGAGAAGACATAGTCTATGAAGTGGCAGCTACCACAGTTAACCCGGTTCAAAACTTAAGGGCGTTTGAAGAAAATTATGTATGGGCAGCTGAAACAGGTTACTATGATTTACGAGAAAATGTATTAAGTCAGACGGGAAGTGTTTTAACATATAGTGAAAATGAAGAAATGCCAGAAGCGGATGATTACATTTATGCAGTTGCTGCAACAGATGAGAAAAAGGATGAGATTAAGCTTATACAAAAATATTGGGTAACAGTAGCGTCAGGAGAATTTTTAAAGATAAAAAGCATTCAAGAGGTGCAGCCTATAATGGTACAAGAGAATGCAAGAGCAAAGGCAACGTGCAATCAGCATGTCACAAGAGTCGCTTATAAGGTGACAGCGAATGTAAAAGAAAAAATGTTAATAGAGAAAATTTTTAATCAAATGATGGGGTGCTTCAAAGAAGATTTTAAGTATTATCATAAGGCGCTAGAAACGGGATATGAAGCTGTTAAATTATTTTGGGAAGAAAAGGGGCTTCTAGAGGAGATGATTTTAGAACCGACAAGTTATGCAAGTGCTTTTTCAGATACAATTAATCCTTATAAGGACAATATCATCGCCATAACAGTTACAGCCGATACGATTCAAATCATACCGAGCATTTATAGTACAAAGATGCAAATGCGTTTTATGGTGACTTTGCCAATTAAAGCTTTACTAAGCAATAATGAAATAGTATATTATAAATATAAGTATTTTGTAGGCATGGATGGCGATAAAGTGGAATTTATTGAATTCGTGAATATGGAATCACTCACTGAGGAAAACTATAATGCAAGTATGTCAAATGTCAGTAGACATTAGCGGAAAAGTATACTTAAGCTTCAAATAGATAACCTGGGTGAGAGAGAAATGACTAAAAAGTAATTAAAAAAGAGGCTCACAATGATTAAAAAGTTATACCCAACAGCGTATATTGCATCGATTTATGATATGGATTTAGAAGAATTAAAGGCACAAGGCATCAAGGGTATTATCTTTGATATAGATAATACCCTTGTTCCATATGATGTGCTGGAACCCCATGATGAAATAATTGAATTCTTTACGAAATTGCAAGAGGAAGGCTTTAAAATTACATTGGTTTCAAATAATACAAAAGACCGCGTTGTAAAATTTAATGAAAAGCTTAAGGTAATTGCACTGCATGAATCTCAAAAACCACTTGGTAAAAACTTTAGAAAGGCCCTTCATTTAATGGCATGTAAAAAAGAAGAAGCTGTGATTGTCGGGGATCAAATTTTTACAGATGTATATGGTGGCAACTTAGCGGGAATTAAAACCATTTTAGTAAAACCAGTAAGTGACAAGGATGAATGGAAGACAAAAGTTAAAAGAGGAATAGAAAAAAGGGTGATAAGAGCATATGAAAGACGCGTACATCAAGGGAAGTGATAAAGTATGTGGCGTGATTGGTAATCCTATAGAACATACTTTATCACCTCTTATTCATAATACACTTGCAAAAAGTTTAGGACAAAGGGCAGTTTATGTGCCCTTTTGTGTTACAAAGGAAAATCTAAAAGAAGCTGTAAGCGGTGCGCATGCTTTAGGAATTCAGGGTTTAAACGTAACAATGCCACATAAGCAGGAAATGTTTAAATATGTAGTAGAAGTCGCATCAGAAGCCCAAAAGGTGGGGGCTATCAATACATTAGTGTATACAGAAAAAGGCTACATAGGACATAATACAGATGCCAAAGGTCTAGCACTTTCATTAAAAGAGCATCTTGTGGAATGGAAAGATAAAAAAGTGGCAATTATAGGAAGTGGAGGCGCAGCTTATGCAGCTTACACAGCCGTAGCCGATGAGGCAAAAGAAATCTACATTATTAACCGTACATTAGAAAATGCTAAGACTTTACAAACACATATGGCGCAGTACTTTAAGGTACCTACCTTTGTGTATGAAGACCAAGAAGCACTCAAATTAGAGGCCGATCTTGTGATTCAAACAACAGGTGTAGGAATGGGTGCTTTAAAAACACAGATGCCAAAGTGTAGTCAAAGTGTCTTAGAAAGTGCAAAGGTAGCTGTTGACCTGATTTACGAACCTTGGGAAACGTTGTTTTTAAGGGAAGCTAAAAAGAAGGGATGCACATGTATCAATGGCTTTGGTATGTTATACTATCAAGCCGTGATTGCCTTTGAGTTAATGCATCATATGCGCTGTGATAAGGAAAAAGTTCTCCAAATAAAGGGCGAATTGCTTAAATAATAAGGAGAAAAAGTGAATCAAAAGGGCTTTTCTTTTTTAGAACTGATTATAGTTATTTTATTAAGTAGTATAGTAGGCAGCGGGGTTGTACTTAGTACACGCATTGTACAGGAAGTGCAGTTTAAGGCACTTGTGACTAAGGTGGAGCAGGGCATTAGATATGCACAACAACGAGCTGTGGCCACAGGAAAGCAATATAACGTATATTGTACAAAGCAGAAGATTTATATCAGACAGGGCAATAATATCCCACTTTATAAAATAGAAGTGGGGGATGAGGTGACAATTCCTACAAAAAATGCTGACGGAACATTTATGACAGGCAAAGATATTAAATTTCATGGGAAGATGGCACCTTCACAGGCAGGCACCATTGTATTAATTCATCAGGGTCTGAAGAAAAAGGCGCGTATTACAATAAGAGTAGCCACAGGAAAAACCACAGTCTACTTTGAATCAATATGATAAGAGGTGGGACATGGCAAGTAATATATGTTTAATAGGATTTATGGGTAGTGGGAAAACTACTGTAGGAGAAGTCTTAGCAAAGAAGATCGGTTGGCATTGGGTCGACTTAGATACAGAAATTGCAAAAGGGGAAAACACTAGCATTGCAAATATTTTTGCCCAAAAAGGGGAAGCTTATTTTAGAAGTCTAGAAACACAGTATTTGAAAAAAGCACTTCAGCAAGAAGACACTGTTATTTCTACAGGCGGAGGTATTATTGTAACGCCTGAGAATGTCACCTTATTAGCAGAAAAGACGACCTTTTATTTACATTGGAAATTTGACACACTTTATCAGCGTATTGCGGGTGATACAGCAAGACCGCTTGCTACAAGTTATGATGAAGTACATATGCGTTATAAGGGGCGTGAAGCACTTTATGATGCGGCAAGTAAAGAAATGATTCAATGTGAAGGAAAAACAGTAGATGAAGTGGTAGCTAGCATTTTGAAGGCGCTTATGAAAGATGGAAATGATTCACTGAATGAAAAGTACGCAAATTTATAACACTAATCGATATAAAGTTGGCATAAGACAACGCATTACATACAAAATGTGTTATACTATTGTCTAATAATAGTTATACTATTGTTTAATAATGTACAAAAATAAAAACTAAGATATTTAATGTAAAAATTATAATGACAGAAAACTGCACATAAAGGAGAAGTTAAAATGGAAAGAAGAATAACAACTTTATTAAATAAAATGAAAGCATTAAATTTAGATGCCATTCTTGTAGGAAGTAAAGCAAATCGTATGTATCTAAGTGGCTTCACAGGCTCTAGTGCGATGTTATATATTTCAGAGAAAAAGCAAGTGATTATTACTGATTTTCGTTATATGGAACAAGTGAGCATTCAATGCCCAAACTTTGAAAGTCTCAATCAAGGTACCCTAGGACTAATTGGCTCAGCTCTTAAAATAGCACAAGAAGAGGGTGCTAAGCGTATTGGATTTGAAAGTGAACATACTGTTTACAGCACTTATTTGGAACTTGCCAAAAATACAGAGTTTGAATTCGTACCAACAGATAAACTCATTGAAGAAGCAAGACAAATTAAAGATGAAGAAGAACTAAAAAAACTTACAGAGGCGGAACGCATTGGTGACTTAGCTTTTGAAGGCATTGTGCCATTTATTGAAGCCAACTGGAGAAATGGCCTTACAGAAAATGATATTGCTTTAGAACTTGAGCGCATCATGCGCAAAAATGGTGCTTCTGGAACATCTTTTGACTCTATTGTAGCAGGTGGCGCAAAATCATCTCTGCCACATGCTGTGCCAGGAGATGTAACACTTAAAGAAGGCGATTTTGTAGTCATGGATTTCGGTTGTATTTATGAAGGTTACTGTTCTGATATGACACGTACCATTTTAATTGGTGAGCCAACTAATAAACATCTTGAAATCTATAATACAGTGTTAAAAGCACAAAAAGCTGCGCTTGAACAAATAAAACCAGGAATGACAGGGCAAGAAGTCGATAAAATTGCAAGGGATATTATTACAGCAGCTGGATATGGGGACTGCTTCGGTCATGGACTTGGTCATGGCGTAGGAATTGACATCCACGAAAGTCCAAGATTTTCTCCAGCAGAAAAAGCAGTTATAAAAGCAGGCATGGTGATGACAGTAGAACCAGGTATCTATGTGCCAGGCTTTGGTGGCGTTAGAATTGAAGATATGGTGATTGTGACAGAAAATGGCATTTTAAACGTGACACATTCGCCAAAAGAGCTTATAATTATCAAGTAGTACAAAAAAAATCGTTGAAAATTATAACAATGTAGTTTACACTATATGTGAAAAGAATATTAGGAGGAAATGTAATGATTTCAGCAGGTGATTTTAGAAATGGTATTACTTTCGAAATGGAAGGTAATATTTATCAAATTATTGAATTCCAACACGTAAAACCAGGTAAAGGTGCTGCGTTCGTACGTTGTAAAATTAAAAATATCAAAACAGGTGGGGTAGTTGAAAAAACTTTCCGTCCAACTGAAAAAATGCCAAAAGCTCATATCGAACGTAAAGATATGCAATATTTATATTCAGATGGTGAATTATATCACTTCATGGATGTTAATACTTATGACCAAATCGCAGTTAACGCTGACACAGTTGGCGATAGCTTAAAATTCGTTAGAGAAAACGAAATGGTTAAAATTGCATCTCACCAAGGTAGCGTATTTGCAATTGAACCACCACTTTCAGTAGAACTTGAAATCACTGAAACAGAACCAGGTATCAAAGGTGATACAGCACAAGGTGCTACAAAACCAGCGATCGTTGAAACAGGTGCTAGAGTAATGGTACCATTATTCATCAACCAAGGTGAAAAAATCCGTATCGATACACGTACAGGTGAATACACAGGTAGAGCATAATAAATTAAAAAGCAGCAGGTATACGCCAGCTGCTTTTTTAATTTAGGTGGCAAAAAATGCACTTTATTGTAAATTTGAGGAGCATGGGTGAAAAAGATGGAAGATCAAAATAGATATAGAAATGCTGGTCAACGAATAGAATTATGGATGAGCCTTAGTTTACTGTTATATATAACAATTGAATGTATTAGTGCAACCTCATTGAAAACACGTGGTCTTTATTTATTACAACATATGGATGTATTTTTATTAAATTATCTTATTGTACTTATTGTAACAGCACCTTGCGTTCTTTTTCATAAGATGCTGTTTGTATTTAATACGTTTAGTATTACATTAATAGGACTGACATATGCCAATCGAATTATGCTAGTGATTCGAGGATTGCCTTTAAGATGGGCTGATTTTTTTATTTTAAAAGATGGACTTACTATTGCCAATAAATATGTATCTATGCCGCTTGTTATTATTATAGGTGGACTTGTTTTAGGGGCTACGTTATTTTTAGTCAATAGCTATAAGTTTCATTCAGAAATACGTCATCCTAAAATTTTGGTTACCTTCATGGCAGTGATAGTGATTTTAAATACAGTAGCTATCATAGAAGTACAAAAAGCAGACGAAATTGCACAAAACATTAATGAAATATTATCTGAGGAAGAAGAGACAATAGCCACAGATGATGAAAGTATAAGTTTACAGCGTATCAAAGAAAAACTTAAGCGGTTAGAAGAAATGCGTGAACGTATAACACCTGTAGAAAAAGTGACACAAATAGAAGAAGCACGTCGCCAGCAAGAAAATGAGGATATTACTAAGGATTATGAAGAAGATGGCTTTTTATATAGTTTCTTAGCATCATATGAGAGTCAATTAGGTTATGTGCCTGAGAACTATGATGAAGGGCGTATGGAAGTATTGAAGAAAACGCTTGAAGAAGATATAAACAAGCAAGATGAAAGTGGGCGTGCAAAACCTAACATTATCTTTTTACAAGTAGAGTCATTCATTGATCCATATAGTTTAAAGGGCGTGACTTACGATAAGGACCCAATTCCTTATATGCGTCCCTTTATTGAAGGAAAAAATGGTGGAATATTACAAATGCCAGATATTAATACAGCAAGGACGGAGTTTGAGATTTTAACAGGTATTCGTATTGCGGAGCTGTTTCCAGCGGAAGTACCTTATACAAGCCGCAAGTTAGATGATAGAGGCCTTGAATCTGCCCCACAACTTCTAAGAAAAGCAGGATACTATACAACGGCTATGCATAATAATAATAGTGCCTTTTATAATCGCAGTGAAAATTATAATAAATTGGGCTTCAAACAATTTATTCCACTAGAAGGTATGGAAAATGTGACATATATGGGAGATTGGCCAAAGGATGAAGTGTTCTTGCCTTATATTGAAAAGACTTTAAAGGAGACCTCTGAACTAGACTTTATATTTGCTGTTACGGTTGGGACACACTCTAGTTATCATTATGATTATGTCTCTGAAAATAAGGAGATTAAAGTGAGCGGTAATGTGGGGAAGGATGCAGTAAGTCAAGTACAGGATTACGTGGACCGGCTTCATGAAGCAGATAAAATGATTGGAAAGTTAATAAACTTTGTGCAATCTAATGAAGAACCTACTGTTTTGGTTGTTTATGGAGATCATATTCCGACAATGGATGTGATTACAGCCGATTCAACATATCCACGCTATGAGGTACCGTTTTTCATTGTAAGTAATGAATCAATACCAGAAGGCATTGTATCAAAGGATGCACCGAAACCAGCGTATACACTTTATCCTAGTTTATTTGAAGCCTATCATTTACCAGAAGGAATAATAGGCAGCGCACAAAAGCTTTTTAAATCAGATGAAGATTATTATGATAAACTGAATTTAATAGGATATGATATGGTACTGGGCAAAGGTTACTTAACTGATGACAATACATTGTATACACCGACGCAATTAGTGGTGCAGACTTTGCCAGATGGAGAGCAGGAAAAGAAAAAGGAATAACGCTTATGAAAGCATTTTTAAATCTAGTGAACTAGGAGCACGCTAGATTTAAAAATGCTTTTTTTTGTTCTAGCTCGTCCTAGGTTTGCATATATTAGAATATCGCAAGGCTTACAAAGGAGGAGAGGGTATGGAAAGAGAACGATTTATTCAAAAGATGCCGAGCCCTTTAAGAGAAATGCTAGAGCATATTTCACCTGAAGTTTTTAAGACATTACAAGAAATCAGACTGCGTATGAACCAACCTATTATACTGCGTATAAATGGTCAGAAGTATGGTTTGAATGAAAAGGGTGTCACGACAGCATTGCATAAAGGATATAAGGTGAAACGAGAAAATATGGAAAACATCTTGAAGTGTATTAGTGATTTTTCTTTGTATGCTTTAGAAGATGAAATCAAACAGGGCTTTATTACTATTGAGGGGGGGCACCGAATAGGAATCGTTGGAAAAGCAGTACTTGAACATAATGAAATTAAGACGCTGAAATATATTAGTGGCATGAATATACGTATTGCCCATGAAGTGATAGGGTGTGCAAGTAGCGTAATGCCTTATATTGTAGGGAAAAATAGAGTGTATCACACCTTGATTGTTTCCCCACCAGGATGTGGTAAAACGACACTTTTAAGAGACATAATCCGTCAGCTTAGTTATGGTTTCTCGGGATTTGGTCCGTATACAGTGGGTGTAGTAGATGAACGTTCCGAGATTGGTGCGTGTTATCTAGGGACACCGCAAAATGATTTGGGACCTGAAACAGATATTTTAGATAATTGTCCTAAAGTAGAAGGCATGCGTATGTTACTACGTTCTATGGCACCTGATGTGGTGGCAGTTGATGAGATTGGCAAGGGAGAGGATGTGGGGGCGATAGAAGAAATGCTTTGTGCTGGGGTGAGCATCTTATGTACGGTACATGGGAGAGACTTAGATGAGTGTAAAAAGAAGCCCCTTTTAAAGCAACTACTTGAAGAAGGTGCATTTGAAAGAGTTATAATTTTATCTCATCATAAGGGGCCTTGTACCATTGAAGAGATTATTAAAATCTAGAAGTCATAGGTGAGAAAAGATATAAGAAGACACAAAGGAGGAGGTGGAGAAGGTGAAACTTATAGGGATTAGCTTTATTTTACTAGGATGTACCGTAAGCGGTTTTATCATAGATGGATGGGAAAGAAAGCGTATCAAGGAACTTGAAAATTTTATTTATATCTTTGAACTTTTAAAAAGAGACATTGACTATCAGCTGACACCTTTGAGAGAAGCTTGTAAAGCTGTCATACGTTTTGCAAGCCGTGATGTAGGCAAGGTTTTTGGGAACTTTGAAAAACAAATGGCTGAGAAGACTTCCTGGAATATAGAGGAAATGTGGCAAAACGCTATTGAGGAAGAAAAGCAGAATCTTTATTTGAAGGAGGAAGACTACAGTGTTTTAAATGGTTTTGGTAAAGCTTGTGGTTATCTAGATAAAGAGATGCAGGAAAAGAATATTGAGATGGTTATAGCAAGCCTCAAGGCAAGGACATTAGACGCAAAGCAGCATTATGATAAAAATACAAAGCTTAATAAATATCTAGGCTTTTTTATAGGCGCTTGTATTAGTATTTTTTTGATATAGAGTTTAAGAAGTAGGAAAGAGGAGGCATAAAAATGTTTGATATTTATGTGATTTTTAAATTAGCTGGTCTAGGCATTTGTATTACCATTATTAATACGCTCCTTAAGAAAGCAGGGGCAGATGAGGTGATTTTGCCGATTACAGTAGTTGGTGTTGTTATGGCGCTTTATGTAGTAGCACAACATGTGGGACAACTTTTTCAAGTGGTGGAGACGATGTTTACATTTTAAAGATAAAAGCTTATTAAGGGGAGGTTTATATGGAGATTGTAAGATTAGTGAGTTTTGCAGTGGCCACTACGTTACTTATTAAGCTATTTACTAAAACGGATACATATGGCAGTGAATTTTACATTCGTTTAGCGGGTGTTGTTATTTTAATGGTTTTCATTGCGACGCAGCTTAGTAGTGTCCTTCGAATTATTTATGATTTGGCGGCACGTATTAAGATGGATAATTTGTATTTAAATATTGTACTTAAAGTAGTGGGGATAGCATATTTAGCAGAGTTTGGCTATCAACTGTGTAAGGATGCTAATGAGGAGGCTTTAGGAAATGCAGTGCAGTTTGCAGGGAAAGTTATGATTTTTGTGGTCGCCTCACCTGTTATTTTTGCATTAGTAGATATGATTGCCAATCTACTGTAGTGAAAGCAAAAAAAACTAAGTAGAAAGGTAGGATGGGCATGAGACAAAAGAAAATCGTTTGCCTAATTATTGTGATTTTCCTAAGCTTTATATTGTGCATGATTTCCACTAAAGCGGAAGACACAGGGCAACAGGATGTCATTGATTATGGCGTAGGGCTTTTTAATTGGGAACAGATTGAAAATCTGGAGGATCAGCTTCAAACGGCACTTCCGGGAGATAAAGATTTTAGCTTAAAGGATGAAATGACAGCACTTTTAAAAGGTGAAAAAGAGTTAACCGTAGGTGGTGTTTTAAATTTAATAGGTAAAAGTCTTTTTGAAGAAGTTGGGATGTTTGTTCAGATTGGTGCCAGATTTATATTAATTGTTTTACTATGTAATTTATTACAGGTGCTAACGACCTCTTTTAAAACAAAGGCCACAAGTAAAATAGGTTTCTTTGTTTGTTATATGGTCATTATTTTAAGTGTAGTGCAATCTTTTCAAGTGATGGTTAATTTGGCACAAACAACAATTAAACAGTTGTGTGAGGTAATGTATGTATGTTTGCCAACATTATTAGCATTTATGGCAACTACCGGCTATATTAGTTCCACAACAGCTATGGCACCGGTTATTGTAGGGACACTTGATTTAATGAGTAGCATTGTACAATATTTGGTACTACCCTGCATTATTTCAGTAGTAATTCTAGAGGTTGTAAGTACCATGAGCAGCGAATTTAAAATTGATAAGTTTATTAAACTTTTTTATAAAGGGATTAAATGGGTGCTAGTAACGATTGTAGGTGTCAGTATTTCGTTATTAGGTGTTTATCGTATGACGCTTCCTTATGTAGATGTCGCACTTAAGAAATCTACCTTGAAACTTGCTGCAGCTTTTATTCCGGTAGTCGGAAATGCCACCAGTGGTGCATTAGAATTTGTTACAGGTGCATTAGGACTTATTAAAAATACATTTGCTATTGCAGTGATTTTTTGGATTATAGTCATTGTAAGTATTCCACTTATTAAAATACTTGCTTACGTTATTGTTTATCAAGTAGCTGGTGCAGTCATTGAACCTATAGGTGATAAAAAGATGGCTAATATTGCCACGAAGCTTTCTAAAGGCTGTCAGTTCATTATGAGTGCTGTAGGAATTGTAACGGTACTATGTATTGTCGTCTTGGTGATTTGCATGAGTGTAGGCGGCCAAGTAGTTTAGAAGAGAGGTGGCATAAAGTATGGAGCAGATAAGAGGATATATGCAGTTACTTATTTGGATGATGTTATTTGTAATTGTGATTGAAATGGTCTTTCCAGATACGGATCATCGTAAGTACATTAAACTTGTTTTAGGCTGTATTTTAGTTTATACCTTGTTAAAACCGATTATAGCCATTTTGCCATCGGGTGGTGAAAGCTATGAAGCATATATTCAAAGATATGAAAGACAGTTAGGACTTTCAGGTGACAAGGTAACAGGTGATTATAAACAGCAACTTGATAAGCAGCAAGAGAGCTTAAAAGAAATTTATGAGCAAGGCATGAAAAGTGTTTTGGAAGAACAACTACAAATAGAAGTGACAAATGTAGAAGTAACTTGTGATGAAGAGATGGAGATGAAAGATATTTATATTACGGTAGGGGATGGCAAAGCACAATCAGTGATTGAAATTGCCCCCATACATATTGGTAATAAAAGCGATACAGTAGATGGTGATGAAGAAAAATTAAAAAATAAAATAAAAACTTGTCTTAATAACTTCTATAACGTACAAGACTGTAATATATATATTACAGTACAAAAGAATTAAGGAGGGACGCATGTGGGGGTTAAAGGTAAAATTCAAGAAGCAACAAAAGATAGTAAGAAGCAGAAATATTTATTAATTGCTATCGGCGTGGCGGTAGTCGGTATTTTACTAACATTTATGCCACTGCCTGGTAGCAACAATAGCAAAAAGGTAACACCCGTACAAGCAGTAAAAGAGGCAGCAAATGATGATGCAACATATGAACAGCAAATTGAAAAGAGACTTGCTTCTATTTTAACGAAAATGGAGGGGGTTGGACAGGTAAGTGTGATGGTAACAACATATTCCGATGAGGAAAAGGTACTTGCAGAAGATAAAAATGAGAGCAGCCAGCAAACAGATGAAAAGGACCAGGCAGGAGGTACTAGAAGTAGCCAAAATATAAGTAGTAATCATCAGGTTGTGCTTCAAAGTGGCAATACTCCTTATGTAATCAAAGAAAATAAACCAGAGATTAAAGGGGTACTTATATTAGCTGAAGGAGCAGATGATAGCGTCGTAAGAAGTGAAATTACAGAAGCTGTTGCGAGCTTGCTAGATGTTCCAGTACATAAAGTTTCAGTATTAAAAAAACAATGCTAGGGGGAAAAAGGAATGTTTAATGTCAAGAGAAATCAAATCATTATTACGGTTTTGGTGTTTATGATTGCTATTGCAGCCTATCTAAACACACAAGAACCTAGTAGTAATACGCCTATGAATTTAGTGGATAATACTACGTTTAATGCAGAAAATCTACCAGAAGAAGAGGACTTCTTTGAGCCTTATGATGCTGCTAATGGTCAAAGTGAAGAAGCTTTATCTAATGGGGTGGAAGGTGACAAGAATCAAGCAGCAGCAACTGACGAGGTAGCACAAAATGAAACAGACCAGACATTTAATTTAAATGACGATGCGGTACTTCCAGAAGATGAAGAACAAGGTGGCCAAGGTTTTCAAGCACTTATTACAAAGAAAGAACCTGTAACAAGCGAAGTTACTGCAGCTGCTAATACTAATCAAGCCTCAGCTCAAAGTGCAGATACAGATTACTTTGCCGAAGAAAAATTACTTCGTGACCAAAGTCGTGCGTCACAAGTAGAAAAGCTTACACAATATGTAGCAAATGAAAATTTAGACCAAGAAACTAAGGCAAAGGCAGCAGAGAACTTACTTGAGATTCAAGAACGTATTGAAAAAGAAAGCAGCGCTGAAGCACTTCTTCGTGCAAAAGGATTTAAAGAAGTCTATGTACGTATTGATGATGATGGCGTAGATGTCGTCATCAGTAAGAGCGAATTAACAGATTCTGATATTGCACAAATTGAAGAAATCGTTAATCGTAAGACAGGATATAGCGTAGGTAAGATTAAGATTACACCACTTAATTCCACGATTAAGAGTGAGAAATAGATAATAAGCGTAAAAAGTGAAGAAAGCCTAAAAGTACCTAATGAGAATTTACTTTTCATTAGGTACTTTTAATTTATGTGTTATTCATTATTGATTAAAAAGGGAGTTATTTGTAGCAGATGAATGGTTAGTGTTGTGGGTGAAGTTAGGGCATGGAAGATAAGGAAATGTATGGTGAGATGAATATTTATCATAAAATAAGCGATACTTTTAAGTAAGGTTTCCTTTTTTTTCTAAGGGGGAATTAAAATAAAATTGCAACGCTTATCTTTTTTGTATATAATAGGAACATAAGTATGAAGCTATTGCTATAGGAGGTATTAAGATGGACGAACAAAAAATCGTAGGACTAGAGACAACATGTGAGATGGATCAAGTTCAAATTGCGGACGATGTTATTGCAGTAATTGCAGAAATTGCTACTTTAGAAGTTGCAGGTGTAGTAGGTACTGCTCCAAGCAAGGCAGATTTTGTACAAGCTATTAGTGGTAAAAAGAAATCTAAAGGCATCAAAGTAGAAGTTGGTGAAGCTGAAGTTTTCATAGATGTAGCTGTTATTGTAAAATACGGTGTTAAAATTCATAAAGTATGCTTAGAAATTCAAGAAAAAATCAAAAACTCAGTTGAAACAATGACTGGCTTACAAGTTGTATCAGTTAATGTACACGTAGTAGGTGTAAGTTTTGATAAAGGTCAAGAAGAGTAAGAGGAAGTATTAGGAGGAAAAAATGACTAGACGTAGTGCGAGAGAACTTATTATGCAAATGTTATATGAAGGGACATTCCATGAAGAACAAGATTGTGACCGTCTCTATAACGAAAAAATTGAAATGTTAAAAGAAACAGAACATGTTAATAAAGGGCTTCTTCAATTTATTGAAGAGACTTACTATGGCATTTTAGCACATAAAGAAGCAATTGATGCAGCGATTATTGAATCAGCAACAAACTGGAGCATCAGTCGTATTGCTAAGGTAGACCTTAGTATTTTAAGACTTGCAATTTATGAACTTAAATATACAGATGTACCACATAAAGTAGCTGTAAATGAAGCACTTGAAATTGCAAAAGCTTATAGTACAGAAAAATCACCTAAATTCATTAATGGTGTTTTAGGAAGTGTACTTAAGAAAGTAGAAGCTTAAAAGATAGAGGCTTAAGAAAAGTAGAGGCTTAGAATGAAAAGAAAAATTGTATCTGTATGGGAAGTGAATCGTTATGTCAGTCACCTCATAGAAGAAGACTATATGCTTAATGACCTATGGCTTCAAGGTGAGGTTTCAAACTGTAAATATCATCATTCAGGACATGTTTATTTTACAATTAAAGATGAAAGAGCCAGTATTAATGCTGTGATGTTTGAAAGAGATGCTAAAAGGCTCTCTTTTAGACTAGCAGAAGGTATGAAAATATATGCTCGTGTGCGTATTACCATTTATGAAAAGACAGGTGTTTATCAAGCCTATGTACAAGACGTTGAAAAACAAGGTATGGGCGTCTTATATGAAAGATTTGAAGCACTTAAGGTGAAACTTGCCGGTGAAGGTTTATTTGACGAAAAATATAAAAGACAGATACCTGCATTTCCAGGACGTGTAGGTGTTATTACATCCATTACGGGTGCAGCAATTCAGGATATTAGACAAGTTGCTAGTAGACGTTGTGCAAGTATTCCGCTTTATATTTATCCTGTACATGTACAGGGGGAATATGCAGTAGGTGAGATTGTAGAGGCCATAAGACTTGCAAATATAGAAAAAAAAGTAGATGTAATTATACTAGGCAGAGGTGGTGGGTCTATAGAAGACTTATGGGCTTTTAATGAAGAAGCAGTGGCATGGGCAATTTTTGAATCAGAAATTCCTATTGTATCTGCTGTAGGCCATGAGATAGACTTTACCATCTCTGATTTTGTAAGTGATAAAAGAGCAGCGACACCTTCAGCAGCAGCAGAAATTGTTATTCCTTCTAAACAGGAACTAGAGACACGTATAGGGCGTACTATGCAAAATATGCAATATACGGTGAATGCACGTTTAAAGAATGCACGTAGCCAGCTTGAGTACTTAACAAGTAGACCGATTTACGCAAGAAAAGATTTATTTTACAAAAATAAAATGCAAGAAGTAGATCACCTCATGCAAGCGATTAATTATGGTTTTACGAAAAAGGTGCACGAAAGTAGCAAGGCGTATGAAATTGCACTGCAGAAGTTAGAAAAGCTTTCACCTCTAAATACTTTAAAAAGAGGCTATGCACTTGTAGAGGATTCTAAAGGAAATATTGTAAAGTCTGTGAACGATATAAAAGTAGAAGACCAGCTTAAAATTACTGTGGCAGATGGTAGTTTCAGTGCAAGTGTAAGCAGCACATATGATAGGACTAAAGGCAAGAAACCGGCAAAGCGATGCAAGGAGGAAGAAAACAATGGCTAGAAAACCAGCAAAAAACTTTGAAGAAGCACTTTTAGCCTTAGAAGAAAGTGTAAAGCGTCTTGAAAGTGGCGATATCACTTTAGAAGAAAGCATTAAAGAATACAAAAAAGGAATGGACCTTGCAGCTTTTTGCAATGAGATTCTCACAAAGGCAGAGCAAGAAATCTATGTATATGAACAGGGACAATATCACAAAATAGAACAGGGGGATTAGGCTTGGAGAAAGATTATGCATTCTATAAGGCACAAGTTAATGATTACCTAGAAAAGGCTTTACCAATGGGTCCGATGGATGATTTCAGAAGACTATATGAAGCGATGAATTATAGTTTACAAGCAGGGGGCAAGCGTATTAGACCAGTACTCATGCAGCTTGCTTATGAAAGCGTCGGTGGCAACGAAGATATTGGAAAATTTTTATGTGCCATTGAAATGATTCATACGTATTCACTGATTCATGATGATTTACCTGCTATGGATGATGATGATTATCGTAGAGGAAAACTTACAAATCACAAAAAATTTGATGAAGCTACAGCTATTTTAGCGGGTGATGCTTTATTAACCGAGGCATTTAATCTAATGTTGGAGGATGCACTTGTATCCGAAGATATGGCCAAGGTACGTGCAGCGCATGTGTTAAGTCATGCCAGTGGTGCACAAGGTATGGTTGGCGGACAAATATTAGATATGGCAAGTGAGAATAAGACGATTGATTTAGACACATTAGATCGTATCCATCTTAATAAAACAGGTGCACTTTTAGCAGCAGCCACTAAAATGGGTGCAATATTAGGTCATGGCACACCGATGGAAATTGCCGCTTTAGAAGCCTATGGTCAGTATATCGGTAAAGTATTTCAGATTATAGATGATGTTTTAGATGAAACATCAACAATGGAAGAGCTAGGAAAACCAATTCAAAGTGATAGTAAAAATCATAAAACAACGTACCTTACTTTTTATTCTGTAGAAGAATGCTATGAGATTGCAAAGACACTTACTGAAAAGGCAATTAAAGTGCTAGATCATGTTAGTGGAGACACAAAAATATTGAGAGAAATTGCGTTACAGCTTATTACAAGAAGAAATTGAGGGTGGATGAATGAATGGTATTGCAGGATTATTTGCAAATAAAATTCTAGGTGTAGCAATTTTAAGTTGGTTTATTGCCCAACTTTTAAAATTTATTATTACACTGGTACATGAACATGAAATAGACTTTAGAAAGTTTATTTCATCAGGGGGAATGCCAAGTTCACATAGTTCCTTTGTAACAGCACTGGCTATAGGCATAGGACAGGTGAATGGCTATGATAGTAGTTACTTTGCCATTGCAGCAGTATTAAGCTTCATCGTTATGTATGATGCAGCCAATGTAAGGCTTCAAGCTGGAAAACAAGCGGCAATGATTAATCAGATTATAAAAGTATTAGAGGACCCTAATTTAAATGCTGAACAGCGCCTTAAAGAGATTTTAGGTCATACACCACTTCAAGTGGCAGCAGGTTGTATCTTAGGGATTGTCATTGGCCTTTTAGCATTCATGTAAAGCCTAACGTTGAAAAAACGTAGGCTTATTGTTATAATGTTCTAAAAGCGGCTGATGACGCGCTTTTCAAAAAATAAGATGCGGTATTCTAGTCAATCTGAGATGCTTTGAAGACGGGCCTAAAAATCCGTTTTAGGGCATATCGATGAAGTTCCTGGTGTTGGCTTGTAGCGCCCCGCTATGGGCTGATACTGGGGGTTAAGGTTTGAGGGCGATCCATAAGGGCATATGGGCGTTGACCCTTTTACCGTGGAGACCTATGCTTGTGCACATCCTCATAGGGGATGATGTACGACTTAGGATTAAACCTACCATGCGGTGTTAGCTGTGGGTAGTGTAGCCTGCCTTGAGTGAAGAGGGGGGACATCAATTTACAGCTAGTCTTTTCGGCCAAAAAGTCTAGCCTATTGTTGATAGAAACCTGATTCGCAAAAGAGGATAGGAGCATTTCAGATTGTTTTGAGGAAAACTCCTAGACCGTTCTTTAGGGAAATCGTGATTGGATTACAGTGTGGTTATTAAGGCGATCTGGCGTGAGAGATAGGTGCACTTTGCATTTATTTCTTGAGGTAGGTTTAAAGGGAAACCGCTACTTTGGCGACAAAGAAGTACTTACTTGGGAAAACCTGCTAGACTATATGCCACAAAATTTACAATCATTATTATCTTATATTTTGAGAAGTGGGTGATCAGCCGACGTAAAGGAGTACATTTATGCCAAAAAAGATAAAGTTTAAGAAGGTAAAAGTTAAGAAGCAAACAGCAAAATCATTGGGGCTTACGATAGGTGTAACCTTCGTGATTGCTACGCTTTTTAGTTACATTTTTGAAGTTTTATTAAGTGATGTGCCATTACTAATTGCATTCTTGATGCTGATTATGATTATCCTCATTGGGATATTATTTGATGGAATTGGTAATGCGGTTGTTTCGGTGGATGAAGTAAGCTTTCATTCCATGGCCGCTTCAAAGGTGAAGGGGGCAAAGGAGAGTATTATGCTTGTCCGTAATGCACCTATGGTGGCTAATCTGATGAATGATGTAATTGGTGATATTGCTGGTATTATTTCAGGAAGTACAGCCACAGCTATTGTACTCGCTATAGAAGAAGGTTTTGGCATAAAATCAGTTATATTATCTATTGCAATGAGCGGATTTGTAGCAGCCCTTACAGTTGGGGGAAAGGCTTTAGGAAAAAGCTTTGCTATAGAACGCGCCAGGTATATTGTCTATTATGTAGGGCTTATAATTTATCATCTTAAAAAATTATTTAACAGGCACAAAGTATAAAATGACAATCTAATAGGGGTTGTCATTTTTTGTAGACTAGGAAAGTATGTATCCTATAGCGTAGATAATAGTCAATATAAAATAGAGAGAAATATTAAGAAAAGAAAGAGGAATGAATATGCTAGAGTTACTAAAGAAGATTCATAGCCCAAATGATATAAAAAATTTAAATGCAAAGGAACTTGAGCAATTAGCAAAAGAGACAAGAAGCTTTTTGGTGCAATCCTTGTCAAAAACAGGAGGACATTTAGCGTCTAACTTAGGTGTTGTGGAACTCACCCTAGCACTTCATTATGTATTTGATTCACCCAAAGATAAGATGATATGGGATGTGGGCCATCAAGCTTATGTACATAAGCTCCTCACAGGAAGAAGAAAAGAGTTTAAAAACTTGCGACAAATAGGTGGCATGAGTGGTTTTCCTAAACGCCGTGAAAGTGAACATGATGTTTTTGAAACGGGTCATAGCTCTACCTCTATTTCAGCAGCATTAGGGATGGCGAAGGCCAGAGATTTAGCTGGCGAAGATAATGAAGTCATTGCTATTATTGGGGATGGCGCTTTAACAGGTGGAATGGCCTTTGAAGCACTCAATAATGCTGGACGTGGTGGTTCAAATCTAATCGTTATTTTAAATGATAATGAAATGTCTATTTCTAAAAATGTAGGAGGACTAGGCAAATATTTAAATCATTTACGTTCAAGTCAAGATTATTTACGCGTTAAGGCAGATGTAGAAGATGTACTACATAAGGTCCCCGTAGTAGGAGATCATATGGTACAGACACTTAAACGTACTAAAGAAGGCGTAAAAAGCTTTATGATTCAAAATACTTTATTTGAGCAATTAGGCTTTACTTACTTAGGGCCAGTAGATGGGCATAATTTAGAAGAACTCATTCATCTTTTTGAAAATGTGAAATCAATGAAGGGGCCTATCTTAATTCATGTGAAAACCAAAAAAGGCAAAGGCTACCGCATTGCAGAAGAAAAACCAAGTAGTTTTCATGGCGTAGCACCATTTTGCATTGCGACAGGAGAAAGCCTAAAAAAAGGTGGCGCAGGGACTTACTCAGGTGCCTTTGGTGATGCCATGTGTAAGCTTGTAGTAGATAATCCAAAAGTAGTGGGCATTACAGCGGCAATGCCAGAAGGTACGGGACTTTTAGAGTTTTCTAAACGTTATCCAAGACATTTCTTTGATGTAGGGATTGCAGAGCAGCATGCAGTGACTTTTGCAGCAGGAATGGCAAGCAGTGGTTATCATCCGTTTGTGGCCATATATTCTACGTTTTTACAACGTGCTTATGATCAAATTTTACATGACGTATGTCTTCAAAAATTACCTGTTGTTTTAGGTGTTGACCGTGCAGGGATTGTAGGCGAGGATGGGTCGACACATCAAGGTATTTATGATATTGCCTTCCTTAAAAACATGCCATACATGACAATCTTATCACCTAAAATGCCGGAAGAGATGGAATCAGCTATGCGTTATGCCTTAAGTCTTGAGGCACCAGTGGCTATTCGTTATCCTAGAGGTGGCAGTCAGATTGATAAGGCATTTAAAAACTGTGATGAATGGACTTGTTTGAAAACCTTAAAACAAGGCAATACTATGGCTATTCTAAGTAGTGGGCGTAGTATGCAAACTGCCTTAGAGATTAGCAGCTTATTAGAAGATGAAGGCATCCATATGGCAGTTATTGAAGCACCTTGTTTATTCCCATTAGACAAGGCAGGATTAGATGAGGTAGCTCAGCACTACGACTATCTCTTCACTTTAGAAGATGGTATACTAGAAGGCGGATTTGGTGAAAGCATCTTTGCTTATCTTATGATGCAAAGCCACGCGATTAAAGGGAAAGCTTTTGGCTATGAGACTGGTATGATTTCACATGGTGAAGTAAGTGCTGTACTTGTACGCGAAGGCTTAGATGCAAAATCCTTAACAGCAAAAATTTTAGAGCATATTAAAGAAAGCGAGTAAATAGATGAAGGGCAGAGAAGAAGAACAACAAGCATTAGAGAAAGCTCTAGCAGCAGAAACAGTAGAGGTTGTAATTGACCAGAAAATACTAGATAGCAAAGAGCGACTTGATGTGCTTATTTTTGAAAGAGGGCTTTCAGAATCGAGAGAACGCGCGAAAGCATATATTATGGCCGGTGTTGTTTTTGTCAATGGACAAAGAGAAGATAAACCCGGGCTTAAAGTGAAACGTAGTAGTACGATTGAAGTACGTGAAAAGATGAAATATGTAAGTCGTGGTGGTTTGAAATTAGAAAAGGCGATGGCTAATTTTGAGATTACTTTAGAAAATAAAGTATGTATGGATGTAGGTGCATCAACTGGTGGCTTTACAGATTGTATGTTACAAAATGGTGCGATTAAAGTGTATTCTGTGGATGTAGGTTATGGGCAATTTGCTTGGAAACTCAGACAAGATGCTAGAGTTGTCTGCATGGAAAAAACAAATATTCGTTATTTAACAAGAGACCGCTTAGAAGAGGACATTGAATTTGCTTCAATTGACGTTTCATTTATTTCACTGACTAAAGTATTACAGCCAGTTAGTTTGCTCTTAAGCAGTGAGGCAGAAGTTGTCGCACTCATTAAGCCACAATTTGAAGCTGGTAGAGAGCAAGTTGAAAAACATGGCGTTGTTAGAAATCCAAAAGTACATGAACAAGTAATCCATAATGTATGGGATTATGCAAAAACGTTAAACTTTGGTGTATTAGGCTTAGATTTTTCACCTATTAAAGGACCTGAAGGAAATATTGAATATCTTATTCACTTAAGTAAAAAGCAAACAGAAGATTATACAGCAGATAAAGACAAGGTAATTTATGATATTGTAACAGCATCACATCAAAGTCTATAAATAACGGGGGGATATGATGAAGCGTGTAGGCATTATTCCTAATAGGTTTAAGGATAAGGATTTTCGTATTACAGAACAAATTGCAGCTTGGCTTGAAAAAGAAGGTCTAGAAGTATATGCCATGGATGAAGTGGCAAGGGTACTTCAGACAAAGGTTGGCGTTTTAGAAGGCGTGAATCTATACCGTCACTGTGATTGCATTATTGCCATTGGCGGTGATGGGACGATTTTAGGTGTAGCGGAAGATGCGTGTAAGCAAAATGTACCAATCATTGGTGTCAATCTAGGACGCTTAGGTTTTCTAGCAGATATTGAAGTAAGAGAGATGGAAGTGGCACTTAAGAAAATATTAAATGAAGAATATACCATTGATGAGCGTATGATGCTTCGTGCAACGGTAACAGGCCCAGGTGAAGATGTACAAGTATTTCATGCACTTAATGATATTAATGTAACAAGAGGGAATTTTGCACGTATTGTAGACTTCCAAATTAGTGTGAACAAGGAGTTATGTGATATCTATCCAGCAGATGGTATTATTATTTCAACGCCTACAGGTTCTACAGCATATAATTTATCAGCGGGTGGTCCTATTGTACTGCCAGGGGCAAATACTTATGTGATTACACCTATTTGTCCACATACGCTATATTCAAAATCTATTATTGTTTCCAAAGAAGATATAGTAGAGATTAGAACGCTAGAAGATCATGATAAGAGCATGGCACTTAGTATTGATGGTAAGCTGAAAATGTATTTAACACCGCAGCATGTAGTGAAAATAGAAAAATCACCTTATGTAACAAAACTTATTAAATGCTCAGATCGCAAATTTTTTGATATATTACGGGATAAGATGGTAGAAAGAAGGCGATAACATTATGGGAATGAAGGAACAAAGACAGTCTACAATACTTGGACTGATTCAAAAAAAAGATATAGAAACACAAGAAGATTTAGCACAAGCATTAGAAAATGAAGGCTTTAGTGTCACACAAGCCACTGTCTCAAGAGATATTCGTGAACTTAAGCTTACGAAAGTAGCAAGTCGCAGTGGTGGACAAAAATATGTAGCATTAGCTAACTTTGAGCAGCAAGTATCTGAAAAGGTTATTCGTGTTTTCAAAGATGCTTTTGTAAGCATGGATTATGCAGGCAATATTGTTGTTATTCGAACTTTGACAGGTATGGGAAATGCAGTTGCCTCTGCAATTGATGCTTTTAACTTTAGTGAGATTGTAGGCACACTTGCAGGAGATGATACGATTTTCTGTGCAGTAAAGCATTTAGATCATATTGAAGAAGTTATGAATCAATTTAAAGATATTTTAAATTCTTAAATTTAAGGAGGCAATCTAACGGTGTTAACCTATTTAAAAGCTAATAATATTGCCCTTATTGAGGAGGTACAACTCAGCCTTAATCCTAAACTAAATATATTTAGTGGTGAAACAGGTGCTGGTAAATCTATGCTTATTGATTCGATTCAATTTGCTATAGGTAATCGCACCTCTAAGCAAATTATTAGAAAAGGACAAGATTATGCCTTTGTTATTTTAGGATTTAAAGATAAAGTGGGCATGGCACTGAAGTACCTAGAGACTCAGGGTATTCCTTATGAGGATGAGGAGATTGTCATTGAAAGAGGTATTTATCAATCAGGGCGTACGTACTATAAGGTCAATGGCACAACATCTACGCGTCAGGTGGTCAAGGAACTTTCAACATTACTTATAGATGTTCATGGACAACATGAACCTCAATCTTTACTAGATATTGCAACACATATAAGACTTTTAGACAGCTTTGGAGAAAAAGATTTCATAGCAGTAAAAGACGACTATCGAAAGACCTATGAGCGCTGGCAAGAAGTAAAAACTGCTCTGGATAAGATTGGAGATAATGATCGTAAGCGTTTGCAAATGCGTGATATGCTCAGTTTCCAAATAGAAGAGATTAAGGCAGCAAACTTAAAACCCCATGAAGAAGAAGATCTTAAGGAACAATACGAGGTACTTTCTCATGCAGAAAAAATCATGGTACAGTGTCAAAAGTCTTATAATTTATTAGATGGAGAGCGCGAAGCAAGTGCTACTTTGCTTTTAGGACAAGCAATTCATGCACTCCAAGACATTAGTGATATTACAGCTGAAATTAGAAGTTTGTATGATCAATTTTTATCTATCCAAGCAGAACTTCAAGATGCTACTTATCAGATTAGACGCTATACAGATGAAGTAGAATATTCACCTGAATTACTTTTAGAAATTCAAAATCGTTTAGATGTAATTTATCGTCTAAAACAAAAATATGGTAATTCCATTGAAGAAATTTTAGCTTATAAAACAGAATGTGAAAAAGAATTAGAAGAGCTTCTAGATGGTGAGCAAAATAAAGAGCGTTTACTAGAAGAACGTGAAAATCTAGAACATAAATTAGGTGAACTTGCAGCAGTGCTTTCTAAAGGACGTAAAGAAATTGCTGAGAAAATAGAAGTGGCGATTGATGGACATTTACATGATCTTCAAATGCCATATGCTAAATTTGAAGTAGCTATTAATGAACTAGATACCTTCAATATGCATGGGCAAAATGAAGTGGAATTCTTAATTCGTACCAACTTAGGTGATGATTTACACCCACTTTCAAAAATTGCCTCAGGTGGAGAGATTTCAAGGGTAATGCTAGCGATTAAAACAGTGCTTGTAATGGGCGATACGATTAGTACAGTCATCTTTGATGAGATTGATACAGGTATTAGTGGGATTGCTGCACAGAAAGTGGCTGAGAAGCTAGCAATGATTGCAAAAGACCGTCAGGTTTTATGTATTACCCACTTACCACAAATTGCTGCTATGGGCGATACACACTATCTCATTGAGAAGTGTGTAGATGGTGAGCGTACTACAACGCACTTAGAAGAATTAACTGAAGAAAAAATTCATGAAGAGCTCTGTAGACTGATGGGGGGAATTGTTACGCAAAATACCCTTCAAAGCGCGGCAGAAATCAAAACGTTAGCAAATCACTACAAACAAACATGTTAAATAAATATAACACCAAAAAGCTACTCTAGGGAAGGAAATTTCATCCTACCTAGAGTAGCTTTTTATATTTTCAACATATTTTTCTCTAAACTGTATAAATGCCTTGCAAAAAGGTTAACTTAAAAATATGACAGTAGAAAAAAGTAGGATGTGAATACATGAAATCAAGAGGCAAAAAGCTTATCTTTATAAGCATTATAACAATTGTGATCACGCTTATGATTAGTGGTCCTTTTTTAATCTCATATTTTTGTTTGCCTACACAAGTCCGTATCGTTGCAGGAGAAGAACATTTATTTAATTTCTCAATTCCTTTTAGGGCGAGTTTTAAGAGCGATACTACCTTGCAGCTTGAAAACGCAGACCATACACCTATACAGAATGATAATGTCAATTTAAGTAAACCTTTTTATATGCGGGTAGAGGATGAAGGGAGTTTGGATGTAAAGCTTTCATTTTTTGGCCTTATTCCACTCAAGACAGTATCAGTAGAAGCTGTACCTTATGAAGAGGTCATTCCCTGTGGCGAAATTGTAGGTATTCGTGTCAATATGGACGGCATTTTAGTTTTAGGTGTGGGAAGTTTTGAGACCGATGGCAAGAATAGTTCACCTTGTAAGGGAATTATAGAACCTGGTGATATTATTTTAAGCTGTAATGATAAGGCATTAGAAGAAAAAGAGGATTTAAAGAAAGCTGTAGAGGCATCTAAAGGCAAACCTATTAAAGTCACATTAAAGCGTAATGATGAAATAATAGAAGAAACACTTACACCTATGTATTCTCCTTCAGATGATGTTTATAAAATTGGGTTATGGATTAGAGATAGTATACAAGGAATAGGCACCATTACTTATGTAGCACCTAAAACAGGTGAATTTGGGGCATTAGGGCATGGGATTACCGATTCAGAAACAAAAAAATTAATGCCTATTCGAGAAGGAGATATTGTAAATACAAATATCACGCAAATAAAAAAAGGGGCAAAAGGGCAGCCAGGAGAAATAAGTGGTATTATAGATTATGATAAAGATGTTTATGGAGAAGTTTTAGATAATACGCCGCTAGGTATATTTGGGACGTTAAATGACAGTTTTACAGAAGAGCTTAGTTTTTCACCAATGCCTATTGCTTTTCAAGATGAAGTTCATGAGGGAAAAGCAAGTATTTTAGCTGATTTAACCCAAGATGGACCACAGCGTTATGACGTTGAGATTCAAAAGGTTACAAAGTATAGTAGCGCGCCTTCAAAAGGTATGGTAATTAAAATCACAGATGAAAAACTCTTGTCATTAACAAGCGGCATTGTGCAAGGAATGAGTGGTAGTCCTATTATACAAGATGACAAATTAGTCGGTGCTGTGACCCATGTATTTATCCAAGACCCTACGCGAGGATATGGAATTTTTATTGAGAATATGCTTAATAATGATAAAAGATAGAAATATATGTAAAAATAAAATAAATATTACAAATATTGGTATTGATTTTTTTTTATGATAGGGTATAATGAATAGTATAAATGTTATAAAAATTAAAAATATAAGCTAATGGGGGGATATTTTTGTTAGAGTCAAAAATGAAAATACTAATTGCAGATGATAATAAGGACTTTTCTGATATTTTAAAAGAATTTATAAATAGACAGGAAGATATGGAAGTTGTGAATGTAGCAGCTAATGGTGAAGAGGCTTGTACACTTATTGAAGAAGAACAGCCAGATATTGTAATATTGGATGTTATTATGCCTTATTTAGATGGTATTGGGGTATTAGAACGTGTGGCAACAATGACTTTTGAAAAACGACCACTTTTTATTATGCTTTCAGCAGTAGGACAAGACAAGATTACAGAACGTGCACTTTCTTTAGGTGCAGAATATTATATTGTAAAACCATTTGACATGGACACACTTATTAATCGTATTCGTCAGCTAAAAGCTACAGCAGTAAGCAAGGTAACAGCACCTATTACAGCTTCAGTACAAGTTGCAGCAGCAAGTACACAATTATTACCAAAGTCAAAAGGTATGCCAACAGCACATAATTTAGAAACACAAGTTACAAGTGTAATTCATGAAATCGGTGTACCAGCACATATTAAAGGTTATCAATACTTAAGAGATGCGATTATTATGGTTATTAATGATATGGATATCTTAAACTCTATCACGAAACAACTTTATCCTAATATTGCAAAACAATACAACACCACACCAAGCCGCGTAGAACGTGCCATTCGTCACGCAATCGAAGTTGCATGGTCAAGAGGTAAAATGGATACAATCGATATGTTATTTGGTTATACAGTAAATAATGGTAAAGGGAAACCAACAAATAGCGAATTCATCGCACTAATTGCAGATAGACTTCGCCTTGAAATGCAAGTGGGATAAAGTGTTGAGCCACAAGAGGTAGAGCGATTTGCAAATAGATGCACTTTTACGCGTTTATTGCACTAATAGCAGATTTTAGGGTAGTAAACCCGATAAATTTCTTAAGATAAAAGCTATAAATCCTTTTAATTTATTGGTTAGATATGTTACCAATGATTAGGAGGATTTTTGCATGTTTAACGAGTTTTTCTTTCAAATTGAAGACTATTTAGTATACTGTCGAACCAAAGGTTTGTCGGTAAAAACAATTAAATCATACGAACAAACTTTAAGGATGTTTGCAAAGTATTGTGAGGATACACATAAGATTACTGATATTAAAAAGGTTAATGAAAAGATAGTTGTAGAGTATCTTTCATATGTGAAGAATAGAGGCAAATATACAGTAGTTACAGATGAATATACAAAGAATATTAATAAGCCACATAATAGAACGGATTTAGGAAAGAGAGTATCCACGAGTACAGTAAACAATTACTTAAGAAATATAAGAGCATTCTTAACCTATTGTGTAGAATTTCAATTAGTCAAGAAGAATTGTGCAATGAAAATAAAAGAGGCACATAATCCTAGACGAGCAAAAGACTTTATTACAGATACACAATTTAAGATGTTACTTAGAGTCTTTGATCTATCAAAATATGTTGAGTATCGAGATTATATAATAACTAATTTACTAATGGATACAGGAATGCGAATTACTGAATGTCTACTTATAAAGATAGAAGATGCGGACTTAGTAAAGAGGGTTATTTTTTTACCAGCTCAGAACACAAAAGGGAAAAAAGATAGAATGGTGTACTTTTCAAATGAAATGAATGTGCTCCTTAAGAGATGGTTGAAATATAAAGATATTTATACTAATAGTGAGTACCTATTTACAACCCATAAAGGAAATCCATTTACAAATCATATTTACGAAAAGAATTTTAGAAATTACTGCAAAAGAATAGAACTTAAAAATGTATCTCCACATACATTAAGAAATAATTTTGCAAAGAGATTCTTGATGAATGGAGGGAATATATTTACACTAAGTCAAATACTAGGGCATAGCAGCGTAGAGGTAACAGAAAAAGCGTATTTAGATTTAACAGATGAAGATATTAGACAAGGATATCAAAATTTCAGTCCATTAGCTAAAATGAGACATCGCTAAAAACACAGCATATGAAGGGTTAAGCATATAAAATGCTTAGCTCTATTTTTTTACCATTTTTATTCCTTCATAAAGGGTTAAAAAATGGCTTACAAAAGGTTTAAAAACGGCTCATATCAGGTTCAAGAACGGCTCAAAAAAGGCTTTAAAACGGCTCATTTCCAGTACAAATTTAACTTTTATTATGTTCTTGTAGCGAAAGCACAGCACTAAAAAACGAAAGTAGGTAAAAGAAATGTTAAGAAACTTAAGAGCAGAAATGAGTAGATACAATGTACGAGCAAAAGACTTTGCAAGACTTCTAAAAGTAAGAGAAGCAACTATCTCAGGTAAGATGAATGGCAAAAGTCACTTTACTTTAAATGAAGCAATGCAAATTAAAGAGGTTTATTTTCCACACCTCAGCATTGAATACTTATTTGAGATGTAGGAGGAAAGGCTATGGAATTTACAAGCAAACTATTAAATGAACACGCAGAGCTTACAGTAGAGAATGCAATATTGAAGTGGAAGATTGAAAGATATAAAAGCCTTTTTAAAGAAGTTATGGATTATCTTTGTGAGGAAGATGTTTTAGCAGCACAATATGTGATTAAGTGTAAATTACTTGATGATATTGGTTTAAAGGAGAAAGACAATGAGTAGAAAAGCAGTATTAGATATAGATCAAAGAGCATTAGAAGTAAAAGTAGAAATGGATAACTTAGTTGAAGATATTATGGAACTAGATACAAAGATTGCAGAGCTAGAAGCCATGTTTAAAATGCAAGTTGAAAGATTAAAAGATAAGTTTGAGGAAAAGCAATTTTACTTTAAAGCTCAAAAGGAAGAAAAAGAAAGATATTTAAGAGAGCTATTTGAACAAGTACCACAAAGTGAAACAAAGACTCAAAGAAAAGTGCAGCTTATTAATGGAGATGTGGTAGTGAAGAAATCTAAATTAGATTTTGAAAAAGATGCAACTAAGCTCTTAGAGTGGGCACAGAAGAATAATAGAGAAGAGCTTATTAATAAGAAAGAAGTCTTATCTTTTAAATGGGCTGACTTTAAAAAGAATCTTGTTATTGAAGATGAGAATATCATAGACACCCAAACAGGTGAAATGCTTGAGATAGATGGATTAGGTGTGGTTGTAAAATCAGAAGAATTAGAGATTAAGTACTAGAAGTATTAGGAGGAATAGTAATGGCTAAAGCAATATGTATTATAGGTGAATCAGGAGCAGGAAAAACAACGTCTTTAAGAAACTTAAATCCACAGGAGACTTATTTTATAGATGCAGATAAAAAGAAAAGTGCATGGCGTGGATTTAGGCAGCAATATAATAGCGAAAATAAAAATTACATTGCCACAGATGATCCTAATAAAGTCTTAGCACTTATGAAGGGAATCAGTGAAAAAACGGATATGAAATACATTGTAATAGATACCTTAAATGGCATTATGGTAGGCGAAGAAATGAGAAGGTCTAAGGAGAAAGGCTTTGATAAGTGGATGGATTTAGTGACGTATGTCTATAACATTTTAGATATTGTCAGTAGTTTAAGGGATGATTTAACCATTATTTATACAGCTCACAGTGAAACAGAGCATACGGATGATGGGTATACATGGACACGTATGAAAACCACAGGTAAGAAGCTGAATAAATTGGTACCGGAGTCTAAATTTAATGTGGTACTACTGGCTAAATGTAAGAATGGCAGATATATCTTTGAAACACACAGCAATAATTCCACAGCTAAAACACCCTTTGGAGCTTTTGAAGAAGATGAGATTGATAATGACATTGTGCCAGTTTTGAAGGTATTAGAGGAGTACTAGGATGTTTAAGTACACAGATAAAGAAATAAACGAGATTTTAAAGCGTGCTGTTGTGGTAGTGGATACAAGAGAGCAGAAGTGTGAGCACATTATAGGTTATTTTGACAGACATAAAATACCTTATTGTTATGAAAAGGTAGACACAGGAGATTATACACTCAAAGTAGATTTACCACACCTGCACAAGCCCTATTACTTGCAGAACACATGCGCCATAGAACGCAAGGCTAATTTGAATGAGTTAAGTGGTAATTTCACGCAAGGGCGAGAGCGTATCGAGGCAGAGTTTCAGAGGGCAAAAGGGATGATTTATTTACTCATAGAAAATGCGAGTTATGAGGATATTCTTTTGGGTAACTACAATACAGGTTATGACAAAAAACGTTTTATGGCTACCCTTAAAGCCTTTGAGGCAAGGTATAACTTGCATGTTACTTTTATGAAAGATAGCACCTATAGTGGTGACTTTATATATAAAACACTAATTTACAACTTAAGAGAACTATTAAAAAGAGGAGAAATATAAAAATGAAAAAGTGGAATGGATATGAAACAACAGAAATTATGGGAGCTAAAAGAAAGTTACCAGTAGGTGCTTATGTAT
>DYCF01000042.1:29764-45707 GCA_019418225.1 Clostridiales bacterium | reverse complement strand
ACTTTAATGAATCGACTGGTTTATATGATTACTATTTTGTTTTCAAAGTTCATTTATTTATAACGACTCAAGTAACTGTGTCGTTGTTATCAGTACTTACTGCTGCTGACTTGATTAATAATACACTCTTTAAATCTAAAAGTCAACACCTTTTTTCATTTTTTATTTCTATTTTTTGCTTTTATTTATTTTACTACTAGGAATACCTATATTATTCCACCTTTCTTCCTTATATATGTATATAAAGTAAAAGATTTTATCTTAATTATATTATTGATTTTATCTTATGAGCTGTTATGATTGTATAGCTATACGCATTTACTGTTATCTCACAATAATGTATATTAATATACCAATTCTTTCCCCTTCTAATAATGACTGCTTCAGGATTTTGTATCTTTTCTTTACACCATCCAACAACGTCATCTATGTTCAAAGAAAGATTCCTTTTTATTCGTTCTTTTCCTAGAACTGTTGTATGTAGCTTAGCTATGTTTAAAAGTAGTTCGCACCTATTATTATCACTCATCTTCTTACTTCTACCCCTTTTCTATTCTGCTTCCTCTATTCCTGCTTCTATTTTTATATCTTCAATGTTATTCTACTTTATCTCCTTACCCCTTAATTTAATTCATTGATTTCTTATATGCACGTTGATCCTTGGTATAATATGCTAGCCATTATGTTATACTATAGAGAAATAAACTTGAAATATATATAGAAACCAACTAAAACCTTAAAATATCCATGTAAGTCAATAGGTTTCTCTTAATGATTTCATTTTACTAAAAATGATGAGTAACTAAAATTTATAAATGTGACATCTATAATGATACTTTAATTTTTTAGATATAAGACGATACCTATATTAGCATATATCATCTTATACATTAGTATAGATAGCTTATATTATCTTATTAATTATAGATAGCCTTATATATACTTTTTTATATACGTATGATTGTCTTATATATCTATCTTATACATTAGTATAGATTGTCCTATATATCTATCTTTTGCGTTAGTATAGATTATCCTATATATCTATCTTTTACGTTAGTATAGATTATCCTGTATATCTATCTTATACATCAGTATAGATTGGCCTATATATCTATCTTATACATTAGTATAGATTGGCCTATATATCTATCTTACTATCTTAATATAGATTATCTTATATATGCTAAATTGTATAGTACGTTAAAATTTTTTATTGTGAAAGGGGTATTACATATGCCATTTATTAATTCTAAAGTGAGTTGTAAAATTGATGCATCTAAACAAGAAACGCTTAAATCTGCTTTAGGCCAAATCATTTCTACTATTCCTGGGAAAAGCGAAAACTTTCTTATGGTAGGTTTTGAAGATGAGTATCCTTTATACTTTGGTGGCAATAAACTTGATAAAGGTGCTTTTGTAGAAGTTAGAATTTTTGGTTCGACTAGTAATGAAATCTTAGAAAAGTTAACAGTCCAAATTTGTGAACTCTACGAAAAGGAATTAGGTATTTCTCCTCGTAACCTATATGTTACTTATGACTTTGTAAACCATTGGGGCTGGAATGGTTCAAATTTCTAACAATAATTCCTCAGACTTTCATAGCATCCATATTATTTTTAGGGTATAATATGGATTGTGATAGTACAATTTTAACTCTAGCAAAAGTGAGTATAACGAAGCTACTAATTCTAGTTTCGTTATACTCACTTTTATATTTATATAGATTTCACATTTATAAAATTTAGTTATTTATATCTGTTAGTCATGTGAAATCATTGAAGAAAACAATTTACCTACATGTAGATTTCACGGTTTTAGTTGGTTTTTCTATAAACTACGCTCAACTTATATTTATAGATTATGTTCAATCTTTGAGTTTGAACATAGGAAAATTAAAATTCGAGTTTTCCTAATTTACAAAAAAGGAGATATTACGAAACGCGTTTCGTAATATCTCCTTTGGTAATATACCCTATAGTTTTTCAACAACTTTTTCCATTATGTCTGTATTGATATCTTCAACTTTTCCAGCATCGCAGGCCTTTGCGATATTTGGATCAATTGGAAGTTTGGCTAGAACTTGTAGACCATAGCTTGCAGCTGTTTCTTCGATGTGGCTTTCTCCGAATATTTTGTGCTGATGGTCACAGTCTGGACAAATAAAGTAACTGTAGTTTTCAATAAGCCCAATGATAGGTACATTAAGCATATTGGCCATTTTAACGGCTTTTCCAACAATCATTGAAACTAATTCTTGAGGTGAGGTTACAATAATGATGCCGTCTAATGGAATAGATTGAAATACAGTGAGTGGTACATCTCCTGTACCAGGAGGCATATCTACAAACATGTAATCTACATCTTGCCAGATAACCTCTTGCCAAAATTGCTTAACAGCTCCTGCGATAACAGGTCCTCTCCATACTACTGGATCTGTTGGATGCTCTAAGAGGAGGTTAATGGACATTATATCAATTCCACTTTTTGTGGTTACAGGTAATAAACCTTGTTCATTAGCATACGCTTTTTCCGTAATCCCGAATGCTTTTGGTATAGAAGGTCCAGTAATATCAGCATCTAACACCGCAGTATGGTAACCTTTTTTATTCATTGCTACAGCAAGCATTGAAGTTACACTAGATTTACCCACACCACCCTTGCCACTTACTACGCCAATTACTTTTTTAATAGAACTTAGCGCATGGGGTTTCTCTATGAGACTCTTTGGATTTTGTCTTGAAGAACATTCCTTGCTGCAGCTTCCGCAGCCACTTTCACAATTATGATTTTCACTCATTGTCTTTCTCTCCTTTGACGAATGTATTGCATTCATTTTTAAATATAAGCTTGTAAGCGAGTTTTTATTTTACACTGTTCTTGGAGTACTATATAACTTACATTAATTATTTAATAGGAGGTATCCTATCTTCATAACTTCATTTGATTGCATTTGAGATATATTACTATGATATAAATTTATTTTGTTTTATTATTTCATTTAAATAAAATGATATGTTTAGTTTATAGATTATGATTTGTGATTTGATTCGTTAATTTGTTGGGCTTTTGATCTATAACCTGTGATTTGTGTTCTTGGTTTGGATGATATATCTAGCATGATTCGTAATCGTGTGTTATAAGCTCTATATCTCTGCAGAGAAACCAACTAAAAATTTGAAATATACATGTGCGTAAGTTGTTTTCTCCCAATGATTTCACATTGCTAAAGATTATGAATAACTAAACTTTATAAATGTGAAATCTATAAATGCTCTCAAATGTCATTATTTACTTTGATAAACTTACTTTTGCTAAACTTATTTTTACTAAACTTATTGTCCCAATGATTAGTTATTAATCATCGATTCTTTGTTTTGTTTATTCATTTACAAACTTACATTCACTACATACTTTTCCCTGGTCACATTTAGTATGTGAAACTTCGTAGTTTCCACCTTCAATGACTAGGTTTTTGCCTTGTATTAAGACCTGTGCCACCTTATGCCTAGCTGAATATAAGATACGCTGAAATGTACCTCTTGAAACTGACATGCGTTTAGCAGCTGCATCTTGATCTAGGTTTTCGAAGTCGATGAGCCTTAAGCTCTCTAACTCCTCTAATTGTAAAATGATTTGTTCATTGGAAATACACTCTGGTTTGAACACTTTGCTCGTTGGTTCAACACAAATTCTTCTACATTTTGTTATGCGCGGCATATATACACCTCCTACGCCCACGAAATGGGCATATGCACATTACAATTAGTAGTATAATGTGCATATGCCCATTTGTCAACTATATGATTTCAGTTGTATTATACCTTATTATTCTCTTGTTAATACACCTATTTCTTCCAAATTTTCTGTGCGAGACAATAAATCTCCAGGTGATACAAAGAATTCTTCTAAATTCACTAGCTTTTCTATAGCCTCTGCTAGATTATCTGATTTAGTCAGTAAGATACAGAACTTCTGAACTAAATTCATAAATTCTTTGTCTAGTTGTATAGGCTGTACTACTTCCTGCATATTGTTTGATTGAAGTGCTTCTAAAAGTTCTTTAGCTGCTTTTTGGGCTGCATCAACATTTACCTTATTGCTAATTGGTCCTTGAACTCCTTTTCGCTCTCGTCTTACTTCTTTTATAAGGTCTTTCTTTATTTTTTTATAAGATAAATTACGTCCTGACGTTTGTTCCTTAACAAGCTGTAATAAATTATACTTTTTAACATCTTGTTCTTTCTTTAAAATAATTCTATACTCAGGTCCTGCTTCTCTATAGCAATGATATACAAATTGCGAACATTGCATAGGATCTTTCCCAGGATATAGCTTTTCATCTGTCATCTCAATAAGTGCCATCATTGCAAGTTTAATTATTTTTGCTAAAGCTTTATTTACTTTTGTATCCTGACTACATTTCTTAAATAAGAAATAGATTGCCAAAAATAATAAATCAGCTGTAGCATAAGGCTCATCATTATTTACATATTTAGCGGCAACATCCACTACCTTTTTCATATCAAGGTCTTGTATTTCCGATTTTAAACGTAATACTGTGGCCATCCTTTGACTTTCCACTCTTGCCTTAGTGGGTGTAACGACTAAACCATGTAAAGTTTCTTCTGCTATTTCATCATTGCTGTAATACACCATAGCTGCATGACTTACTGTTGAATCTGTTACCCATGCAATGGCCCTGCTTAGCGTATCTTCTTCATCGGGTGAAAATACCATCACATCCCCTTGGTGCAAATCACTTACTCCTATTTCTTTTGTATTACTCATCTTCCCCTACCTCTTTTCCTTTGTATTTATTGTAATCCCCTAAATGGCAAAAAAGGTCTTTAACTCCTTAACCTTGTTTCTACTTAAAGGAATAACATCCTTAATGTCTTTAAAATAAATATCATATGTATAGTTAATACGAGGTTTAAACTTATTAACCTTATTTAAATTAGCTATATAACACTTATGTGTTCTAAAAAAAGCGTGCCGCTTTAATTTGTTTTCAAAAAAGTTAAGTGTCTTGTTACTTTTATAGACCTCGTTGCCTGTATGGATTAGGATATTGCCTTCTACTGCATCTAGATAAAATATTTCATCATATTTAATGAGTACGACTTCTTCATCTTGCGTTCCGCAAATGATATCTAAATCATAATCGGATTCCTCACTAAGCTGACTAATAGCTTCCACATGTTCCACTGAATTATTCAGCTTTTCGATAGCTTTCATAATGCGCTGCTCACTATAAGGTTTAAGTACATAATCTATGGCATTGATTTCAAAGGCCTTTACAGCAAACTCATTATAAGCTGTAACAAAGCAAATTTTCGTATTTGGATATATGGAAATTATTTGTTCAGCTAAATAAATCCCATTGATATTAGGCATCTCAATATCTAAAAAAAGTACCTCACAAGGATTCTTTAACAAATATGCTAAGGCTTCACAAGAATCCGTGAACTGTTTCTGAATATTTATTTTCTCTTGCTTCTCCAAAATACTAACCAGATATTGAAGAGAATTTATTTCATCATCTACAATTACCACATTCATCTTTACACCCCCAATGGTATCTGAAAAGTTATGCTTGTTCCTTCATTTTCTCTACTTGTTACTGTCATTTTTGTCCCATAGTACTTTTCAAGCCTATAGTTAACATTTTTAAGTCCTATGCCCCCTATATTAGAGTTAGGATTCAAAATCTGAGTTGTCATACTAGCTGCCATCCCTTTACCATTGTCTGTGATGCTTACATCCAGTTTATCTTCCTTTCGCAGACAGGTTATGCTAATGATGAGTTTTTTGCCATAAAAGCCATGCTTAATGGCATTTTCAGCTATAGGTTGTAATACAAGCTGAGGTACCATCACCTTTGACAATGCTTCATCTACATTAATTTCTAATTCTAATAGTCCATTTAACCTTGTATTTTCAATTCGAATATATGCCTGCAAAAGTTCTATTTCTTCTTTCAAGGAATACATAGGATTTTTACGATAATCAAATTTATGCTTTACTCTTAGGAAGTCACAAAAGTCCAATATAAGCGCCTGTGCCTTCGTCACAGATGTTCCCATCATATTATAAATATTATTAAGCGTATTAAAGAAGAAATGAGGTGCTATCTGTGCCTGCAAAAAAGCAATTTCCATATTTTTAGCTTGAGTAGATTGGTCAAAAGCATCTTCTATACCCTTATACACTAAATACATTTGGCAAACTAATAAGAATAGCTGCCCATATACATAGTTTCTAATTCCTGAAAAAGCATTTAACCCATACAATCGCCTAATAAAGTCTATACTGACCGTAAAAAGGAGAATAATCGTTCCACTTAGTATAAGCCATGCATAGTTTTCTTTTTTATATACTGCTTCTATTAAATAAATAAGCATATTAGCTATGTTTATAACAAGTAATACGATATAAATTCCCGCAATATGTGTTACTAAAACAATTGGCATTACAAGTATTAATACTGTATATATCATATTGCAGCTCATGATTGCTATAAATAACTTTTTGTGTCTTTGCCTTGGATACATGGTCTTTATAAATAATCCTAGGGCCATAACCTCTCCTATGTAAGCTAAAAACTGTAATTTATACACTGCTTCAAATGATATATTAGGGATAATGTAATAAATAACACACTCATTAATAATAAGTTCTAGTGCTGCTTGAGATATACAATGTAAACTCAAATATAAATAGGCTTTATTTCTCTCCTGCATACTAAATAATAAAAGCATATAACAACCTAGCCCTAAAAAGATTCCTATTGTAATAGCCGTAGTAAGTGCATTCTTTATAAAATTAGTTTGAAGCTTCTCAAAATCACCTATTAAAATATTATCTGCTATTCCACCACTCAAAAGATGATAGTTAGATACCTCAATCACTATTTCTGCTTCATTGGATTCTATATAAAAAGGTACAATCTGATATTTCCACTTAGGTTGCTCTTCTTGTAGATTTTCACCTACAACACCGTTTTGAAATACTTCTTCTCCATTAATTTGTAAGCGATAGGCATTGCAAATCATGCCTACATACAATCCATACCTTCCCTTTTCTGGCAGTTTTACATTCATTCTATATGTTGCAGTACCATAAGTACCAGCCTCCCACGTACCAGGTACTTCAATATATTGCTTTAAAGAGTGGTTTCCTTCTTTATCAAATGTAATTTCCCACTGTCCATCTAAGGCATATATATTCTCCTTTATCTCTTTATTACTTAAATCCAAATAACCATTGACCACTTTCATCTCTGATACGCCACAATTTGTACGCCATAAGAAATTTATAAATAAGACTATAATTATAAAAAGTGCACTTATTAGCATAATAGATGAAATCTTTTTAGCTGGCATTTTACTTCCCCTTAGTTATTTTAAATATTATTTTAATTAAAATAATTCTATATTTATAAACCTCTATTTTCAAGATTAAAGTTAATTATTTTTATCGTTTTATATTAATTCGATTTAAATTAAAAACGTGCAACCCAACTAAATCATCCGTTTTGTTGCACGTTTTTGTATTCTTAGCTAAATTTTTAAAGATATATAAAATGTACTTCCTTCTCCCAACTTACTTTCTATCCAGATGTCTCCCTCACAAATAGAGACGATTTTTTTAACGAGAGCTAGTCCTAGTCCATTTCCCTTCGTACTATGTGATTTATCACCTTGATAAAATCGGTCAAAGGCATGCTTTATCGTATCTTCACTCATGCCAATCCCTGTATCTCTGATACTTACATTAATCCTATCTGCCTTTCTTTCACAGTCAATTCGTAGCAGACCGCCTTGATGTGAAAATTTAATGGCATTATCAATCAAGTTACTCCATACTTGTGCCATTAAAACGCGGTTCCCATTAAACATCATATTGTCCACATTCAGTTCTAAGTCTAGCTGCTTTTCTCCCCATAGATTCTCATAATTTAATAAGATACGGCGAATTTGCTCTCCTAAGTCATAATATTCCTTTTCCAGTGCAATCTCTTGATGATCAAGTCTTGATAAGGCAAGTGTATTATTCGTTAGGTCTGTAAGACGCTCTATATTATCTAAAATATATTTAATATACCTCTGTCGTTCCTGCTCATCTAAATTCTCATCTTGAAGTAACATACAATAGCCCTGAACGGCAGCTAGTGGCGTTTTAAATTCATGAGATACATTACCGACAAAGTCATTGCGCAGTGTTTCTGTATTTGCAAGTTCTTTTACCATGATGTTAAAACTAATAGCCATCTCTGAAACTTCTCTTATGACACTGGTCTCATCAAGGCTCACATTAAAATCCCCATTTGCCACTTGCTTAGCAACCTCATTAATTTTATATATAGGTCTTAAAATCCAGCGACTAAAAAATGCTGCAATTGTCACCCCGATAATTGCTGTTAGTATCAACATATAGGTCATAGATGTCACAATACCTATGACTATTTGTTTCTTGCCTATTACTACTGGCCGATTCATTAAAATCCTACCTATACAAAAAACTGCGCTTAATGATACTTGCATAATGATTGCAGTCATAATAATAAATATGCATCTAACCGAAACCTTTCGTTTCTTATTTTTATTCATCTTTTTTTATTCATCTTTAGGTACCGCCTTATATCCTAAGCCCCTTATGGTTTTTATCTCAAAATAGGGGTTATCTTTAAAGCGGTCTCTCAGTTTGCTAATATGAACGTCAACAGTATGAAGTGTGCTATCTGTTTCAAGTCCCCATATCTCATCCATAATTTGTTGCTTTGTGAAACAACGATTTAGGTTTGATAGAAGTTTAAATAAGAGATTAAACTCCTTTTGTGGTAATTCAAGACTTTTGTTATCACTTATAACTGTTTGCTCATCATATAATAATTCCATTTCACCAATTTTGAGCCTTTTGCTATTTACAATCTGAGCTCTTCTTAAAAGCGCATTAACTCTTAATACCATCTCATTTACATTAACTGGCTTGACCATATAATCATCTGTCCCTATCTTAAAACCATTTTCCATATCTTCAAATCGATTTTTGGCAGTAATAATTAATATAGGTATTGTGCTGCCACTTCGCCTTACTGATTTTATAAATTCATAGCCATCCATTTCAGGCATCATTATATCTGAAATAATTAAATCAATGTATTCCACATCTAAAATATCCCAAGCCTCTACTCCGTTACGTGCAGCATAAGCCTTAAAACCGTGCCTATCGAGAACGGTACAAAATAACTCACATAATGCATTATTATCTTCTACAACTAATATCTGAAACATGCTCTCCTCCAGTCAGCTTATGTTTATATATACTATATAACATATTTTTCAACTTAACTTCAATTCATATCCTCACTCCCTTCTTCATCGTTAAGGTCAAGTTGAAGTTAAGTTGAAATTTAATTGATATTATCTTTTCAGCTTTAAATACTAGTCATTTTATTGTTAATTTTATCTTTACGTCTATATAATATGGAAAATATTGACGTATTTTATCGCATTATGTTAAAATACCTAACAGTGTTAGATATAAATACTGTTATTTATTTGTAGCACCCTATACATTTTTTATGCATGCTTCTTCTATGCATTTTAAGAAAGCGAGGATGACAAATGGATTATGACAAATATATGAAAGAAAGCTTTGAATTGTTATGTGCACTCCATAATTCTCATAAAGAAAATCAAATTCAGATGACTTTAAAAGGTGAACTCTTTGTGCTTTTCATATTAGATTCACGTGGTGGTAAGGCCTTACCTGGGGAATTAGCTGAAATAGCTGATGTAAGTACGGCTAGAATTGCCGCCATTTTAAAAAGCATTGAAAAAAAAGGATTACTTAAACGAGAAATAGACGCAGCTGATCGTCGTAAGATTCTTGTGACCCTTACGCCTGAGGGCATTACATATTGTCAAAAGAAAAAAGATGAAATCTATGCGTATTGGAAAAAGCTCATGGATGCACTTGGCGAAGAAGACGTTCAAAATTCTATCCGCATTATGAAAAAGTTCCTTGATTTCACCAAAACTACCGGTTGCTACATTACAGACTAGCTATTTAATCATTATATTGTATACAGGAGGATTCGAATGAAAAAATTAGCACCTGCCTTATTTATGTGTATGGCACTTATTTTAAGTGGTTGTACAGCTTCAACTACAGAAGAAACTGCTGCCTCTACTACGGAGAAGGCCGCTGAAGAAAGACCTATTGCCGTAAGCGTTCAAACTGTCAAATCTGGAGATATCGTTAAGGCTAATACATTTAGTGGACGTACCAAATCTTCAGGGGATACTTCTGTAACAGCAGAAACTGTTGGCAAAATCCAAAAGGTTCATGTAACTGTGGGTCAAAAAGTTCAAAAGGGAGATGTTTTACTTACTATTGATGGGACAGACCTCAATAAAAACATTGAGCAAGCCAGAGTTTCTTTAGAAACTGCTCAGCGTTCTTATGAAAGTGCCGTTGGTGGAAACGTTGCGAGCCAAATCAATCAACTTGAAAATGCTGTAACAAATGCGCAACTTGGTTATGATGAAGCAAAACGTAATTATGATATGTATTATGAGCTTTACCAAGCAGAAACAATTACTGAAGACCAGTTTAAAAAAATTGAACTTTCACTACTTCAAGCTGAACAAGGCTTACAAGCAGCTCAAAATACATTAGAAATCACTAAAAATCAGGTAATTCCTGAATCAAAAAAACTAGCTGCTCAAAACGTATCACAAGCACAGGTAGCTTATGATACAGCAAAAAGCAATTTAAGTAAACTTACAATTACAGCACCTGTAAGTGGTACTATTACAACTTCTAACTTTAAAACAGGTGAAATGATTGCCCAATCTGCACCAGCTTTCGTTATTTCTAACTTAGGTACTTTAAAAGTTGAATTACAAGTAACTGAAACAGACGTTACAAAATTCAAACAAGGTAATAAAGTAGATGTCACTATTTCAGATTCTGATATAAAAGGTACTGTTGCTGAGGTAGGTAAAGTACCAAATGCACAAACAGGACTTTATACAATTGATATTACTGTAGACAATAGTAATGGCAATTTTTTAGCTGGGATGGCCGCAGAAGTTAAACTTGTAGCTGAGCAAAGTCAAGGTACTTTACTGGTAGCTAAAAATGCTGTATTTGAAGAAGAAGGTCAAAAATATGTGTATGTATGCAAAGATAAATTAGCCGTTAAAACGCCTGTCGAAACAGGACTTACTAACGTAGATACAATTGAAATCACAAATGGTATTACTTCTGGTGATGTGGTTGTCATCGAAGGGCTTTCTCTTATCTCAGATGGTACTTTCTTATATCCTGTAGAAAAGGAGGTTTAGTCTATGAATTTAACTAAAATCTCTGTAAAACGCCCTCTTACAATGATTATGGTCTTCTGTATCATTGTTGTATTCGGGGCTATGGGATATCTTAAGATGCCTGTTAACCTTATGCCAGATATTGATATGCCTGTGGCAACGATTATGACGACTTGGAGCGGTGCTGGCCCTTCGGATATTGAAGAGCAAGTAACAGATGTAATCTCCGAAGCTGTATCTGCTATCGGTGGGGTGGATACCGTTATTTCCATCTCAACGGAAAGTATGTCTGCCGTTATGATGCAATTTGACTTCGGAACTAATATGTCTGATGTCATGAATACAATCCGTGATAAAGTAGACAGCGTTCAAGGCCGTCTTCCTGATGATGCGAAACGCCCTACTATTTCTCAAGTGGATATCAATGCTTCTGCCATCGGTACTTTAGTACTTACAAGTCAAATGGATAGCAGTGCCACAATGACCTATGCTGAAGATACTGTTCAGGCTAAACTCGAACAAATTTCAGGTGTTACCTCTGCCGAAATCCGTGGGGGACAGGTCTATAAAATTACTGTTGACGTAGACCCTACATTACTTACACGCTATGGTATTACAATGGATACAGTAGCTGCTGTGCTTGGTAGCGGTAATATGACTTATCCATTTGGTACCCTTACTGAAGGGCAAAGTCAATTTACAATTCGTAGCTTTGAAGAACTTACTTCTGTAGAGGCAATCGAAGATTTACAACTTGTAACAAGCACAGGGAAAACTATTAACTTAAGCGAAGTAGCTACAGTTACATATGATACAGCTGAAGCCGAAGCCATTTATCGTTATAATGGCCAAGACAGTTTACTTATTGATATTAATAAACAACAATCAGCTAACACTGTTCAGCTTATGAAAAAAGTATATAATGTCATCGATACATTAAATGCAGATAATCCTGAGTACAAATTAGTATTATCGTATGATGAAAGTGATTATATTAATGAATCCATGAACAGCGTATGGTCTACTTTATTGCTAAGTGCAGCCATTGCTTTCCTTGTTATTTTAGTATTCCTTAAAAGCTTTAAAGCTTCATTCATTGTTGCTTTAGCAATTCCGCTCTCTATCATTGGCGCTATTGTGGCACTCTTCTTCTCTGGACAAACATTAAACCTTATTTCTGTAAGTGGTTTAATGCTGGGGGTAGGGATGGTAGTAGATAACTCTATCGTTGTTATTGAAAACATCTTTAAGAAACGTGAAGAAAACATTGCATTAGAAGATGCTGCGATTACAGGAACAACAAGTGTATCTGGCGCAATCATTGCCTCTACACTTACAACTATCGCAGTATTCTTACCTATGATTTTCACAGATGGTATGATTCGTATGATGTTTAGTGCACTTTCACTGGCAATCATCTACTCATTACTCTTCTCTGTATTTGTGGCGATTACACTTGTACCTGGAATCTTTAATAAAATGAAAGTTGGCGGTACAGGATTTGGAAAAACTTCTCCAGTCTTTAAGTTTATTCAAAATGGCTATGAAAAACTTTTACGTATAGCACTTAAACATCGTTTCATTGTGCTTTTACTCAGCATCATTCTCTTAGTTTCTTCATTTGCCGTTGTCGGACAAATCGGAACAGACCTTATGCCAAGTGCTGATAAAGGAGCAATGACTGTAAGTATTAGCCTTCCTAAAGGATTAGACCTTGAAGCAAGTGATTACTATATTTCTATGGCTGAAGAGAAATTACTAGATGTGAAAGAAATCGAATCTATGACAACTTCATTTAGTAATGGTGCTTCTTTAACAGGCAGTGCAAATACTGCTTCTATCTCTATTAGCTTAGTCTCTAAAGAAGAACGTTCACTCAGCACAAAACAAGTGGCGAATGAAGTACGTGACCTCATGGCAACTGTGCCGGACTGTGAAATTGAAATTTCTATCGATGATAGTATGATGATGAGTGGCATGGGCGGCTTCTCAATAGAAGTTTCAGGTCCAGACCTTGATATACTCGAAGCAGTATCTCAAGATGTCGCTAATGCGCTTAAGCCTATTGAAGGTTTCTCTGATGTCTCAACAAGTATTGCAGATACTTCAGAAGAAATCAGATTACATATTGATCAAAAACGTGCGACTGAGTGGGGTGTAAGCATTGCTAGCGTTAACTCTCTTGTACGTATGGCACTTGAAGGTAGCGACGTCACAACTGCACGTATTGATGGCTATACAGTAGATGTTCACCTTCAACTTAAAGAAGGCACTGTAGATAGCCTTGAAGATTTACAAAGACTTACTGTTAAATCTTCCGCAACAGGTCAAGAGATTCCTCTTAGTGCCTTTGCAACATTCGAAAAACATACAGCTGCCAAAACACTTAATAAAACAGATGGTAAATATGTTATAACTATTTCAGCAACACTTGCTGACGGATTAGATTCAGGTACAGCTCAAAGCCTTGCTAACGCTGCCATTGATCAAATCGTACTTCCTAGAGATTATGAGGTAGGTCAAGGTACTCAAATGGAAATGATGATGGAATCATTCCAAAGTTTAGCGATTGCACTTGTTATGGCGATTCTTCTTGTTTACATGGTTATGGTTGCTCAATTTGAGTCATTCAAAAAACCATTCATCATTATGTTCTCATTGCCATTTGGATTCGTAGGTGTAGTAATCTCTTTATTAGTATCTGGCTGTAGTTTAAGTATTCCTGCTTTCATCGGTGTCATCTTACTTGTTGGTATCGTTGTAAACAATGGGATTGTTCTTATCGACTACATCGAGCAACTTCGTAAAGAATCCGATATGCCACTTATTGAGTGTATCGCAAAAGGCTCAGCAAGCCGTCTAAGACCAGTACTTATGACAACACTTACAACAGTTCTCGCTATGATTCCTATGGCAATGGCAATCGGCGAAGGTGCTGAAACAATGCAACCTATGGGGGTTGTCGTAGCGGGTGGACTTTCTGTAAGTACACTTGTTACATTAATCTTAATCCCTACTATCTACTTAATGTTTGAAAAACGTGGTGACCAAAAAGCCCGCGCCAAGGTTGTTCAAGTGATGTACTCACCAGATGCAACAGCTATGCAATCTGAAAATGTAGCAGCTGACAACCTATCAAGCGATGAAAATGAATCAAAAAATATTTAACTAATAAACTATTCTAGTGTGATATGAAATCTAGAGCCTCTCTAAGATTTCATATCACATTCTATAATGAGGTGAATTTATGAAACTTCTATCAAAAGCTATTGCTTTAGTGGGTGTTAGCGCCATGTTGTGCTCACCGTTATTAGCTGCTAGTCCTTCAGCTAGCAGTACAAGTCAAACTGCAACTTCTGTAGCTCTAGCTACAAGTTCTACAAGTGACATTACATCCAGCAAGCCTATTTTGACACTAGAAGATGCTGTTTCTTCTGCACTTTCTAGTAATAATAGCTTAGCACTTAATGCACAACAGTATGACGTACTTACTGAACAAATGAAATATATGGATAATATTGCTTCTTATAACTATCAGCAGCTTTATATCTCACGTAATCAAAATGAGCAACAAAGGGAATTTTTAAAAGATAAAATTACAGCTGACATTACAAAACGTTACAATAATATTGTTTTATTTGAAGAAGAGCTAAAAACGATTGAAAGTGATATCGCACTTCAAAAAGAAACAATTAAAGTATTAGAATCACAGCAAAAGGTTGGCCTTGTGACACCTCTTCAACTAGATTCTAGTCAGCTAGAACTCAAAAAACTAGAGTCCAACAAAGCAGCTAAGGAAGAAACACTGAAAAGTGAAAAGGCAAACTTCCTAATGCTTACAAATAAAGACTTAGATAAATATGAATTAGAAAATAACATTACTTTTGAACCTTTTAGATTAGATAATCCAAAAAGCTTCTTCCAAGCTAAGGCAGATAAATATCTTAAATATCAAAATGAACTAGCTGAACTTCAAAGCAATAATATCTTTGAAAACTTCGTGAATCCACTTACAGGTTCAGCTTATGCACCAACTTATGCTGAATACCTTAATGCAAAATACTCAGCGAATTCTGCAACACTTAGCGTTGAAGATAGCCGTGATAATTTAGTGCAATCACTCTTATCTAGCTATGCAACACTTCTAAGCTTAGAAGAACAAATCAATATGCTCAATTCACAAACCAGCCTTCTCGAAAAACAATTAGCAACTGCACAAGTTCAATGTAACGTAGGTCTTATGACAAAGCATGATTACAATAAGCAGGCTAATAATTTAGAAGACTTACAATATAACTTGTTAACATTAGTAAACAACTATAATAGCTTAGTGCGTACATTAGAAAAACCTTGGAGTTAGACCCTGTAAGGGATGACACAAAATGATTGAGGCGGAAATAATGTGGGGTACTAAATAAGTGGGTGTGTATCCTGCGAACACAGTTCACACACACCCACTTATCTAGCTCACATCTATTTCCGCCTACTTTTGTGGCATATAAGACCTTTAGCTAAGATGTAGCTTGCCTTATATTTGTAGCATATAAATCTTTAGCTAAGATGTAGCTTGCCTTATATTTGTAGCATATAAATCTTTAGCTAAG
>DYCF01000042.1:28920-29664 GCA_019418225.1 Clostridiales bacterium | reverse complement strand
ATGTAGTTCATCCCCACATACCTAGCAGTTGTCAATGCTAGTGTTTGATTTTTCGATAATAAACAAATTCATTATCCCTTTTTATTTCTTTATATCCTATCCTTTTATAAAAACGATTGGTTCGTATATTCCATACTGGAGTGTCCAACTCCCATATAGAAATATTAGGATACAGATTTTCTATTTGTTCCATTATTGCAATACCATATCCTTTTTTAAAGTAGGACGGATTCACAAAAATTCTACCACTATACATAATTGAAGCATTATTTGCATCAAGAAAAATAATTGCCCCACCCACAATTTTGTCATTATCAACGGCTGTAAATAAATGTCCTTCTTTCATCATATCAATGTGCCACTCAAAAGAATTATATTCGGGTGGACCGCCTATTTCTGTTGCCCCAACAAACACATCACTATCAAAGGCTTCTTTAGATATTCTTACCAATTCAGAAATATGTTCTTCTTTTGCCTTAATCAACTGCATCTTTAACCCTCCAAATTCCAATTTTTTCTCGTACATCGTTTGTGTAGACAAGTCCACATATTTTTTTGAGCTCGACTTCGAGCGCAGCGAGGGAGATGCCAAAAAACATATGGTACTCTGACCTTCTAGCCGCCCTTCCGCTTACAAGTAGCTCTTGACGGGGGTCTACGGCCTTTTCTTGCACATCATTTGTGTGGATAAGTCCACATATTTTTTTGAGCTCGACTTCGAGCGCAGCGAGGGAGATGCCAAAA
>DYCF01000042.1:26746-28820 GCA_019418225.1 Clostridiales bacterium | reverse complement strand
AACATATGTGGACTTATCCACACACCCCCCACCCCCAAAAAAAGGCCAAGCAACACCCCCGTGCAACTTGACCTTCTTGATATTTATTCAATTGTAATGCGGCCTTTTTCGCCTGCTGTTACTTGACCTTGTGATTTGATAACTACTTTTTGTTCTGGGCTGAGACTTGGGAATACTACTGGTGTGTTAAGTGATGGTACTTTATCACGGATAGCATCTACATCTACTGTTAAAAGGAGATCGCCCGCTTTTACAGCTTGACCATCTGTTACGTGAGATGTAAAACCTTCTCCTTTGAGGAGTGTTGTATCAAGACCAAAGTGAATTAAAATTTCTGTTCCATTATCTGCTTGTAATGTTACAGCATGTTTTGTAGGGAATACAGAAATTACTTTACCGCTTACTGGTGATACTACTTTACCTTCTGTTGGTTCAATACCAAAACCTGTTCCCATCATTCCTTGTGAGAATACTGGATCTGGAATTTCAGAAAGGGAAATAAGATTTCCTGAAATCGGTACCATTAATTCAAATACATCACTTGCTGCATTTGTTGCTTGTGCATCTACTGTAGTTTTTTCAGCTTTTGCTGTAGTAGATGTTGCTGATGTCGTTTCTGCTTTTTTGTCGCCTTTGAATGCAGCCATTAAACGTGCCCAAAAGCCTTGCTTACTATTACTCATTTGACTCCTCCTGCTTATGCTGCGAATATTATGTTCGCTTTCTATGATTACTTTACTATTGTAAACAGGATAGCAATTATTTTCAATCTATTTTTTCTATTACAACAAATCCTTTAGCCCCAGCTTCCACACGTCCCGTATCTTTTATCACTACTTTTTCATTTTCTTTAAGGTTTGTAAATACAACTGAAGTAACCACTGAAGGAATCTTAAGCGATACAGGAATAAAGTCAATTGTAAAGAGTGCATCACCTATTTCTACCTCTTGCCCTTCTTTTACATTACATACAAAACCTTCCCCTTCTAATTTAGCTGCCTCTACGCCAAAATGTACAAGTACCTTGCGGTTAGCTGGCGTTTCAATAGTGAGAGCATGTCTTGTAGGGGCAATTTCCATAATGGTACCTTTAACAGGCGCATTAATCTTCCCTTCCATAGGTTCTACTGCAAAGCCTTCTCCCTTAAGCTGTTCTGCATAAATGGGATCTGGTACTTCTGTTAAAGGCATTAAACGTCCTGTAACAGGTATAGCAATCTCCTCATCCGCTTCACGATCTTCTTCTTTAGGAGCAATAGGCGTAACGCCATCTTTTCCTGGTTTTGATTCTTTAGGTAACTTAGCCACTTTATTATCTTTGATAGGTTCAGTCATTACCTTTGTAACCTGTTTACCTCTTCCTCCACCTTTAATGACTTTATAAAGTACAATAATAACTATCACTGCAATAATCGCTATAACGAGTATGGTAATCCAACTTGTAGAAGATACTACATCACTTGATGCTGCACCTAAAATTGGACTATAAATGCTATCTAACATCTTTTTGTCTCCTCCTAGTATGTCACTTTATTTATAATATATTTTAACGCTACTTACGCTCCTCACGTGCCATCATGATTCTAACTTTTTTGCTGAATTATTAATTTATTTTTTATATCTATAGATTTGACATTTATATAGATTTCACATTTATAAATTTTAGCTATTTATGGAATGTATAATCTAGCATTATAGTTGGTTTCTCTATAAACTTTAGTTATGCATAGTTTCTAGTAATGTGAATTCATTTAGAAAAACTGACTTACCTACATGTATATTTCAAGGTTTTAGTTGGTTTCTCTATATGTTAGGCTATTTTTATTTTGTATGTAATAGCCTTTTTATACAACTTAGCTTTAATTATAAATTTTAAGTCCATACTTATAGATTTCACATTTTTAGTTGGTTTCTCTATATAGATTTCACATTTATAAATTTTAGTTATTGATGGTTTTTAGTCATGTGAAATCATTGCGAGAAACCTATTTATCTAGATGTATATTTCACATTTTTAGCTGGTTTCTCTATATAGATTTCACATTTATAAATTTTAGTTATTGATGGTTTTTAG
>DYCF01000042.1:0-26646 GCA_019418225.1 Clostridiales bacterium | reverse complement strand
CGAGAAACCTATTTATCTAGATGTATATTTCACATTTTTAGCTGGTTTCTCTATACAAATTACATACATATTATTTACAATAGATTTTGTACATAATAAAATATTTTATTTTTCATTGTATGTTTTATACTTTTCATATAAAATAAACTTAAATTCATGCAATAATTCTTTTTTAGAAGGAGCTTTAAAATGAAAAAATTTAAGACGGTATTATTTAGCTTGCTTATGGGTACTCTTGCACTTTCAGCAGTAGGCTGCGGCCAAACAACTTTAGATAACGGTAATACAACTACAACTTCAGATTCTGCAGGTACTACAATCAAGACAGAAACACCTGCACTTCCTACTGATGTTGAGCTCAAAACATTTACAATCAAAAATGGACTTTACTCTATTGATTTACCAGCACACTGGATTCAAGATACAGTTAATACAGATATATTAGTCGTGGACATGGATGATTCACGCTCATTAACAGCTATGGTAGACTACTATCCTATTTCTACTGTAGCAGAAGATATGGAAGGTGAAGATCTTGATGCCTTCATTAAGCTTTATGAAGAACAAGGAATCCCTAAACTTTTATCATTAGCAGAAGCTACTGAACTTGTGAATATCGAAGCGGATAACCTTATTGCTGCTAAAGCTTATGAACTTACTGTCAAAGTAGATGAGAATACAACTAATAAAGCTTATTTCGTCTATGCACAAACAGATAATACCTTCTACTCTATTAGTATTAGTGGAGATGAGGCAACTTATGCAGAAAACATTGAAGACCTTAAATACATACCACTTACATTAACAGAATACTAAAAAACTTAATAATAAATTACTAAAAGCTATCATAACAAAATACTAAAACTACAATAATGAAATACTAAAAGCTATCATAATGGATATGCCTACTTGAAATTGTAAGTAGCATATCCATTGCTTTTTATTTAATAATCTTGCTTTACTAAGTGAGATGCCCTTACTATAAGTCTAAGTTTTTCTATGCCTGGCCACAAAAAAGTTCTTCCTATCATGCCGCAGAGAATCGCCCATATTGTAAAGCTTAGCAAAATCACGCTACTTTTCAATAAATTGCTTGTAATGATACCTATTTGTACTTCACGAAGGCTTCCTATAACATATATAAATGGCAATACATTATTAATATGCTGGAATACTGGTGGGGCAATCTGTGTTGGAAATACGCCGCCTAAGAAGAAGAATTGTAATATAGACAGCAAATAGATAATTACCTTTCCAACATTGCCAAGCACACTTACTAACGTATATATAATGGCTGTAAATGTAATACTTCCAATAATCGCTAGTCCAAAAAACAAACCTAAATTGGCAATATATATACCTAATACTTGCTTAATAGCTATTACGACAATAATATCTTGAATGCAGCTTAAAACTATAAAAAATAGCCCTTTTCCAAAATACTCTTGAAGAACAGATATATCATTAATCTGCTCCTGTGATGTATTCTCTTCCTTAGATTGTGGCACTTGAAACTTTGTAGACAACATGGTTACCAAAAGTACTGTTCCAGCCCACATAGCAATAGTTATATTAAATGGTGCTAAATCTGAACTATAATTGGGAAGCGTCTTAATATCTTGCCTTTCTAATAATACTGGTGCTGCAATATATTCTTTGAGTAACTGCGGATCATTTTCTACTATATAAATTAGTTTATTAATGTCATTATTCTCAGCTAGAAATCCTAATTTATACTCTAATCCATGTAAATCTCTTGTGATATCCATAATGCTACTATCTACCTTATTAAAAGTACCATATGCCTGGGTGACCATTTCATCAGAGTCTTTAATCATATCTTGCAGCTGTGGAATCTCTTCTTTAATGTAAGTCGTTAACTCCTGAATTTCAGAAATAAGTTCTTTTGTCTTATCAATTTGTAATAATAGACTCTTATTTGTTGTCTCAGCATACGCTTTCTCCATTTCATCCACTATGGCTATAAAGCGTTCCGCCTTTGCACCTAAACTTTCTATCCTATCTATATTTTGATTTAAATCAGGTAATTCATCTCTTAAGTTGGAGAGAGAAATCATGACACCTCCCACTAATTCCCGATACTCCTTAAGTCTTTCTATATAAAATTCCCTTTTTTCGTCCAAATCTAAAAAAGCGTTTACTGTGCCTTTGAGTTCTGTACTATTAATTGTAAAGTCTATGTCTAATTTTCCTAGTACACTCCTTGTCGCTTCATTAATTGCATAAGTAATACCATGGACTACATATATTTGAAGCTTTGTACTGCTTGTCTCTGTAAACGTGGGGGTAAAGACACTTTCTTTATTATTCATGATATAGGATATTTTAGGCAGTACTGGTGTATCCGTTGTAAGGGTTGCTATTCCCTCGGTGAACTCTGGTGGAATCACTAACATCCCATAAAATTTACCTACTAGTAAACCTCTTAATGCATCATCATAAGATGTAATTTGCCAATCAATCTTTGTATCTTGTTTAATTAATCTGGTAATTTTATCCCCTACATTTACTACCGTATTATTGACTATGCCACCTATATCTTTATTTACTAATGCAACCTTTACATTGCTACTACTATTAATAGGCATTCCATTTGCTTTAATTGTAAAACCGGCAAATATAGCTGGTATTATAAGTAGTAAAATAATCATGATAAATGTAATGCCATTAGTAAAGATATTCTTGAAATCTTGTTTAAAAACCAGCCATACTTTGTGCATCTTAGAACCTACTTTCAATACATAACATTTACTTACTTAGTTTGTCCCAAATTCACAATGTTATGATTAAAAGTAACGGCTATAAAAAAAAAGAAGCCTCTTGCATCTTCTGGATTCCTCTATGCAATAACTTCTTTAGATTGACTTTATTTTATCTTAAATAATTTTTTTAATACCTTCCAAATACAATAACCAATAATCGTACCCAATGTATTAAAAATCACATCATCAATATCCGTTACACCTGTACAAAGTATGTACTGCAATATTTCAATAGATGACGACACAAATGCCCCAATCATAGTGACTTTCCAAAGCTTCCTTTGCTTTTTAAAAAGTGCTGGTACCAAAATCCCCATAGGTATAAACCATACACAATTACCTACTACATTATAAAAGAGGTGCCACCAAATCCCCTTTTTTAACCACTTCAATAAAACAACCATTGGTTCTAAACTAACACGCGTTTGACGCATCATCATGTTTTCCATGCTTAAGCCTAGCCCAAACCTAATTGCTGTAATCTCATATAGACTCACCATATACATAATGAAACAATGTACACCCAGCTCTCTTCTCCAAGTTAAATGGTGGGTTCTATTTTTCTTTTCTAGATAAATCACGCGCAAGATGGCTATTACTATGAACACTGGTAATGCCACCATTAGTGTAGTGTACACATATTGTATCATCGCTGCAATCGACATACCGGTGCCCCCTTATACTTCCTCTACTTGTACCTCAATGCTACTTTATTAATGATACCATTTTCTACGTGTTATGCAATATAAAACTATCGCCATTCTTTGACAGCATCTAAATAATATGTTAAAAGCTTAGGGGTAAGTAGGCTATTAATCTCTAAGGAAGATTTATCCACCCTTTCATCTTCACTAAAAACAAATAATCTTTCTATTGTATCGAGATTTAAAAAACGTGTCACTAAGTTATTTTGACTAAAGTTAGTTTTTATTTGTTCTATATTTATTTTGTCATTTGATGCTAATTGAAATCCCCAATCCCCAAAAGTAGGTACTTGTGCATGATAAGGCATTACGTTTAATCCTTCTGCTTCTAAAGTCTTATTAATACACCAAAAAGCTTTAGGTGCATAATAAGGACTCGTAGATTGAATGCTCATAACTGCCTCTGGTGCTAGATGATTCTTTACAAGTCTATAAAAAACATTGCTATAGAGCTTATTTAAACTTTCATTATTTGGATCAGGTAAGTCTATAATAACAACATCAAAAAGCTCATCTGTTTCTTCTAAGTATTTATAAGCATCTTCATTTACTATCCTTAGCTTCTCGCTATCTAAAGCCCCTTCATTGACAGTTCGAATTGCTTCATGACTGCGGCATAGTTCTACGATTTCAGGGTCTAAATCTACCATAACGATATTTTCTACCTCGTCATACTTTAAAATTTCTCTAACTGCCAAGCCATCTCCGCCGCCTAAGACAAGTATCCTTTGCTTATTGGGCGCAGCTAACATAGGAATATGTACTAGGCTTTCGTGATAGCGATATTCATCAGCTGTACTAAACTGCAAATTGCCATCTATAAAAAGTCTCAAATCATCCTTATGTTTCGTTACTACAATATTTTGATAAGGTGTTTGCTGAGAATAAACCACCCTGTCTCTATATAGATTGCCCTCCACATTTTTTGCTAGATTTTCTGAGAAAACCGCACCTAGTAATAAAACAATAAACGATAATATACTTACCATTTTAAAAAAGTTATACTTCACTATATAACGTTTGTATTGCCATACAATAATAAAGGCTACCAATATATTTAAACATCCAGTTAAAAATGATGTTGCAAAATAACCCATCTCAGGTAAAGGGATTAATGGAAAGGCTACAGAACCAATAAGCCCACCTATATAATCAAAACTAAACAAAGTAGATAAAGTCACCCTTAAATTAGGATTATTTTCTTCTATAATACGTGTTAAAAGCGGAATCTCTAAACCAACTAAAATTCCTATTAATATTATTTGTATGTACATGACTAGATTATAATTTTCGATTTTTACATAGGACATAAATAATGTAAGAGCACTTAACCCACCGAAAATTCCAACCCCAATCTCTACACTTACAAAGAAATCAAATAAGTTCTTCTTAATGTACTTGGATAAGTAAGAGCCCAGGCCCATCGCACTCATATATAAGCCAATTGTAATGGAAAACTGCTTAATACTATCCCCCACCAAATAAGAACTTACTGAACTAATCAAAACCTCATATATAATCGAACATCCCGATATAATTAATGTGGTTAGCATTAAAAGCTTCGCACTAAACTGTTTTTCTTCTTCTAACATTTCTCTTCCTCGTTTTTCACTTAGTAAATAACACCGCTAATAATAAGTGCAAGCCCAATGAACATTCCCATCACCATAAGTCCTGCTGCACCATTTCCTTCACCAATTTCTTTGTTTAGATCATATTTACGATTAAAAACAACTAATCCTAAGTAACCTAAAATACATAATATAATACCTAGTGCAGAATAAAGCACGGTACTCACTACACCACCCATTAATGTTTGCTCAATTACTTCCACGCCTGGTGACATGACTGCACTTCTTACAATTAAACCAATGCTAATGGAGGCACCTGCCATAATGTAACCCACTGCTGTATTACGTTTTTTGATTTCCTCTGGAAAATCACAAGGAATCGCTAAATCGATTAAAAAATTGCCTACTATCATAAGTAATAGACCTACTGCCGAGTAAATTACTGTTACTAAAACATCCCACATCTTCTTTTCCTCCTAATAATCTATTCTCCAATTTTTTATTTTCCTGAACTTGTACCGCCACCTGAAGAACTTCTAGAGGCTGTGCTTTGTTGCCTAATGGTATTGGTATAAGTTTTATAATGATTAGATGTATTTACTTCTACACCGCTATCTGTATAATCTTCATAGCCACTTGTAGCATTTTTATAGCGCTTACTATCACTCATGTACCCCTTATCATAATAGTAGTGGCGATAGTACAAAGAGGTATTTGCCCTGCTATGATAAGGCTCATTTCTACTACTATATGCATACGCCCTATTGCTTACCTGTACCAAGGTTTCACCTTCTTCACTGGTATAAACCAAGGCATACTCTTTTTTAGTTAAAATTGCTACCGTGCCCCCTTCTGCATTTTCATCTACATTGGTAACATGCTTAGCAACCTGACTTAAGATTGCTTCTGCTGCACTTTGGACACTTAAAGAAGTTTTATACACATCTGCTTTTTGCTGCGCATTAATATCACTTGTAATGGAGGTTACATATATAAAATTAGCTGAACCTTGTAAATACTTGCTTATAGTCTTCGTAGATGTTAAAGCCGTAATACTAGCAATTATCACAGCTAATATAATAAATATCCCCATCATATTAAAACTAGACACACCCTGCTTGCTTTTCCTATACGTCCTATAATTAGCACTACTATTTCTACTGTTGCTTTTCTGATTTTCATCATTATAAGTCGTATATGCACGCCTTTCTAAAGGTACAATTTCATCTTCATCTAAGTAATAACCTGTTGAATATTCCGTTTCATCTTTCCAATGCTCTATGGCACGGATTTTTTCTTCTGTACTATCCTCATATTCGGCAAAACTTACACGTTCTCCTCTTGCCACATCTACTTTGCCTGCATAATCTAGCACACTAGCTTTTCCGGAGTCTACCTTTTTATAGCCATCTCTTTCTAAAACAGCCTGTTCTAATAAAGAAGTATTATGTGTCATCTCATAAACAGCATACTCTTCATAATTTTCATCTATACTTAGCCATTTGTACTGTTTCCCTTGTTTCCTCCGAATCTTGTACTCTCTCCAACTACACCCATCTGACTGCGCCGAAAATTCTATCCAGCCTTCTACAATGTAGTTTACTCCCTCCACTTTGACTTCCTGGTTTAGTTCCAGGTATAAATTCCGCTTCATAGTCCCTCCCATTTTATAACTATTTGCCTGTTACTGTTACTTCTATATACAGCTAAATTATAGCATAAATGCTACAATTCATAAGATTTTTTTCCTATTTCCTTTGGCCATACCCCTATTAGTTATGCAAATTTATACTCTATATTAAATATTTTACTTGTATATTCATTTATGCTGCATTATAATTACAAATCTGGGCACAATTAAAGGGGAATTATATTCCGCTTTTATTCGAGTGGATTTTTACATTTATCCACATCGCATAAAGCTATAAAATGAACTTATCCACATTATACACAGTTATTCCACAGTAATATGTGTATAATCTTTTTTCACGTTCATTTTATAATTTATAGGTTATACACATTTTTAAACATTTTTCGCCAACGTTATCCACAGATTAAAAATGTTAATTTTTGTGTTTTCCACAGAAATCACATGAGTTATCCCAAGAATGTGAATAACTTTGAGGAAAAAGTGAAAAAATAAAAGCCATTTGTGATATTCACAGATGGCCTTTTATCGTTGTGATTTATTCATTTTAAATTTTTATATCTTTGCTGTCATATATTCATATAAATTGTCTTCTAGTTAAAACTTTCTACCTTATGTGACATTCATTGTATATTCTTACATATTTGCAATCTCATGACCTTTTTCTAATCTCATACTTCTAATCTCATAACTTTGGTCTTTTATTTATCCATTGTCTTTCAACTTCTTATTGTTTCTCTATACTATATGCTGCTTATATTATTTTATGACTCGCTTTAGTCGTTATTTAAAATATTCTTTTCTAAAGTGTCACGACAATATCTATTGCGTCCATATCTTTATTTTTCACTGTAATTTCTTGAATCTCTGTAGCGCCTTGAGCCTGGCTGTAGGTATCTTTTTTGATTGGTATCGTTACCACGATTAAATGATATTTTCCAGTTTTGAGCTCTTTTAAAACGTATGTACCATTTTCGTCTGTATAGGTACCTGCTCCAATGAGCTCTCCATTTTGCGATGGAATTACAAATGTGCCTGCTAGTGCCTTTCCTTTTTTATCTTTTATATGACCACTTATATCATATGTTTCATTTTTATTAACGGGACTTGTTTCGGATGTAGTGGATATTGCATATTCATTTGTTGTATGTGCGGTTACTGTAATGGGTGTTACAAGTATAAGACACATTGTTATAAATAATGTAACTGCTTTTTCCATCATCAATCCATCCTTTCTTATAACACGTCTATTGTGTTTTTCTCTATCTAATTTAATTATATTCTCCTGCTCAAAATGTATGATTTTTTTATCTAAGATGCAAATTTTCCACCTGAGTGGTTAATTTCAGTCATCATTACGTAATTCTACAAAATGATGGGACTATTATAGACCTTTTGAATATTATATAGTAGATAAATTTATTTAGAAGGAGGTTCCTTATGTTACAAGTTCAATATGCTGCTACTAATAGCAAAGGGGTCTTGGCACCTCTTATTGGCTGGATTGACTTTGGCACATTGCTTTCTCTCACACAACATTCTGCTTCAACGACTGTGACAAATGCTATTGCTGGTGGCTATTTCATTTCATTTGATTTATCTTTGTCTGTTCAAGGTAATCCTACTGCAGCAGCACAGGTTAAGTTTGAAGGTTTTACAATCCCCACAACACCTTGTGCGCCATTTGGTAAAACTGCCTATACGGGTATTCCTGGTCATGTTGCACTTTATATGCCTACTACACCGCCAAGTGGCAATGAGATTACAATTACAATCGTACTACGGGATATTTCAGTAACGAATTTCCGTGGCGAAGAAGTCCCCGACTTCTTTTTAGTTGCTGCTGATAGTGGCGTCACAAGAGAAATCCCTAACTCTTCTGCTGAAACTTGGTCTGTCACAACAGATGGTAGTCCTTGGGAACTCGTTGAAGAAATACCTGCTCTTAGTAGTTTTGCTTCTGGTGCACCTATTGTAACTGGCGTGGGTACAAAGACAGTTACCGAAACGGGTACTGCAGCTACTAACAACAATATTTCTTCTAATGCTTTCCTAACACAATGCCCATCACGACTAATTGCTATGGCTACTGTAGATGGTAGTAGACAAGGTTTCGCATTTGGCGTCATTATCCCTGATCCTAAAGAATGTCATTCACTCGCTACTATCCGCTCTAGCCATATCAACTATGTCAATCCACCTCATCATGAAGTTGCAAGTTTACCTCTTAAATCTTGTGATCAACTACTCTCTATTAGCTATAACAATATCTGTTATAACTTTAATGGTAATCCTATTTTGATTTCAGGACAGTTAGGTACTTACATCTTCTTTGAACACTATGTGCTTTTTAACAGCATGAGTAATGCCTCAAGAAATACCTTTGATATCTTTAGTTTAAATATTTTAAAGGGCAATGATCATTCAATAAAGTTCCTCGTATTTTCTACGCGACCTACACATCAGCGTTGCTAAAATCATAAAGCACAACCTCCTTATGTATGATAGAAGTTGTGCTTCCTACATACATGACTATATCTTATCCAACGCGCATACCCGTAATGACTACATTTGCAACTTGGGTATCATATTCATCCGTAATATGAATCGTAAATGAACAGGTACGTCGTCCTGCCTTTTCGCAGTGCGTTTCGGCTGTGAGCACCTTACCTTTGGCTGGATTTAAATACGTAATCTGGCTTGTTACCGAAACAGTAAGCACGCCTCCCACATTGGCAGCTACAGCAAAGGTAAAGTCAGCTAAAGTGAATAATGCCCCACCCATTACACTGCCAGCAGCATTCATGTGCTTTTCTTCTACGATTAGTTGGCATTTGGCATAATTTTCGTCTACTGCCTCAATAGTAATGCCCGTCGCTTCTGTGGCAAAGCGGTCTTTTTTAAATTGTTCTCTTACTTTCGTTAATAAATCCATATTTGTCTCCTTTACTATTGTATTTATATATTTACCTTTATATTTTTAAACCTTTATCGCTTAACGCTTTTCCTTTATTTTAACACATTTATCTACTCGTTCTATTAAAATTTCTAAAAATTTGAAATAATTTTATTGTAATATTCTACCTATTGGGTTATACTTGTCTTACACAACCGAACACACGTTCTATATTATTAAGGAGATGAAACTATGAAGTATTTTGAAATCGATGCGTTTTTCCCGATTTACAAAAAAGAAGGCCCTGCACAAACTTGTATTTTACTTACGAACGGCACCAAGCAATACTCTCATTACAGTATCAGACAGTTTATTCCTCATTTACTTTATGACACCGGTTTAGATGAGCGTTCTATTCGTTTATGGAGCTCCAAAGTGACTGGTTCAAAGCACCTTTTGCCACTTATTATTGATAATCTTAATGTCTTCATCCCTATTAAATTTGCCATTGAAGGTGAAAATAATAGAATTTCAGTCGTTTATGGCTATGTTAATTTAGGTTCCATAGCGCATTACTCAAACAAAGAGGTGATTTTAAAAAGCCAAGTCAGCTTACCTACCCTTTCTTCTATTAAGTATATTGAGAAGAAAATAGTAGATGCTAAACTCCTTACTTATGCCTATTTAGATATTAAGAAAAAATATGAATTTATGTGGAAAGAGGAGGCCCATATGATTGAGGAGATGATGAAATGAATTATTTAGATATAGATGCCTTCTTTCCTTTTTATAATGAAGAAAAAAATACACATGCTTGTGTCTTGTATCATGATGGCACTCAAAAATATGTGAAACCTAATGTGGCTAAATATATTCTTCAGCTTTATTTTGAAGCTATGCTAAACTATGAAGCCATACATAATTGGAGTTGTGACGTCCTTCATGCAAAGTGTAATCTTCCTTTATTATTTAATAAACAGTGCATCTTTATCCCTATTAAGTTTCGCCAACCCCCTTATATGCCAAGCCCGTCTTATACATATGGCTATGTTCATTTTAATGCGATTGCATTTTTCTCAGAGCATGAAGTGATATTAAAAAATCAAATAGTTTTGCAGACTATCTCGCCTACTTCTTTTATTGAGAAAAAAATAAGGGATGCTATATTTTTGGGGTATGTCTATGAAAAAAAGTTAGGGCTGCCACACTGAAAGTGCTGGCAGCCGTTTTTGAGGTTATGGGTGTGGAAGTGTGGATAAGTGAGTATTATAATTTTCCTTTGACCTCCCTTTGGTCGAAGTCAAGATAAAATTATAATGCTCACTTATCCACACCCACCAATGTAAGGGGGAGTACGGCTGCAGTGGGATTGCACTTTGAGGTGGAACCCTACTTAGACGTTTAAATGATGTGTGGGGGTATTTTCCTTTGATTTTCCTTTGATTTTCCTTTGATTTCCTTTGATTTCCTTTTGATTTTCCTTTGACCTCCCTTGGGTGGAAGTTAAGATAAAATGACGGGATGGGTGAAGAGGGTGGGGGATATTCCTAGGATTTGTACGATTTCTAGATGCGTGCTTTTTAGGATATCTATGGGGGTTACTAGCCATCCGCCGTCGGAATTTAGATCGATATTGAGATGTTTATATGCTGACCATACTAAATGTGCGCATTGGGTGGTCAGGGATGTCTTTAATTTATCAAAAAGGCCACTCAATAAGCCGTATGGTATATCATATAGTTTGCTTTTAGCGTATGCGACGACTTTATGGATGGGATGATTGTCTTTTAATCTTAACTGAATAACTGATGGATAGTTGAGCCATTTGGATATAGGTTGGAAGGCAGTATTCTGGCCTAAACTAATTGCTTCTAATGTTAATTTTTTTTCGGCATCTGTGACAATGCCTGCGTGACCGTGTCGCCATCCTAGTGAATGCGTGTTTAAAGAGATTAGTATATCTCCTTCCTGAATATCAACTAACTCTGGGTGTTTAATTTGCTTATCTTGCGCATTTACCATATATTCTTCATAAGTAATAGGACTTATTTTCCTTGATTTTATGATTCTATTTGTACGAAATAAGTGTCTTTGGTATATGTCAAATTGATTTGTATTGTTATCTGCGTAGAGTTTATCTACTGCTGACCTACCTAATCCTGTTTGAAGGAATATTTCTTCATAAAATTTATCGGAAAACATTTCATGTTCATGGGTTATTAAGGATAAATCCTTCTCTGCATAAGAAGGGCCATTCTCTAAGAAAATTTCCACAGACACACTTCTTACAAATAAATAAACGATAAGGATTGCAAGTGTCGTTCATAAAAATACTTTCATTTAGATTCCTCCTAGTGTTTAATAAGCTAAAGATATCACATGGGAATGAAATAGAAATGAATCCCATACATTAATTGGGTTTGGCTAGGATGTTGAGCCATTTTTCGGGAAAATTGGTTTGGCGGGGTTCTTCGGTGGACCACATTTTTAGGGTATCGAAGCCTGATTGGGTGAAAATGGGATGGGCTTTTTTTGGGGTAAGGTCTAAGAAGTAGCGACCGTTTCTTTGGCCTTCGAAATCGCTGTATTTGAAGGAAGCGTATAGAATACCATTTGGGCTTAGGCCCTTTTTTAGTTTTTTTAGGACCCTTTGTATTTCATAACTAGGGACATGCATGAGGGAAGCAGCTGCCCAAATCCCATCAAATATAGGGGCGAAGTCTACTTCTTGAAATTGCATATGGTCTACTTCTTCTCCCATATATTCTCCTGCTAATTTACACATCTCGATGGCCCCATCCATGGCGACTACTTCATAGCCCCGATTCATGAAAATCACGCTATCTTGCCCTGCAGTACAACTGGCATCCAAGATTTTGCCACCTATGGGAATTAACGATAAGAAGTCTTCATAGTGCATACTTCTATCTAGATTCTCAGTATCATTAAAAAAAGTTTGTGCGTTCTCATCATAATAATGTATCATCTGCCCTTTTCCTCACTTTTTCCTATGATTTTTTAATATTATAACCGGCTCTTTGTGCTTCTCATTCGTCTACGTTCCCACTTAAGCGCGATTTTAAACTTTTCATAGGGAATTTTCGCCTGTTATTCGATTTTGCACTCACTGTCCTCATAAATAGTTATACTAAATTCATGAAATAGATAAGGCATCTAAATCAAATAAATATCTTATATTCAGGGAGGTTCTTTTATGGCAACTACTAAATATTATTTTACTATTAAAACAGCTGATCAAGCAAAAGCAGGTACGGATTCTAATATCTTTATAATCTTACACGGTGAATGTGGACAAACTAATGAAGTCCGTCTCAACGGCTATCTAAGTGGTAATGCATTTGAGCGAAATGATACTGATAAATGCTCTATTAGACTAACGGATGTAGGAAATATATATAAAATCTCTCTTAGAAGTGATATGCGTTATGCGGGTGCTGACTGGCTTCTTTCTTATATTGAAGTAAAAAGAGAAGGTATCCCTTATTCAGCTCACTTTGATATTAATGAGTGGATTGATAATGAGAAGACTCATACATATACTTCATCTGATATTATTCATAACGACTGTCTTTATACAACTGGCATTAAAGATTATAAACAATATATTTTAACACTTCCTCCTAATGGCAGCTATTCTTATAATCATACAGAAAAACTAACTAAAACCTCATGTTATAAAAATAGTGTTACCAAACAAAGTTCAACTCAATTTAATACAGAATTACAGCATAAAGAAAATTATTCTGCTGCACTTTCTCTCTTTGACAAATTAGTATCTCTTAATGCTGTGTCTGAGAATTTCTTGAAATTTGCTTTTAGTCAGGGCTTTAGTTCAACTACTATTAACGAACTTATCACTACTGATTCACAAGAAATCACTAAATCAGTCTCTCTTAATTTATCAAACCCAACGCCACAAAATAAATATTATCTTATGAAATATCAGCTCACTACTGTGGATGCACTCCTTTCAACTGGGGATATTGCCATCTCATTTAGTGTAGAGCAATCTATTGAATTTGCTGGTGCAGCCGAAATCAGTTATGATGAATATGTTGCTTTATGTAATAGCAATAGTGCTGCCTTAGCTACTGTAACAGCAAATTAAAATATTTTCTATAATCATAACAAGGCTTATGAGGCTAGCCATTTCTGCTAGTTTCATAAGCCTTTTGTAATGTAAAAAATATTATTTATAGCAGCGGTCGCATGGGTCTATCTTGCCACTTTCACTAATTGTACCGCTTAAAATTGTTTTGCTCTTTACGAGAGCTGAGCATTTATCTGTCTTGTGATAACTTTTCCCTTTTGGTGTCCAATATACGATTTCTGTATCTGCTGTACCATCGTTTACTGATTGTGTTTGTTTTTCTTCATCAGTTACATCATGTGATGCTTGATTGCTACTTGATGCTGGACTATTTTCATTATTTATATCATCTTCTGATTTATCATCTTTTATTTCTTCTACACCTGGTGTAAGATCGCCATTTTCACAGTCTGTTGTGATACCATGTCCTGTTGATTTGAAAATAATGCTACCACATTCATCTGTTCTATGTATCTCTATACCTTGAAGTTTATCAAGTGTTTCTTGATGTGGATGTCCATAACTATTGCCAGTCCCACAAGTAATAACTGCATATGTTGGATTAACCTTTTCTAAGAAAGCTTCTGATGTACTTGTTCTTGAACCATGATGGCCTACCTTTAGTAAATCAACTTGCTCTAATTTAGATAAAATTTCTTCCTCTACTTCTTTTTCTGCATCACCCATGAGAAGGACTTTGTCTTCACCATTAACATATTCTACAACTAACGATTGGTTGTTGGCATCATTGCCGCCATTTGTATTCATTACCTTAAAATATGCACTTCCTAATGGGAACTGACTATCTTCTAAAGGTACGCTAGGTGTTAACCCTTTGTCCATAGCTGCATTAATGAAATCTCTATAAGTCTTTGTATCTGCATCCCCATTCGCTACAAAAATTGTGTTTACATGGAGGTTAGAAACAATCGCATCTAATCCGCCTACATGGTCTGCATGTGGATGTGTCGCAATGAGATATTCTAATTCTGTTACCCCATTATCATTGAGATATTTTACAAGGAAATCTTCATCATCATTGTCACCACCATCAATGAGCATGGCTTCTCCATCATTGATAATTAAAATCGCATCTGAATTTCCTGTATCAATGAAATGAATTTGCGATTCTTTGGCAGCTACCTCTTGCTTTGTGCCTGTTGCATTTTGAATTTGTCCATCTTTTAAACTTTGGTCTTTGTTTGTTGTCGTGCTTTCAGCTGTTGTACCTGTTCCCTCTTGGAAAGCAGTTGTGCTATTACATCCCGGAAGAAACGTTAAAGCTAAAACAAGTCCGACAAGACTTAGCTTCTTATAAAATTTATTTATCTTCATGTTGTGCTCCCTTATTGACTCTTTATTCTATATATCACACGCCCTCTATTATACAGGATTTTGACACAAACTTCCACTTTCAGACAGCCCCACACCGCTTGCCTACTAGGGGTATAATAAAAATATACTAAGGATGAAAGAGGTAAAACAATGTTATCACCTAATGAAATCAAAAAGTTTAATGCACTCATTCTTCAAAAGCTTAGTCTTTATCTCAACTTACATTCAGACTTTATTGAAGAAAGCATTATTAATGAATTAGTTCATGAATGCGGCCTAACTACCAAGGAAGCCTTTAGCTTGGTTCTGGCACAAGCTTTAGGCCTTGACCTTGAAGAAAATGCGGAAGATAAGGCGCTGTATTATAACTACTTTGAAGAAATGTTGGCACCCCTTGATTTACAGGAATACGCAGACAATCTTTATTATAAAAACATTAAAATTCCTAATGCCCAAATAGGCAGATGGGAGTTTAAGCATGAAAAATATAAGCCATATGAGGCATTCGTTTATAATGATTTAAAACAACTGGCAGATGGACGTATTATCCCACAGATTGGATTTTTTGAGAAAGACTTTTCATATCCAGCAGTATTTGAAAATAATAGGGAGTGGATGCTCATTACCCCAAATGAAATTGAAACAATGAAAGCACCAATTGCTGCAGCCCATGGCAAAGTACTGACCTTCGGCCTTGGACTTGGTTATTATGCTTATATGGTTTCAGAAAAAGAAAACGTTGCAACCGTTACTATTGTAGAAAAGGATGAAAACGTCATTAAACTCTTTAAACAATATATATTGCCTCAGTTTGCACATCCAGAAAAAATCCATATCATCCACGAGGACGCCTTCATTTACGCTAAGAAATATTTTGCGACCGCACATTATGACGTCGTCTTTACAGATATTTGGCATGATCCTGCTGATGGGGTAGATTTGTATTTGAAGATGAAAGAATATGAAAAGTTAAGCCCTGAAAGCGAGTATTGGTACTGGATTGAGGACACTATGATATGCTATTTATAATCATCAAATAAAAGAGGGTGCCTTAAATGGATTATTTTGTGGCACCCTCTTTATCTTCTTCGGACTTGGCATTAGACTTGGAAGTTTACCACAATGACATGTTCTGGTGTTTCTGGGCTTCCGGTTATTTCATTAAAAACGGCTTTCGTATGTGTTTCCCACTCTGCCATAGAAGTACATTTGTAGGTAGGGTCCTCCACAATATTTAAAAGTACTAACTTTGCCTTTTTATTTGGCATTTGATTAAGCTTTTGCAGGAAAGTCAGCCTATTGCCAAGCTGATAATATTTATGTACCCAGCTCTCGAAATTGCCATTTCCTAAGTGATTCATAATATCAAATATTTCTTTCATTGCCTTTGTAATACGGGCAATGCTTTCATTGCTTGTGGCACTCATATTTGTTACTGTTTCTTCTATGTGTGCCTTGGCTTCTACTAAAATAATGGTATCACCTGCTACACCAATGGCATCCCATTGTGGCTCATTTTGTGGCCAGAAAGCAAGGTCTTCCTTCGTGAGTTTTAGTTGACTTCGCATATTTTCTTGATTTAATTTATACTCCGTATACCCTTCTGCTCTAAGCGGTGAAAGCCAGGTAATAGGGCCTAAACCAATTTTCTCCTCTAAATCTAGTCTCATGGATGAATTAATAATCGTTTGCACCCAAAACTTACTGCCTTTCACTGCACGTCCTTTTGAAGTATTGTTCGCCATATTCATCTCTCCCTTATCAATGTAGTCCATTAAATCATTTGCTTCATAATTTAAAGTTATAGTTGGTTTCTCTATATTTTTTCATTTTACATAAATATTCACCATAAATCAATTTAATTTATTAATATATTTTATAAGTTTGTAAATTTGTTTATAATATTATACCCATAAAGAAGTATACAGTAATCTACTTTAAAAAATAGCAGCACTAAAAATGCACCTTGATGTAAACATCAAAAGGTGCATTTCTTATATATTCGTAAAACAATATTTGTCCACTAATTTCTCTATCTCCATCTGTGCCACATTTGTATTTCGAATATATGCGTTCTTTTGCTCCAACGTAGCAGTTCCCTTCTCGTATTCCTCTTCTACAATGTCTTTAAAGGCCTTAATGCTGATGCTCGCCCTTATAAATAACTCTTCTAACTCCTCATCCCTTGAGCGCAAACTCCACTGCTTTGGATTATAAGCTACAATGATGCGTTCCCCCTTCATAAGCAAATGATGACCTAAAATACAATACTTTCCTTTTTCATGGGTTACATAAGTGGTAATGCCATTTTTTAACTTTCTCAAGTAAATGCCCCGCCTTAACTCGCGTTCCATTTCGTAAGGTTCCCTAAGATCACTCGTGCCAAAGCTGACAAAAGGAGTCTTCTTATAATCAATAATGCAGAGAAAAACCTGATTTTTCTTTCCTAGAAAATACTTTATGCGCTGTTGCAGCAAAGTTTGTTGGTTGGTTAATTCTTGATTCATTATGCTCATAATAATATACCTTATCTCCTGTGTTTTATGGTTTATTATATCATTAGTTTTGCCAAAAATTAGAGGGGATTTACATAGGGGGAAAAATTAATTTTTACTGATAAATCACTATGCTTGTATCTGGTATATAAGAATTATATCCGCCTTCATAAGTATAATTATGATTAATTTTAGGATTATAAATAAACTCCCAGCGTTCAGTTTCTTTATCCTTCACACATAAAATATAAATATTTTCTTTCACATCCTGATTAAACTGTTTAATATTCTTGAGCCTTTCTTCATCTTTTAACTGTTCATCTAAAATCGTATAATTGCTATCCGATACATAAATCTTAAGGACATCTTCTGCCACATAATCATACGCATAGACCATGAGGGCATGCCCATCTCTAATATTATTGATGCCTATCACAACAGGCTCATCGGCATCGATTTTTTCAGTAATAAGACTTGGTTCTAATGTATCCATATAATTAAATTTCTCAAACATGCTAAATCCAAGGCACATCCCACCACTTGAATTATATGACCCTATATTTGAAATCCTTAACTTATCCTTTTCTATATCATAAGTGGCTAGCCTTCCCTGACTTTCCGCACTTTCACTCTTCTTATCATAATACAGCTCATTAAGCTGCATCAGCTCCTCAATCTGCTTGATGCGTTCATCGGCTTCCTCTTGCGACAACATTGTAAAAGTCCCATTTGCCTTGAGATACATATCATATAGCCCAGGCATCACATTCATGCCAAGGGCAATTATACCCATGTAAATAAGCGTCCACTTTATAATCTTTCTTGTGAACCATTTAATTGTTTTGATACGCTTCTTTCTTTGTTTTTTCTTTTTTAGCCTCCGACGCTCCTGTGGTGATATTTTTCTTTTTGGCTGTTCAACCATTGTGTTTAGTTTTATAATCTCCCAATCTATTGCTCTCATGTTGTGTATCTATTCTTCTGTGGTTATTTTATTGTACTTTTATTATAACTAATTTTATGCTTTCACTAATATATTAATAAAAATAAATAGGCATGTCTCAAAACTATTTTGCTAGATTTGAGGCATACCTATATTTCATTTTCTTATTTAAACTTTTTTCTCTAATTATTTAATTAGAACACATTCATTCATTTATAGGGTAACTTTTATAAATTCCTAAACAATAACCTTGAAACTTTCTTTTCCAAAGCTTTCAAAACTTATGTCTATAAAAATGTACTCTAAATCAGCTTTTTCAATAACCTCTAAATCCTTTGTTCTTTTAAAAAGCACATATATTTTTTACAGTTATCTCTACTTGTAAGGAATCAAGTGCATGTTATAACGTATAAAAAGCTGAACGCACTATGTTTTATAAACTTAGTACGCTCAGCTTTTTGGTTTTTATATAATATCTTTTAATTGATCGCCTTACATCTGGGGCATATAATCCTTCCTGCACTTGGATTATAGCTAAAACGTCTGCCACATTTACGACATTTCTTAGTCATACGAATTATAGTCATGCAATACTCCCCCTTAGTATTTACTTAAAACTATAGTATCCGCTGTCTGCTCAATAATCTTGTAATCTCTTAACTTACTTAAGTTTGTCACGCCACCTGCTGCTACCGCAATACTTATAGCTGCAGTAGTCACTCCTACACCTAAAATACTCGCTGGCACACCACCTGCTACTAATGATAAAGGTACAGCAACTGGTGCGGCTGCTCCACCTGTCCCACCGGTCGCTATAATTCCTGCTACTGTAACACCTATTCCTCCTATAGCCACCACCCATGCTACTGGACCAACAGCCTTGATTTCAAAATAAATGTCTTTTATTCTCCCCTTTAATTCTATTACGCTTCTATTTTCTTTAAGTGCTGTCCCTAATTCTTTCTCATTCGTAATTACCATATTAATTTCCTCCTCATTGACTTATACCCTATTGAATTTATAATTAAATTATATTATTATCTCAGAAAATTCATATAGTCTAGCAAACCATATTGTCGGAGGCGCCTATGCACTTATATACTGTTAAACTAATTGAAGAACAAGTTAATGAACTTACTAAAACTCAGTGCTTTATTTATATGCCTGATTCAAATCAATTCCAGACATTAAAAAACAGACCCGATTTGATCTCATCTCTAAGTTATGATATTGAAACAAGTAATGCATTTAGTACTAACATAAAAAAATATGGACTAGCCGCAGGAGGCTGTGGTATGGCGATTGGTGTAACTGGTATATCGGGAGTGGCATGTGAACTACTTGCCCCAGGTATTACAAAGACTATGGATTTGGTCCATAAACTCGTTTCCCCTTCTAAAAAGCAGTCTAAAAAGCATTTAAGCCTTCAAGATAAGGAAAAAATCCTCTCTGATATCGAAACTGTTTTAGCTGCTAAAAAAAATGAATATGCTTTTAGTAATGTTCTTAAAAATATAATGTTAGAGAAAAACTTTACCATGGCAAAATTAGCTCAGGAAGCCAATGTGGATTATAGTTATCTCAATAAACTTATGAACAATAAACTTCCCGAAAATTCTATTCGTAAAGATTATATTATTAAGCTTGCCTTTGCTATGCACCTCAACGTAATAGAAACCGGTCTATTACTAGAACCTGCTGGATATATTTTATTTGGTGCTGGTGAACGTGAAACTTTTTTAATGGTATGCTTGGAACATGGCGTACCGCTTGATGAAGTTAATGAATTGTTAGAAGATAAAGGGTTTAAAAAACTATAGGCTTTAAAAAATAAAATCCCTGATTTTAAATAACTTCAGGGATTTCTTTATTTACTTTTATCATATAACTTCTTATTTTCTTACCAGTATATTAACCCACTTTTCATCCCCACGACCTTCTCTCACATCACCAGTTATCCACATTTTCTCCACTTTAAAACCTACTTTCGTGAATAATTCTCTAGCAGTCTCTTCCGTTAAATCATAGAAGTAGCGGCCATTTCTTTCACCTTCAAAATCACCATATTTAAAAGAAGCATAAAGAACGCCTCCTTCTTTTAAACTTGCTTTAAGTTTACCAAGTACCATTTCAATCTCTGTACTTGGGACATGAAGTAATGTAGCTGACGCCCAGATGCCGTCAAAGATAGGTGGAAAATCTACTTCTTGAAATTGCATATGAATGACATCTTGCCCCATATGTTCGCTGGCTAGTTTACACATTTCAATGGAACCGTCTATAGCCGTTACTTTATAACCATATTCGATAAACATACGACTATCTCTTCCTGAGCCGCAACCGGCATCTAAGATTTTTCCATGCCTTGGAATGTTTGCTAAGAAATCTTTGTAATTAGCGCTCATATCTACATAAGCTGTACCTTCAAAAAAGGCTTGGGCATTTTCATTGTAATAGTTATTCATGGTCCTTCTCCTATTATTTTTCTTGTTTTTCAAATCTATCTTTATAGTAATTTAAAACTCTTAATTCAATAATATCCGCAAAGTGGTTCTTAAAACTTTCTAGAGTTTTATATTCCTTCATTTCATCTGGTAAGGCAAGGACATATCCTTCTTTTTCTTTAAAGAAGTCACTCGCCGATTGCTTTAAGAATTTAATTGGATTATCATTTGCTAATTTAACATATTCCTTTTTAGTCCATGTTTTATAATTAGATGACTTTTTATCCTTGAGCATATCTACGCCATTGGAACCATGACTATAAAATTCTTGCATGGCTTCAAATACATCATCCTCTGTAATTGCCATACGAATATCACCCTGGTTATAGAAAGCTTGTAAAATTGGCATCTTATAAGATTTAGACATACCCGTTGTTTCTAATGTATTTAGGAATTCTCTGGCTCTTGTATGATAGAGCAAATTTTCTTCATCTGTCAGTTCTTTGTTTTCATATAAAAATTTCATATAATCTCTAAAAACATTTAGTTTGCTTATCTTTTTCATAGCTGCTAGTATTTCTTCATCCATATATAAAAACAGCTCAGTACGGGATGGCCTATGGCCTAGTTGTGCTTTAATATCTTGATATTCCTTTAATATTTTATCTTTTGCATTTAATTCATTCTCAGATTGTTGTTTAAATAAGTCTACTAATCTAAAATCAAAATCTATATAGCATTCTTCTGGATACTCAAACTCCATAGGCGTCCCCTTTACAAATGCCTTACTATCATAATCTTTCCCACTTAGTAAGAAAGGTATTAGATTAGCTTTCTTATAATTACCAATAAAATCTAATACATTAAGGTATTCTTTGTTTTTAAATTTTCTAAGACCACGTCCTAACTGTTGTAAAAATACTGTTGGTGACTCTGTTGGCCTTAAGAAAAGTACTGTATCAATAGATGGTACGTCTACTCCTTCATTAAACATATCAACTGAAAATATAATTTTTAACTCACCATTTTTTAATTTGTTAACCGCATCATTTCGTTCCTCAGTATGTTCCCCTTGAGGACCACTATAAACTGCTGCAGCTGGTATACCCTGTGATTTAAAGTACTTTGCCATATATTCGGCATGACCTTTAGAAGCACAGAATCCCATAGCGCATTTAGGTTGATATTTCATATAGTTTTTAAAAACTAATTCTGCACGCTGATGAATCATTAAACTTTGTTCAAGTTCTTTCTCATCATACTTACCATTTCGCATATGTACAGATGAATAATCAACGGTATCATCATAAATACCATAATATCTAAATGGCACAAGCCAGCCTTTATTAATAGCTTCTTTTAATCGAATTTCATAAACACTGTTATAATCGCATAATGCAAAAACATCCTTATTATCAAGACGTTCCGGCGTAGCCGTGAGTCCTAGTAAAAATTTAGGTTTAAAGTAATCAATAATCCCCTTATAATTACCTGCTACAGCATGATGAAACTCATCAATAACAATATAATCAAAAGCATCTGGTGCAAAGTAAGTCTCATTTAAATATGCTTTTTTTCCTAATGTCTGCACTAATGCAAAAACTAAATCCGTATCCGTTTGCTTTTGCTCATTATAAAAGAATCCGACACTTTTATCAGGTCGTACATTTTTAAAGCTCTGTGCTGCTTGCTTAATAATTTCCTCGCGATGTGCCACAAATAATACACGCTCATACTCCCTAGAATCAAATGCTGCTAAATAAGTTTTACCTATCCCTGTAGCTGCTACTACAAGTCCCTTATCAAAGCCTTCCTCACGACTTTGTTCTAAAGCATATAAAGCTTCAATCTGTGCCCCTCTTGGTTCAAAAAGAGCTGCAACTTCTTGCTTTTCTTCTGCTTCTTCAATAGCTTGCCTTACAAATTTGGGTTGCTTCCATACTTTAGAATAATTACGTAATACCTCATCTGTGATTTCTATAGCATGTTCTTCAAACAACTCGCTAAAGGTATTATAAAAATAATTGAAATCCTCTTCATGAGCCGACTTCGTAAAGCGATAATTCCATTCAATAGAAGTTGTAAGTGCACCTCTAGATAAATTTGATGAACCTACATAAATTTCACCATCTACTTGATAGTGGAAAATATACGCTTTAGGATGGAAGCTTTTATTAGGAACATTGTAAAAACGAAGATCTATCTTATCTCCTAATTCAGCACGCAATAAATAAAGAGCTTGTGGCTGAGTAATATTTAAATAGTTTCCTGTTAATATGCGAATATGTGCCCCACGCTCTATGGCTTCTTTGAGGTCTTTGATAAGCATTTTGACGCCTGACTCCATGAGGAATGAAACGATGATATCTATTTTTTCTGCTCTAGCAATGCTTTGCTTGAGTCTATTATAAAGAGCCATATTATTACCCGTCATCGCATTAATAGGTTTGCCATAATGTTGTTCTTCTATTTGCTCTAATATTAATTTATCTGCACCCATTAAACTTCTCCTTTTACTATATCTTTTATATAGTATAACATATGAAAACCCTTAATTATCTAATCATATTTCTATCCTATCTAAAATAAAAAAATGATGCGAAACCATATAGCTAGCTTCACATCATATTAACATAAATTTATTCATTTGTTTCCATAGCATCTACATCTGTCTTAAAATTAAACCCCTTCTTCTGCATCTGTTTTAGATATAATGGCATAATTTTATGAAGTGAATCCCCTATACAAATCACCGCAGTTCCTATTCCATCTATTTTATTTAAACATGGAATATACTCTACTACATCACATTGAATAGCTCCTTCTACATCTCGATTATAATATTTAAAGCTCTTCAATTTCTTCTTTTCTTTAGCCTTTTCTGTAATAAGTCCCCATTCAAATAACTTTTCTACTTTCTCCTCAATAGTATTAAATATAATTACATTTTCTTCAGGTTGTGGTGCCAATAAAAACATCCAATTCCTCTCCCCTCTACTTAATTATCTTTTCTACTACATCTAAGTACTTACTATGATAATAGTATAGGACATATATAAAAATTAGTCCATTGTAAAAGAACGCAAACACATCTAAATCTATTCACTATTTACATGTAATAATATGAATACGCTGTAAAATTAATACTAACTCTGCGGCGTATTTTTATAGGTGTACCTGAATTGACGCTTCCCCTGCTACTTATTTGCAGCTTACAATGTAACTACAATCTCCCCACCTATATTATTAGTCTTTATTCTACTCATTTGAGAGATTTCAGCTAGTGTTACATCAAAATCAAAACAGAAAAACTCTAAAATATACGGTATGTCTATATATGGAATATATAATCTCTCGATGGATTTTAAATACAACTCCAGCATAATCTCTTTTACCTTTATATTTTTTATAGAATATTTATTAACAACCGTATATTCGCCTGACTTACCAGCTGTTTCTATAATCTCAAAATCTATTAATGTATTAGTTATTCGATTGATAGCATATTTTATAGTACTACGTTCTCCCCATAATTCATATATTCTATCTCTTATATATCCAACACTAATTTTTCCTTCAATCAAATTGGTTTTAGCTGCTGCTTTTAGGTAATCTTTAAAAATTGGATATGCAAACATTAACATACAATAATGTAATGCTAATCTCTCAGATTCCTTTATCTCGTGAAAAATTGCTATTGCATCTTCTCTACATTCTTTTATACTTTCATCCGTATTTACCCATGCATTCATAATATTTCCTAGTGCCTTATTTTGGTTATCTTCATTACTAATAGTTAGGGAAATAAGGTCTAATACGCTTCTTCTAAGATTTTTTACATCTGCACCGGCAATTAGCTGCTCCACGCATCTATCAAGCCACTCCTTTTTTACATTTCTATCAAAACCAATTTTCTTTTGCATCTAAACTTTCTCCTTTATATGAATAAACGGCACAATAAGCTCTTCTAAACTAGCTCCACCATGTGTAACAACTATTGTATTCTTCTTTACTGCAGCGCAATTGTCCTCAAATAATTTATACTTGTATTTGCTAGGTAGTGAATATGTTTTAAAATCTACAGTGTTCGAAATAGGTGTATCATGAAATTGTTCCAGTATAATAGCTCTCTGTCCTGAACTGGTAACAGCTATACTTTTTCTCTTTGATGATCCCACACCCTTAGCTTCAGTATTGCCATGATCTGCGGTCAAAATAATCTCATATCCCATTTCTATAACCTTATCAACAAACTCCGTAATATTTGTTTTCTGCTCTAGCCAAAACTTTAGGTTTTCATACATTTGCTTTTTACCAAATGTCACCTTATGCATCATTTCATCTATAGTTTTTACAACTATTCCTACTATATCCTTATCTTTAATTTGTTCCATTGGTATTTCTTCAAAGCATTTAACATTTCCTACATAGGCTATTCTTTTATCACTATATCCTTTTTGAATCCAAAAGCTTTTAAATAGCTTTTCTTCTTTTGCTGTTGTAAAAATGCTCTCTTCGAAATACATAGGCATTAAGCCAGAAAAAATAGCTTGACGCGATATAGATGTTAGTGTGGGGAGCATTGCAAAACAACCATTCTCTTCTATTTCAATCTTTTTACTATTCATGTAACCTTTTAGCATATAATAGTCTTCTAAACTCATACCATCCATTACAAGAAGCACTATTTTTTTATCTTGTTGCCTAACCTTATAGTTATCAATATAGTCTAATATCTTATGTACTACTATAGGTTCTTTTGCATATGAAAGACTATGTACTAAATCATAATTTGTCATTACCCACTTACTTAATGCATTATCTATATTTTTCTTTAGCTTATTCAATCCGCTACATTTCTCAATTAAATAGTCGTCATTTTCTGGAGTGATACTCATCAAATGTTGTAGATTCCCATTATACATTCCTAAATCTATTATAGATTTGTAATTCAACTCATTTCCAAGGATATTTTCTATATTACGCTCTAAAATTTCTATTTTTTCTTCTAGACCTTCTTGTGCATATGCACTTGTCCCCTCTTTAATCATTAAATTAGCCTGGGTATAGGCCTGCCCTATTGGTACACTCTGTAACAAGCCTTCTTTAAATAAATTTAAAAAATACTTTCTTATCTCAGGTGCATAAAAGTTAATACATGTAGCACTTGCCTCACTGCCTCTTACAAATCTTTCCCATTCTCTTTGTAAAAATTCAAAAAAAGTCTTTTTAGAACCTAGTAATGCTTCCCACTCTACATTATTTAATCTTTTACTTAATTGTTCTTCTACATATACTGCAATAACTTTTTCAATATGATTATGACTATAATATACTGCAATAAGTCTATCAATTAAACCAACTTCATCATAAATACTATCCAAGTCAAATCCATAACATACCTTAAGAATCATATCGTAAGTCTCATATCTATTTTTATGCTTAAAATCTCTTAAACTATAGATATACACTTTACTTAGGCAATCATAGTCCCTGCCAGGCTTTAAATAGTTCATCTAATGAATTGTTTTTCATAAACCATTCCCACTTTATTTGATTCTATTATACAAGATCACATCCATTCAGACTATTTATTCTAAATTTTTAGTTATATCTCTTTAAATTTAACATATAAAAAGGACATGAATTAATGCTCATGTCCTCTTTATGGTGTGCCCAGCATGGGCGTAGTCTAACGGGTGAAAGTCCCGAGTGT
>DYCF01000041.1 GCA_019418225.1 Clostridiales bacterium | reverse complement strand
TTCCCATTTGTAAGTCCAGCGTGTGAATAATTGTTTGTTTAAATGTAATACTCATATGTTTTCCTCCTCAAAAAATCACTTTTAATAATTTACCTCTTCAAGAGTTGCTTTATTTAAGTTGTACTCTACAACTTCTTTTAACTCATTCATTATGTCAGCTGCATATTCTGCATTAGCTGCTTCATCTTCTTCATCAAGAGTAAACTCAATTACCGCTCTATACTTTTGACTCATATGTACCTCCTCAAAATTATCTTTTATTAGCTATTAGCTAATAGCATATTAAATAGCTTTCTATGTACTTCTAAAGCTTTATTAAGCTTTTCTTCTTCGTAAGTCTTTATTCCTTCTATTCTGTCGTATTCAAATATAGTTTCATCTTGAAAAACAATAAACAAATACGATTTTTTTCTTAAAACTATATGAAGACTTAACTCTTCATTCTTTGGAAGATATATATTGCAATCAACTCTATCCCAGTATTCATCTTTACCTTCTGCATAATATGAATTTGAGTTATCTTTCTTCCTGCTATCCCACTTGCTAATATTTCTACTTTCAGCATACTCACTAAATACTTTTGCGAACTTTCTAGTGCTGCAATTCAAATAGATATTCATTAGCTTTTCTTTGACTGTTAAATTTCTTCCAAGCTCATAACCTTTTCTAGCTAATTCAATCTTACATGCCTTACACGTTACTCTATTAGGATCAATCGCAACATTTCTTCTTGCATAACCACATAAAGTTTGTCTTAGCTTTTTCTCCTTTTCTATTGCATCATCAGGAACGTTTGCTTCTGCATCTGAATTAAAGTAATGAATTGTCTTCACATTTACCCTCCTCAAAATCAACTTTTATTAAAAAAACTTACCTTGCTCAGCAGCTATACATTCAACTGGTCTGATATACGCTTTTTCTTCTTCATCAAAATCAAGCTGCATTCTAAACACTTGGCAGAACTGATTACACATATATGTTTCTTTCATGTGTTTACATCTTTTCTGTGTGTCTCTGCTTGTACAATAGTTATCAGATGCTTGTATCTTTACTTGAATAACTCTTTCTTTCATTCATCATCTTCCTCCTCACTAAAAGTCTTTTTATGGCTCTCACGTGCCCTTGTATTCGTTTTTCTTCTAACAACCTTAGAGTTAATCATGTTAAGTGCTTTCTTGCTAATAACACTCATTTTTCGAATGTATGTATGTCTTTTCTTTTTAATCTCTTCGATATACGCTTGTGCATCTTCTAAAGTTACTGCTAAATCACGAAGTTTATCTAAAGCATTTCTAAATTCTTCACTATCTAAAAGTTTTTTTAATGCTTCTGCAGCTCTTTCTGCAAAATTGATATATTCCATACAACCATCCTCTCAAAAATTGATTTTATTTAATTTCAACCTTTACTAATTTATATCCATTAACTGAACCACTTCTTTTGTGATATACAGAACTGTATAAAGCATTTAATGTTATACCTGCCCATTCTGCAACTTCAGTAGAATTACCAACAAAAATAGGTAACTCATATTTATCAGGTGTAACAGCCATATATAGCATATCTTTTTTCACGACTTACTCCTTTTGCTTCTATTTTCTCTTGTATTGCGTTTTTTAATTTATTATGTAGTTTTATTCACCTTTATGTGTAAAAATGTCTTAGAAACGATTTTAAGAACTCTTAGACCAATTCACAGCCACACCATTCTTCTCCATCTGCCAACCTAGCCATAACACCCTATCGTTACAATAGCTGACTGCTTTCCCTGTTCTTGCAAACTCCCAGATTAATTCATATGTGCCACTTGGTTTATCTTCAAGTGCATCAATTTGACTTGCTACTGCTTGTAATTTTTCTTGTTTTACTTCTCTTTCAAGTTTGATTGTGTAAATTGCCATCCTAATTCTCCTTTAGTGCTTCAACTAACTTGTCAAAGTAATAAGTTTGATTTTTATCTAATACGCTTTCATCTAATACATCTAAATAATCTGATACTGCACTTTTCAGTCTTTCGTATTTTTTGTCACATTTCTCTTGAAGATATTCAACATCATCTTTCAACGATTCAACTTCATCTGCACGTTCTCCAACCTCACTTTCAAGCCCATCAATCTCCTCTTCAAGTCTTTCAATTTTTGAAACATAGTTTTCTTCAATGTAGTCTTTAACCTGCTCAAAAACATCCTCACCCATTAGCTCTGCTAAATCTTCAATCTCTTCAACAAAATATGGCTTGTCATCTTTGAAAATAACCATTTTCCACCTCTCTAATACAATTTCAACTGGTCGCTACCCATGTCATCTTTTACGACATTGAAGTTGAATGTTGCTTCTTTTTTGTCCTTTTCTGCCTTTAGCTCCTGCACACTTTTGCAATACTTAGATGCATATACAATTAATGCAATATCATGAATATTGTCTTTATCATTCCATAGCTTAACTGTGCCTTTTATCTTCTCTAAGATTGCATAGTGGTTATGGTTTTTAATATGCTTTTCTACAAGGCTTGTTCATTTTTCTTTATCCATTGCTATTCTGCGCTCTGTTCCTTGCAGGTAATAGATATTTTCTTCTCTACTTTTTACTGTTAGATCCATGCTTACCTCACCTTTTTAATTCACTCTCTATGAAGGCCATTGCTTCTTTGCTATCCCCTAGTTGTTCATAAGCTACGAGATAATTATCAATCACTCCTTGAACACCAACATGATATTTGTCTGCAATATTTACAGCCCATAATACCACTTTGTTAACTTGAACATTCATCTTGTTTCCCTTACCTTAAATCTTCTATTGGTGCCTTCAAGTTTAAGACCGTATGGATCTACAATCTCAAAAATGCGACTCCCTATTGCTTTATCAATTTTTGTTATTTCAGATACTGTTAATTCACTTGAAAAAATAGTTATTTTCTTGTTAAGATAACGTGTATTGATAATATCAAACATTATTTGTAACTCCTGCTTGTTATATGTCCCATCGTTATTCTGTGAGAGCTTAAACAAATCATCTATATACAATACTTCTGCTGATAAAAACTCATCTAGTACCTTAATGTACTCTTCTTCTTTAAACCTAAGTGCTATTAATCTTTGTATGTCTCTTCTGTAATTGAAATACTTGTGTGATATACCTTTTTTCAACAGTTCATTGCATATTGCAATGCATATATGTGTTTTTCCTGTACCACTATTACCCCAAAAACCAATTCCTTTTGCTTCATCATCTTTCAAGAATGATTGTGCTAAGTCATACATCTTTTGGGCTTCCTCTGTATCGCACTTAAAAGTTTCAAAGCTTTTATTTTTGTATTCATCCATATTCAAGCCTGTACACTTTAACTTTTCTTGAATCTGCTTCTCTATGACACATTTACAAACTTTTACCCTAATCTGTCCTATTGCATCTAACATTGGGATTTCTTTACCATCATGTGTAATGGCTATTGCTCCTGTATCTTTACATAATTCACATATGTACTTTTTTGTATCACTTACATACGCTTTATTCTTAATACGCTCCATTGCTGCTTTAAGTTTACTGTTTCCTGTTAAGTTCATGTTTCACCTCTAGTATGGAATGTATGGTTCATCTGTATCATTTGAAGCATTTTGAACTTTATTTGCTCTGCTTGTTGTGTAATTTCCCTCTAAGACTTTTTGGAAATTATTTGGTTTAATGAACCAATCAAATCTTATGGTCCAGCCACGATCATTCTTTCCTTTGAGAAAATCTGATTGTGATATATTTCTAATAGCTTGAATGAAAACTTCTTGTCCATGTTCTCGTATGCGAGCCTTTAACATCTTTTGTCTTTGGCTATTAGGTGTTATTTTAGATACTTGACTTAATCCTAATCTGTTCCATTCTTCGATAATAAGTTTGTAATTAATAGATATCTTTTTAGGTGATGGTTCTTCATCACAAGAACTGTTAAGTTCTATCTCTTTCTCTATTTCTTTCTCTATTTCTTTCTCTATCTCTTTCTCTATCTCTGTGTTACAGTTTGTTACACTGGTGTTACATTGTAACATTTTTTGTTCTTCTAATTGTTTTTTAGCTCTTGACCTTCTAGTCCTTTCTGCTCCAGCAGTTTCTGAACCAATATATTGTTTTATATTAGCTATTTCTACACCTTCAGAAATTTCTTCTATGATGTGCATTGTAATTAGTAATCCTAAAACTGTTTGAACATTAGTTGAATCTTCATCAATTTCTAATGCTAATTCTTCGGCTATACTTTCTTCTATCCCGTCAAAAAATAACCTACCTTCATTCCTTAAACTTAATAACATTAATTTTAAATAGATAATTGTATATGTATCACCACCTGCTATTTTTCGTATCTTTTTAATTTCCTTCTGCCTAAAAAAATCATCTTTCATCTTTAACCAGTAGTATTTTTTAGCCATTTTCAACCTCTCTATTTATAAAATTGTTTTTTTCTGATATAATGACCTTGTATGTTTTTTATTAAGGTCTTTATCTCTTATAGACCTTTGCTTGCTCATTTTTATGTATCCATGATTGTCCAAATTTCCATGATACATAAATAATGAGTGCTGCGACTGTTAAATGCTTCAAATGTTCACCTCCTTTCAATGGGTACTTGACTAATTACCCACCTTGAAATTATTACTTTTGTAGTTTTTAACAGTCACATTGCTTTTTTGAACTACTTCAAGTTTTCTATGCTCACCCATTCTCCATTCATCAGCTAGTGATTTTTTAAATCTCCAAGGAATTGTTTTAGAATGTGGTATTTCATCTAAATGATTATCAATCCATTTAACACTTACTCCCCAATATTCAGCGAGTTGTTTTTTATCCAACCATTTGTCGGTTGTTTGTTGTTGTATTTCTTCTTGAATTAATTCTCTAAGTGTGCTGATGATTGTAACCTTTAAATCATCTAAAAATTTTTCTACTACACCCATTGTTATGCTCCTTTTTTTAGTTTATTTAGAAGTCTAATAATATCATTTGCAAAGGTTCTATCTACTTTCATTAAGTCTTCTACAACTTCATCCCATTCCTCTAACTGTGCAAGCTCACATCTACGAGCATCTATTATCATCAGAAATAGTTGTGCTGCATCTACATGATAACTTCTTTCTAGTACTGCTTTATTAAATTTTCTTTTCAATAAAATGCGTTTTATACTGAGTTTCTTTTTCTTATACTTATCAAGTTCCTCTGAAAGCTTTTTTACCGTTACATCAGCTTTTTCTGTATCATTTATTGCCTCTTGTGCCATTCCTTGCAGTTCTGTAATCTCTTTTAATCGAGGTTCTAAAAGCTTATTAAGTTCTTCGAGCCTTTCAGTTTCTTTAACCAACTCATCTGGAGCAAAGTATTTATGATTATCCCAAAAGTACCATAACTCCCAGTTGTAATAATGCCAAATAAAGTCTTCTAGTTTTTCACCTAATGGCTCATCTAAATTTATCTCTTTTAAGTACTTCATAGTTGAAAAATAATCTTTCGAATGATACTTAGCTCCGTCATATTCTTTATGTACAGGAAAAATATCCATGAGTTGTCTTGGTGTAGCTTCTTCCAGTTCCTTCACTACTTCACTTGATAAAGCATAGTATTTTTTTAAATCATCTTGTTCATATATGTTTTTATAAGACAATGTTGTAACTGCCATAACACCATTAAATAATTTTTTATTTGTACCTTTGTGAGCTGCTTTATACATTTTTTCGTGTAAAGCTTGCTTGTTAATATCTTGCTTTATACGCATTTTTATGCTCCTTTCTTTTGTAAAAACTTATTAATAAAATACTGCTGACCTTTACCTGTAACCTTAGTTGTTTTACTAACAGTTATGTGTCCATCACTGTGCGTAATAGTTGTTTCTTTTACCTCAAATAACCCTAATTCCATTGAGTATTGTGTTGGACTGTTATAATCAGCCCCTTTACGTTTAATTAAGTAGCCATTCTCTCTAAGCCATTAAAATAAACGCTTTTGTCCTGTATTTACACCGTTTTGCTTTAATAGTTTTGCTAAATCACCAATCAGTATTGATGTGTCTGACGCAGCTACTGCATCTGCAAATATTACCTTAGGTTTAGCTTCTTCCAACTGTTGTTTTTGTTCATTATTTTCTATTCTTAGCACACTAATCTGATGCTCTGCTATCTTTAATGCTCTAGCCATAATCTTTTCAGGACTGTTGAAGTCTTTCTCTACTTGAATAAAATAACGACGAACTTCTTTACCTTTTTCTGTCTTGCTTACCATTGCTAATTCTTTTGCCATGTCTAGTTTCATTGCGTAGTCGTCAAGTGTTCTAACTTGTATTCCACCATTATTTTGAACCTCTTCACTTCTAGGTGAATAGGTATATTCTACGTCTTCATCAAATCCATAATTAAGTTGTTGCACCCACCAGTCAGTAAAGTGTTTCTTTACTCCTAGTGCTTTATGTAACTCTCTTGCACTTACTATTGGTTCTTGGTTTTCATTTACTTCTACTTTTATTACTTCTTCTATTAGCACTTGACCATCCTTATTAGTTAAAACTACTGGTGTATGGTCGCCTTGTAATAAGGCTCTAGTTAGTTCTTGTTTCATTTTCTTATGCTCCTTTCTGATTGACACCATATTTAATAGCCATTTCTTTGACTATCGCTATGTAAATTTCTTTAAGACGCTTATCTTCTGCAATAATATCTATTTGACTCACTTTATCAACCTTGCTTTTAGATACCCCTTCACGTCTCATTCTATCTTGCTTATTGATGACACGTTGCTTTAAATTGGCACCTGCTCTTTGCTCTACTCGTTTATAGACCTCATCCCTAACACCTTTATAGGCTTCTTTTGTGCCACCACGTTGCTCTTTAGCAATTTTATTAATAATGTTGTTACATTCTCCCCTCCAACTATCGTGGTCTAGTAACATAGCATCTTTAACAATCTCCATCTGCTTAGTAGCTTGTTCTGCTGTAGCTTTAACTTCTAATACACGATGATTTACTTGGTTGAGTTGTGATTGTATCTTCTTCTGTTCCAGTTCCATATTGATTAGAAACTGCAGTTGTGGACTTAGGCCTTGGGGAAGTGTTTGTTGCTCCTTTAAAGCCTGCTCCAAATTCTCTATGTACTGAACTGTCTTATATCTAACTACTGCTGACTCTTTATTTAGCATTTGTAATGCTCCTGCTTTATTCATTAAGTAGCAAGGTTGTTGTTTATTTTGCTTATTGATATACGAGGACGGCGAAAAATTTCCCTGTCCTTTAATCCCTGCTTTTTCAAGCATTTCAATTTCTGTTCTGATAGATTTTAATAAATCCTTATGTTCTTTCTCTACTGTATTACCTTCTTCTTTTCTAAAAGTATTAATCATCTCTACTAATTCAACGCTAGTAATTCTTACTTCATTACTTACGTCATTTAAAATCACTGGTGTATTATCACATTGAGCTAATGTATTAACTAATTTTTGACTCATGCTCTTGCTCCTCCTCTTTGTTTCTGAAATGCATATCTGAATTTTGTGGTTTCTTTGGTTCTAAGAATTTATCAACTCCAACATTTAAAGCCCCACATATTAATTCATATTCAGGAAAAGTTAATTTCCTTTTTCCATGAAGTGCTAAATTCAACTTAGGTAATGGTATTTCTGTTGAACGACTTATATGCGTTTGAGAGATGCCGTTATTTATTAAATAATGTTTTATTTTTTCACCAACACACATATTATCCTCCCTTTCTTTTTGTTCGATTTGTTCGAACTTATATGTATTTTATTTCAATTTTTTCGAAATGTCAACAGTATTTTTATAGAAAATCAAAATAAATTTCAAAGTAATCGAAATACCATATTTACAAAATCAAAATACTACATATAATAAAAGGTGGAGGTGTACTAATGGATTTTGGTAATAAAATACGAAAAGCACGAAAAGATAAAAAATTAACACAGAGGCAATTTGCTGAATTGATAGGAGCAAAACATAATAGTGTAAGTAATTGGGAAAATAATCAAAACAAACCCGACCCAGATACAATAGAAAAGATATGTGGGGTTCTTGAAATAAGCCCATCTTATTTATTAGGATTAGAATCATCGCAACCCACTATTTCGGAAAAGGAAAAAACTCTACTTACTAACTACAATAAATTAAATGATGTTGGTAAGGATGAAGCTATTAAGCGTGTAGCTGAATTAACTCAAATTCCTAAATATACTGATGTTGCTACTGAAGTTACTAATACTGCTGATTCTATATCTGCTACTATTGAAAAATATGGTTTTACTACTATTGCAGCTCATGCTGATGGTTTAACCGACGAGGAAAACATGTCTAATCTTGAAATGGTTCTAAAACACAGAGCTAAACTTCAAGAAAAAAGAAAATAACTTTTATACAGGGTGTGATTAATGTGACAAAATACGAAAAACTACTTGAAGAAGCTAGAAAGCATGGTATTGAATCATATGAACTTCCTTTATCTAGTGACTGCGGCTATTACGTTGATAACGTCGCTTATATAAATAGATCCTCTACTAATGCTGAAAAACATGGCACTTTAGGCGAAGAACTCGGTCATCATTTTACCAGTACTGGTAATATATTAAATCAAAATGACACTAATAATAAAAAGCAAGAACAAAAGGCTAGAGGATGGGGAATTGAACATACAGTTCCATTAACAACCCTTGTTGAAGCAATAGACTATCCTTGTCTAACTCGTACCGAACTTGCTAACTACTTAGAGGTTACAGAAAAATTGCTGATGGAAGCTATTGAATATTACAAACAAAAATATGGATTATATGTAACTATAAACGAGCATACAATTTGGTTTGAGCCATTAAGACTAATAAAGATGTTCACAGACAAAAAATAAACATGAAAGGTGATAATATTATGTTAATTAATGATACTTCTTTACTAACAGAAGAAACTAAACAAAAACTTAATGAAATGGGGCTGGTTCATATCAATACTGGTGGTCACACCCTTACAGAAGAACTTGCATTAGAGCTAATCGAGTGCATTGAAAGCCGAAATAATAAAACAAAAAAATAAACGAAAGGATGATTAATATGGGAGATACATTAAAACCGATATTAGAAAAATTAAATAAGCTCGATGAAAATATGGCAACTAAAGAAGATGTAGCTTAATTAGAGAAAAGAATTGATAAGCTTAACGTGGAAATAGAACACAATATGATGCCTAAAATTGAAGCTCCCTTTGACGCATGAAAAGTTCAATTGGATAAAGATATAGAAGTTCTACTGGGCTTAAAAGAGTTGAAAATAAAGTTGATAAGCTTGAATTAAAGGTTATTAGAAACTGTAGTTATCAATAGATTAAGTTCTATCTGTTTATTTTTAATTTTAGTTTCTAAATAGTAAAAAGGGTTATGCATCTTATTGTCTAACCCTTTTTTGTTTGCATAGTAACTGAATGTAAACTATAATTTTCTTGAATATTTTTTTGAAAGGATGTGCCTTTTTATGTCAATGGATAAAAGAGGAGAAAGAACTTGGAGATTTAGAGTTAAACATAAAAAACAATTATATACTATGAACTTTGAGGCTCCTCCAACACTTAGTGCGAAAGCTGCACTTAAGGAAGCCGAAAAGCAACATATGCTTTTTAAAGCTGATATTATAGCTGGTAGAGTTAATTTAACTAAGAATATTACTATGAATCAATTAGCAGATACTGTCTATAACGAATATGTACTTCCCAAACTCAAGGTAAATACACAACGTGTTTATGAAACAGCATATAACAAATATATACTACCTGAATTTGGCATTTTGGATATAAAAGATATTCAACCAATCCATATACAAAAATTTGCTAATAAACTATCTAAGCAGCTTAAACCAAACACTGTAAGTAATATATTAGCTTGTTTAAGTAAGACACTTTCATTTGCTGAAAAATGGGGAATGGTTGAACTTAGTCCTTATCGAAAGATAGAATATGAGCGTGCTCAAACTGGCTCACACACAGAATTATTATCACTTGAGCAAATTGAAAAATTAGTTACTTACTATAATGATCAAGAGCTGAATTTAATGCATAAATCTGCATTCTATCTTGCCATAGGTTGTGGTTTAAGAAATTCAGAAATTAGAGCCTTGACGATTGATGATATTGATTTTAAAACTGGTATCATTAATATTGACAAACAGATGGGGCAAATTAGAAATGAAAAAGGAGAATTAATTGATGCAGCCACATCAACTAAAACTCCTACTTCTACGAGAAAAATATATGCTCCTCAATTTGTATTAGATTGTTTAAGTGAATATATACATAGTTTACCTTATATCCCTATGTCTAAACAAATCTTTTGGTCACATATAACTAAAAAACCTATCTCTAAACATTGTTTAAGTAAACGATTTACTGCTCTACTTAAAGAACTGGAATTACCTGCTATCCGTTTCCATGACCTTAGACATTTACAAGCTACTATTCTAATTAATAGTGGTGCAAATGTAAAGGCTGTAAGTAAACGTTTAGGACATTCTAAAACAGATATTACACTGAATACTTATACTAGCACAATAGATGCTGTTGATAAAAAGGTTGCTGAACAATTTAATGCTACATTTAACAATTTAAACTCTTTATCATAAAAGTGTCCAATAAGTGTCCAACCACCTCACTTCAACAATACAACAAAACCTCACACACATTGAATATCAATAGATTTATTTATGAAGTTTAACAACAGTTTCGACATGTGGTGTTTGTGGGAACATGTCCACGCAAAGCACTTTATCTACACTATATCCTGCTTCTTGTAAGATTGGCAGATCTCTTGCAAGTGATGTTGGCTTACAAGAAATATAAAGTAATTCTTTTGCACCAAAGTTAATGATTTTTTGAATTGCTTTTGGATGAATCCCATCTCTAGGTGGATCAAGAACGATAATATCTGGTGAACCTGTCAATTTATCTACTTCTACAAGGACGTCACCAGCGATGAATTCGCAGTTATCAAGGCCATTGAATGCGGCATTTTCTTTTGCTTTTTCGATGGCTTCTGCTACAATTTCAATACCGTATACTTTTTGGGCACGTGTTGCCATGATTTGTGTGATTGTTCCTGTACCACAGTAGAGGTCAAACACTGTTTTATTGTTCATATCATCAATAAGGTCAAGGGCATTTTTGTAAAGCACCTCTGCACCTAATGTGTTTGTTTGGAAGAATGAGAATGGTGAGATTTTAAACTCTAAGCCGAGAATTTTTTCACGGATTGTATCTGTACCATCTAAAATCATTACCTTTTCTGGTTTAATGGCATCTGCTAAGGTATCTGTATATGTGTGGATGATTCCTGCAATCTTACCATTAAGCGCTAATCCTTTAAGACCTTCTACTAATTTTTCAAATGTATGATCCATCTGTGTAGAGGTTACGATATTAATTAGGATTTCACCAAATGTTTTTGAGCGCCTTACCACTAAGTAACGCATGAAACCTGTATGTTGCAGTTTCTTATAATAAGGAAGATTATTTTCTTTACAGTATGCTAAAACGTACATTAGGATTTTGCTGAAGTCTTCATCGACAAGCTTACAGCCATCTACTGTCAGAATATCATACGTGCTATTTTTACGGTGCATCCCAAGTGTCATAGGCCCGTCTTTCACTTCATCACCAAAGCTAAATTCCATTTTATTACGGTAGCCGTAGCTTTCTGGACTGCCGATTACACCAAGGTCTTCATAGCCTGTGATTTTAGCATTTTCAAGAAGTTCTTTTACTTGGTCATGCTTTAATTTAATTTGGTCTTCGTAAGCAAGTTGCTGTGATGTACAGCCACCACATCTACCAAAGTATTCACATGGTGCTTCTACAAAGTATTCTGGTGTTTCTAATACTTCTAAAAGCTGTGCTTCCCAGTTACCTTTTTTTCTTTTGTGTAATCTGGCACGGACTTTTTGACCTTTGAATGTTCCTGTTACGAAAATTGGTTCTTTATCTAAATAGAGTACCCCTTTATTTGGGAATACGGCATGTTCAATCACGCCTTCTACGATTTGTTTTCTTTTAGGCATCGTTATGCTCCTTCATTGTAAGTTACTATCTTTTAACTATTATCTCATTATTTCAAGAAATATTGTTACATATTCACCAAAGATTTGCAAGTCTTTTAACATATTCTATAGATTCCATCTCACTGGGGACATTGAACTTGATTAAAAATAGGTAAATACTGTATAATACTTAATGGAGATATATTTATGGAATAGACAATGGGGATGTATCATAACGCCTTTTTAAATTGTCTACAATATTAAGGGGGAGACTACATTGCTAAAACGAGGCACAACAAAAGACGTAGCTGTATTGACACATGACAGCATCATTGCCTATCGCGAAAGTTTACTTAAGGATATTAACCTTAAAATACGTATTGCTGTAGATGATAAAACATATGTTACGAAACTTTCTGAATGGGAAAATGATACGATTACACTGGCAGCACCACTTGAACAATTAGACTGGGTTATTTTATCTACTGCAAGGCCTTTGGAAATTACCTTTATGACCAAAACAGCACTTTATACAACACAGGTTCAAGTCTTGGCGCCATTAAAAAAAGATGGAAATGTTTATTATTCTTGTAAAATCTTAAAACCACTTATACGTAAACAACAACGTCAATTCTTTAGATTAGATACAAGTCTGGATGCAACCTATCAGCTCCTTCTAGAAGACATGACAACTCCACCAGTTAATTCCCCTCATTATAAAGGGACAATTGTTAATATTAGTGTTGGTGGTGTATGTTTAGTCATTGATGCATGTTTAAAAGCAAACACTTTACTTTATGTATCTTTTGACTTTTTAGAAACAAGACTTTCGCTTGTTGGTAGAGTGCTCTTTGATGGTGAACGTACACTTTCTGGTGCTTATTCTCATCGTGTTAAGTTTGTCAACTTATCAAGCAGTGATGAAAATACACTTAATCGTCTCATTATGACGAAACAACGTCTTATGCGCAAAGGCTTAAACGCCTAATGCGTAGTTTTTAAATAAACTCATTATTGAAATAAATACATAATAAAAGTGGGAACCCCAAAATTTTTCTGTGATTCCCACTTTTATTATGCTTTAATCTATTATTTAGATGATTTCTCTTCTTCTACACTTTCAGCTTGCTCTGCAGCTTTCTTTGCTTCTTCAGCTTTTGATTTTTGAATAAAGCTGCCTAATTCTAAGATAGCTTCATCCCATGTTTTTAAATGTTTTTCTTGTTGAGACATTTTTCTACCTCCTTTACTTCCTCTATTAGGATACTACATATGTTTGAGTGGCGCAATATTTCCCTAATCATACTATTTTTCAAGTGTTTTATCTATAAGCGCTAATATTTCCATTTCGAGTGCGGTATTAAAACCATCCTTTTGTAAGGCTTGTAATTTATCTTGAATCTCATATAAACTAATAAAAAGTTGCCATTGCTGCTTTCCTTCTTGATACTGCTTCACCACATGGCTTTTTTCTGCTTTAGCTTGTTCTAAAGTAATGTCCCCTGTATCGTATTGTCTATACAATCCTCTTGAAGCAATATAGTAGCATTGTTCATACATTGCTAGGCGCTCTGGCATTGGTTTGTTTTCTTTTGCAAGTCGATCAAGTTCTTTAATGTCCACTGTACTGCCTCCATTTTTTTACTCACTAAAATTTATAAATGTGAAATCTATATTTTATAGTATACCACAATATAATTTGCCATGTAGCCATCTCCTTAAAACTTTTTATAAAACCTCCTTATTTTTGGCATTTCTTCTTATATTGACACCTTCTATTCTTCATTATATACTCATATTTATATGTAAACCTATATAGAGAACAATCTACTAAATTAAAAGCGGCAGTCAATGCTGACTTACCCCATTTATATTCTATATGACAACTTATATTAAGGAGAATAGTTATGTTAAAAATGAAATCTTTAAGCCCAGAAGCTATTGCAACGATTTATCATACGCATATGAAAAACGACTTTCCTGCTGATGAACTTAAACCCTTAACAAGTATCCTAAATCTTATATCTCAAGGACTTTATGAAGGCTTTGGATTATTTGAAGGCACTTCACTTAGAGCCTATGCCTTTCTGACACATCAAGAAGGCGGTAATGTACTCCTGCTTGATTATTTAGCTGTATGTGAAGGATTTAGAGGGCAAGATTATGGTAGTCAATTTTTAAAAATGCTTAAAGCCCATTGTACAGACTATAAAGGTATTATTATAGAAATTGAAAGTCTACGCACAGCTAAAGATGCTGCCGATTTAAAGATTCGTACAAAACGCCTTGCCTTTTATGAAAGAAATGGTCTCTCACAAACCGGTGTTACAGCCAACTGCTTCGGTGTAGAATTTACTATTCTTTATCTGCCAATCGACCCTGAATGGCATGACGACTTTATCTATGAAAATCTTAATGACATTTATCTGACTTTATTCCCAGGTAAACTTTATACCGATCATGTCCGTTTCCTAGATTCTCTTGAGGCTTAATACACTATAAGTGATATATTCATGACTCAAATGATAACCTAGTTTCTTGGCTAATGCGACAGAATGTAAATTAGCTGCATCCCAGCTTGGATAAAGCCCTTTATCCAAGCTGGCTAAAATAAGCTTTGCAGCACAAGCTGTGGCAAGTCCCCTTCTTCTAAAATCCTCTCTTGTATCAATTTCGATTTCAATGCCCTTACGATACCTTGTATATGAAGAGGCACCGCATACAGGTGTATGCTCATAACATATTACAAATCCCAAACCATTTCGTACATAGTCTTCACCACTTTTAAACTGCGCACATAAATCCTTAGACCATTCTTCTTCTAAACATCTTTCATACATCTTCTCATCAATCGGACAAATGGTAAATTCAGCGGGTAAGCTTTGAATAAAACCTTCAAGCTTCTGACGGTCAAATACATCCCCTTCTTTCTTAAAAGCATACCGCTTAAAGGCATAACACTTTTCCCCATAAACCTTTTCAATCAAATCCCCCCACTGCCTATCTCCTGGTACCATTAGTAAATAATCATTGGGATATTCTTCTGGAATATGCCTTACTAATAATTCTGCTTCTTCACCTCTAGCATCACCACTAAAAAAACAAAAATCCCCATTTATAACCTGTGCTGCTGTCCCTAATTCATCACACCACGCACTCCCCATCACGCCTTCTAAACAAGACCAAATTAAAGTGTCCTGGTTTCCTTCAAATAAGCCAGCAATCTTTCCCATTTCCTCTTTTCCTAATTTTCTCATTCTCTTCTCCTCCATCCTTCAATCTTCATTTTTTCCGCCTAACTAATCTCTACTTTCTAACTAATCCCTACTTTCTAGCCTCTCTACTGCAAATATTCCCATATGATACACAATACCTTGTTTTTGGTCAAATGGCCAATCCATCTGACTAAAATCACAAAGTTTGATTTCACCGCGGTCTACACGCTCTTTAAAATCAATGGCCCCTTGCATAGCTCCTTGTACTGCACCAGGTCTCCCTATGCGTTCTATTTCATAGCCCATTACAATCTGACCCTCTGCACTTTCAAGTAAAGCCGTATCAAATCGCTGAATAAATGCCGTATTCATGGCCATAATTTTTTGACGCACGCTACTTTCTTGTCGTCCTAATGTCTGCAGTATCGCTTGCCAAATCCAATCTAACATCGAAATAAGCTGACTATGAATACCGATAACTGCAATATTTTTATACTTTTTAAATACTAACGGCATTTCCATAGCTTGTCGGTACAACTTATCAAGTTCTCTTATTGCCACCTGCGTCAATTCTACCATAGATGTTTCAAGCCCTCTTTGACGTACCGTATAGACTAAAGTATCTGCAAAACTTCGATAGTCATTTGGTGTAATTCCTACGAAGTCAGCCGTAATAAGTGTTATTCTCGGCTCATTTTCTAAGCCTTGTTTTTTTAGTGCCTCCTGCATACTGTCCTTGTCTAAATCCACTAACACCAAGTGGTCAAAATGCATGAGCAAACGTTTAAGGTCCATATCATTACATCGCCCCGCACCAAAAATGGCCAATTCACGCTGATCCTCTATATTATCAATTAAATACTGCGTAATACTTAAACGATAAGCCGCCCATTCTTCCCATGCATTTTCTATAACTTGTAACTTTAATAACTTGTCATATACATTCATATTAAACTCCTCTAGTTTTTATACTTACTTATGTCACAATATGGAGGCACCCAGAAATTATATAGCCTTTCTTGATGCCTCCTCTTATTTTAGGTAAAGATTTTTATCGTGTTGGACTTTAACTTATTTATATAAAATTTTACGTATCGTGTCTACTGACAAACTATACTTTTGGTCTAAATCCTCAAGCTTACTTCCTGCTTCAAACTGCTGACGAATTTTACAGTTACGTTCCTCATAAAAGCTTCTTGCGCAAGAGCCTCTGTTAAATAATTTAAAATCCCGCCTGCCTTTTTACACACATAGCTCAAAGAATCCTCTAAAATCAACTTCTCAAAAAGTGTCTTTGCAGCACCTACTTTTTCTAATGCTTTATTAAACACAAAATTTTGATTTTGTAAATTGTTTTTTAAAGTCTCTTGTAATTTTAAAAAGCGTTTAGCTTCTTCTTTCGTCCGTGCATACAAAATTTCCCCATCCGCAAGAAGTGCTGTTAAAGATTCATTACACTGAGCAAGCCCTTCTACACGTTCCCAAGACATTGCAAATAAATCATAGCTCATCTCTTCAATAATAAATGTTTTTGCAAAGTTATAGCCCCCTCTGTAGCTGGGATAAAAAAATCAAATGCCACGTTCTGTGAATCAGTTGGAATCTTGCAAGCCCCCTTACGTCCTATAAGTACGGCAACATCCTCTGGATACTCTCTTTCGATTGTTTGGATTGCCCAATCAATGAGTGCCTTATTTATATCTTTCATAATCTTCTCCCCTAATCTATCTATTTTATAGCTCCAGCTGTTTGCTGTAAATCTATAATAAATTCTTTTATCCATTCAAACAATGCCCTTTATTTTTATAAAAATTCTTTCCTTCTCTTAATGTTTCCTTCCACAATATGGACAGTATTCAAATCCACTTTGTAGCGGTCTTCCACAATACATACAGACATTTTGTTCTGTTACCTTATGGCTAAAATATACACTGGCAAGGTCTACTTGTCCTGATATAATGCTTGTTGCCACTTCTTCTGTAATTTCTACTTGGGCACCACAACTATGTTTTAAATAATACTGCACATGCCATTTAAAAAGTGGTATAAAAAATAATCTAAAGCAATGATATGCTTTAATGAGTTCAAGCTCTCCCATCTGCTCACAAGTCTGGCATTTGCTTGGCGCTTTTAAAAGGACTTTCATCATAGGTACAATATCCATTATAAATAACATCTCGTTAAAATTCTCCTTACTTTTACATCTATTGCTTATTTTAAACTTATCATCTTATTATAAAACAATTATGTGTCATTTCATATAATTTTAAGGGGTTGCTACCTTACAACTTATACATTATTCTTTACATCATAATACTTCAATCTTTTTAATCATCCTTTTTTGCAGTATAGTTAATTCATAATATCTCAGGACCTTATAGGAGGATTTATTCATGACTTCCCAGCAAATAGAATATGTTTTAACACTTGCGGAACTTAGAAGCTTTTCAAAAGCTGCCAAGAAACTTTATGTGACACAGCCTTCACTAAGTCAATATATCTCTAATCTAGAAAAGCAATTAGGGCTTTCTCTTTTTGATCGTAGTACATCACCTATACGCCTCACCGCGGCGGGTGAAGTTTATATTGCAGCTGCTCAGAAAATGAAGGATTTAGAAGATGATTTAACAAATGAACTTTATGATTTAATGGCACTCAAAAAAGGCACCCTTAAAATTGGTACCTCTTCTTTTCGTGCCTCATATTTACTCGCTAAAAGTATTACTGCTTTTCATGCACAATATCCTGCTATTACAATTTCAATTATGGAAGATAGTATGGAAAATCTTCTAGCACTTATTCAGCAAGGTAAACTAGATTTAGTGATTGGCACCTATGCGTTTGACTATAAAACCTTTCATGTGGAAGACTTAGCCCCAGAACAGCTTTATTTGGCACTTCCACCTACTCATCCCTTAAATGATACGCTTAAAGACTACCGACTTACAGCCTCAGATATTAAAAACAACTCTCTTCAAGCGCTTATGTCCCCCCCTATTGACTTAAGTCTGCTTCAGGATGTGCCATTTATTTGTACCACAGAGGGGGAATATCCTGCAGATTTAATTCGTACAATTTGTGAAACTGCTCATTTCAAACCGCGCACATTGCTAGAAGTTAAAACGCTCGACACCTTATTCGCTCTTACACTCTCCGGACTAGGTCTTTCATTTATCCCTGATACACTCATACGTTTTGGTAATTTTTATCAACATCCTTATTACTATGCCTTAAACCATCCACTTTGTAAAAGTACCATTTCACTTGTTTCTAGAAGGAACGGCTATTTTTCTAAAATTGCTATGGAATATAGTTTGCTTCTTAAACAGCTTATTAGCATAGGGACTTGGAGGATTAATGATGACAATTAAACAAAAACTAGGTGAAGCCCACTATGAAAACTTACTTGCATCTGCCCTTTTACACACCAGTCATTCACAGCGTATTCAACACGTAACCGAAAAATTACAACATAATGAGGTGCTGCGTTTCGTCACCTTAGGTGGTTCTATTACAGAAGGCCTTATTGCAAATAAAAAGGTTGCTATGCCTTATGGGAATTTAATCTATGACTTTCTATCTCAAAAGCTTTATGGGCCACGGCAAGTAGAATACCTTAATCTTGGTATTTCTTGCAGCTTTGCCTTACTGGGACTTATTCTTACAGAAAGTCATATTAGAGATTTTGCCCCAGACTTAGTCATTATTGATTTTTCCGTTAATGAAACACTTGATCAAGGCGGTATGATACGTTTTGAAAGCCTGATACGTAGTCTCCTGAACCTCCCTTCCCAACCTGCTCTTATCATTCTCACCTTAAAAGATCAGGCGAGCCATACTGCTGCACCTTATATGACCCATATGGGAAAATATTATGACCTTCCAGTGATTAACTTAGGGGATGCCCTAGAAACCTATTTCAATGCGCAAATGCTATGTTGGTCTGATTGTTATGCCGATTATATTCATCCGCACCAACTCGGACATCAACTTATTGCAGACTGCATCTGTTACTATTTTAAACAAATCAGCATGCAAAAAAGCAACATAAAGAAATTTTTACCTCCATGTTACTTCTTTGCCCCCTATGAAAATATGCATTTTTTAAGTGCTAAAGCACTCTATAAAATAAGTGATACCAACTTTACCCTGAGAGAAAACCCAGATTTCATTTTTTCTAACCTACTTTGTAATGACTTATCTCACTTAGAACACTATTTGTATTTTTCCTTAAGTTGTAAAATACTTGTCTTCTTATTTTTTCAAACAAACGATGTTAATTTTGCAACTGCAACCATTCATATTGATAAAGTACATACCCATTTCTTACAAGGTTACTGCCAATTCGTCTGGCAGTTTCCGAGACCTATGTGTGTACTAGAAGAAAATACACCGAAGCCTCATCAGTTTGAACTATATATCAACGGCCTAGATTCTCACAAAAAATTTTATTTACTAGGGGTGGGATGGTGTTAATTTGCCTCCCAACCCATGAGTTCTTCAATTTCAGCCGTTAGCTTCCTAGCGGCTTTTTTATGTGTTTTTTCTGTTGGATGATAACATGCAGCAAAACCATCATTATATGACTGTACATCAAACTTCATACTTGCAACATTATGATCTCCCGTCTCAAGTGTATACGCTGCGACTGCTTCTTCTATGGCAGGATATAATGCATCCCCCATAATACCGAGTGTACAGAGCATTGTAGCTTGTGGATTCTTTTCACGTACCATCTTTAAGAATGCAATATAGCCCGTTACAAATTCTTTTTGTTTCGCTACATCATTGCCACAATAACTTAAATCATTGGTTCCTAAATTAATTACAATCAAATCTGGCTGTGCTTTGCTAAAATCCCAAGGTAATGTGGCCACTTCAATTTCGCCATTAAAATAACCATATGAGAAGCCTATTTTATCATAATAAGGTGCAACTAAGGCATCTTCTGCCTTAAGACCATTATTGGTATAACCAGAAATCACACCATAGCCGCTATAGCTTACTAAGCTATAGTCTGCATCAAGTGCCTCTGCCGTTTTATACGCATAAGTTTTGGTTGCATCTTCTGTAGCTGTTGTAAAGCTTCCGTTAGGATTTTCATCATCTACGCCAAAACCACAGGTAATAGAATCTCCTATAAATTCAATACTATGATTTTTAGCCTTAGTAGGTACAATAGGACCTGTAGCTGTCACATCTAATGACTTAATCCCAATTGTTGAATTAGCTGATTCAGAAAGCTTCACAATACGTACCTTAGCATTTTGAACTACATTGCTATTTAAAATCTCAAAAGTTTGCTCATCTTCTGTAATCATTTTGTCAACAACTAAAACATCATTTACAAAAATGCCCACTCTTGCACGGCTACTTTCACCCCAGGAAGATGTTGCCACATTATCACCTAATATTGTCACGTTGGCTTTAGTTCCTTCAAAGGTATATTCTACCCCAGCACCTGATAAGGAGAGCCATAAAGCATCTTTATAATAGTAACTTCTGCCTAATTGTTTCACATTTTCAGCTGTCGCCTTAAAACTATATTCTGATACTTCCTTTGTAGGGTCTGTAACTGGTGGCTCAACTGGCTCTGTAGGGTCCACTACCGGTGGCTCAACTGGTTCTGTAGGGTCCACTACCGGTGGCTCAACTGGTTCTGTAGGAACTGATGGATCAATCACATCTTCTCTATATTCTAAAGAACAAATTGTAATGGGCTCTGTAATTGAAAAAACATAAAACTTATCTAATGCCGCAAAATTTGTACCATATGCTGCTGACATTGTGGCATAATCAAATTTTGCATAATATGTATCATTCCCAAGCGCGCCTACTTCACTTGGTGCAACCTGTGCCCAACCAGCCCCACCAGACCAACTTTGAAGAATCATTTGCACCTCACTTTCATCGCCTGTATAAGTAAGATAAAAGTAGCCTGCTTCACTTATCATACTACTATCAAATGTACCACCATTTTTAATGGTACTTGTAGGAAGTGCAAACTGCCATGTGCCTATAGACTCAGCACCTTGAAAAATCGTTACAGCATTTGACTTTGTATTAACGGCTATTTCATCATTAGCCAGTATAGGCGATATTCCCCCATTAAATGCCACAACACCAGCCATAGCTGCCATTAATATAGCCACTTTAAACTTTGATAATGCTTTCATGTCCATCCTCCTTTAATTGATTTTTCTAAATTCTTATCTGTCCCTATTTTAGCACTGTGCCTTCCTATAAACAAATAGTTATATTGTTATAAAGACTATAGGTTAAGACTTATACTCAATCAATTAAACCTTTTATATACTGATTAAATCGCTCCTCAAATGTTTTATAGGCTACCTCGGTATTTAATCCTTTTTTTGTTATATGAATCGCCATATTTCTTTGCTTTGCCGCCTTATATACATCATCATCTTTTAAAGCACGCCAAGGCAACATATACATGTCGCCTTTACCTTTATAAATTTTACTAATCTTATCGGCATCTTGCAGAATGTGTATTAAAATGCTACGGTGCTTATTTTCTTCACTTTCTATAAGATTGCCTTCCAGGCCTATTTTATAAAAACCTTGATTATGAAATAAAATAAGTTCACATAGCTCTGCTACTTCTTCTTTTTCAAATCCCATTTGTAAAATTTCTGCTTCATAGGCTCTCACAAAAATACTGCCTAATAAAGGATGTTTTTCATCATCTTTAAATTTCTCAATATCATGCAAATAGCTTGCACCTATAAGTACCTTTTTATTTTTTTCATCTGCACTATTTAGCTTTTCTAGTAGTTCTAGACTTATTTCTTTGACTTCTTTAAGATGCTTTAATCTACTTTCTATTTTTGCTTCTCTTTTCTCACTTATTTCATAATGTGCCCTCACCCAATTATAAAGCATCCTTTCCAGTTTTTCTAAAGCATCAATTCCCTGATTTTGGCTAAAATTTTCCATACCTTATCTCCAACATTACTACCTAATTGAAATGCCTAACATTACCGTAGTTTCATCACTATTATTCCATATAGAATGTGGTATATCGCCCTTTACAAGATAAGATTCATTTTGCTTTAAAATTACTTTTTCTTGATTTAAAATAATTACAGCTTCCCCTTCTATAACAATAAATAAATGATTATGCTCATGTGTATGATTTTCTATAGGGCCGCCCCCTTGTTTTTCTAAATAAGCAATAGCCCCATCTTGAATTTCACCGTCAATATGTTCAAATAACTTCTTTGCTAAAAAATTAATATGATGAGGCACTTCTACAAATCCCTCCATTATTTAATCTCCTTTATCTAATTTTATTTAATTTTTATTTAATGATTGGCTCTACAATCTTATCAATAAAGACAATACCATCTAAGTGATCTATTTCATGACAAAAGCACTTTGCCAAGTCCCCTTCTCCTGTTAATATCATTTTTTCTCCATTTTCATTAAGTGCTTCAATTGTGACCTTCTGTGGACGTATCGTTTTTCCAAATTTATTAGGGAAACTTAAGCACCCTTCCACACACTCCTGCTTCCCACTTGTTTCAATAATTTTAGGGTTAACTAGTTTTAGCAGCGTACCATTCATATCAATGACCACAAGCCTTTTTAAAATACCTACCTGACAAGCTGCAATTGCCGCACCATTAGGCGTATTATGCAATGTTTCTAGCATATCTTCTAATAATACCTTAATTTGTGCGTCGACTACTTTTACTTCTTTACACTTCTTTCTTAAAATCTCATCATCACCAAGTCTTATTTGTCTAATTGCCAATTTCTCCACCTCTATTTTGACATTTATAAATTATATGCAATCTCAATGATTGATGAATCATCTTCATCAATTTCCTCTATATAAACCGTGTCAATGCGTGCTACAAATGTATTTTGTAATTTCTTTACTTCCTCATAAGCTGCATCTAATTCCTCTTTATTTTGCAATTTACCTAGCGTCATATGTGGTATATACGGTAAGTCACTCTTAAACTCTCTTAAAAGTCCGTCATATAATGTTTCATTAAGCTGCATAATTTCTTCTCTTCCCCTTACAATATTTAAAAACAAATAGTTTTCAAAAGCATTACTTGCCATAGAAATTCCTTTTAACTCAACTTCAAAAGGCTCCACATTCTTTAAAATTTTCTTTAACCAAAGTTCTAACTCTCTTGTGCTATATGTACTGCAAAATGGAAAAACTAAAGTAATATGTGCATTGACTTTATGTGCTAATGGGTCATATTTATCTCTGATATTTTCCACCATCTCTCTCCCCCTAAACTGTGGTATAAGTATAATGCTTCTCTGTTTCATTGTGAAATCCCCCTATATCTCTCAAATACTAAGTTTTATCTACTCTGTATCATCTGCTTTTAAAATACCATCTATTGTTATTGTACTCTTTTTGCTATTTTTTAACAATAAAAAAGACTCATCATTTTTTGACAAGTCTCAATTCTTTTTCCTATATAAATAGCTTTATATATATCTTTCTACCTTACACTGTTCATAAACTTCTTTGCCAATTAACGTAATTGCTTTTTTAGGACAGTTACTAATACATCTATAGCACATTGTGCACTTTCCTTTTGGAACTGCTTTATTTCCAGCTAGCTCTATATTATGCATAGGACATAATTGACTGCATTTACCACATCCTATACATTTTGATGCATCTATCTTTAATTTATTGGAATAACGTCTTGTCTTATTTAAAAACCATAAACGTTGTCCAAACAACCCGGCTAACTGTGCCATCATGCCTAAACCGTCTTGTGGTGGTTTCCCTTCTTTTAAACACCTTACAGCTGCTATAATCTTTCGTTCAGCTTCTTTTACAATCTCTTTGTTTTCTATAACCGGTTTCTTGAGTAGTTTGACATCCCCAACACAATCCGGCATCTTGACGTGCAAACCGCCCACAATCTCTGCGCCATACCTTTTAAGTAAACGTGCACCACACCCAGTACCATCCCCACTAAAAAGCCCCATTGTTGCCATAAGAAAAACCTTTTTTCCTTTAAATTCATCTTGATGACTGACAATAAAATCATAAACAATTTTAGGTAAATTACTATAGTATATGGGATAAGCTAAAACAATGAGTTCATTTTCTTGTAGTGATTTTTTCATCAAATCATGATAAGCTCTTGTACGTTTCGTTTTATCATCTTCTATCGCAAGTGGCTGTGATTTTTCACCATAGCTCCTTAAGAAAATGTTCATACAATATCTTGTATTCCCTGTGCCGCTAAAATAAAGGCCTAGCATACGAGCCCCCCTCTTCTTATGTAATTATTGCTTTAATCTTTATCGCAGTTCAATAACTTGTGGCTCTTCACCAAATGCATATAATGTTGCTTTCATATCCTTTAAATAAAATACTTCTGTATTCCCATCATCTGCTGCATACATTGCTTTTAATGAAGGATAAGCCGCCAACATATGCTCTCTAGCTTCCACGCGGTCATCCTCAACTGCAATAGCTTCTATACGTATCCACTTTCCATTGACAATCCCACAAATCTCAACTTTTGGATTTGCATGAAGTTGTTTAGAAACTGCCTTTATTTTCCCTGTCTGGATATAAAGCTTATTCTCAAAAAAATCTATGGTTCCAAAAGGGCGTACCCTTGGCTGATCCCCATCCATCGTGGCAATATAATATGTTTCACACTTCTTTAAAAATGCATAAACTTCTTTCATAAATTATTCCCCCTTTAAAAATATATTCATTACTATAATTATAGTACAAGCTTCATACTTAATTCATATTTTTTTTATTAATCTCTAATTATTATATCTTTCTATACTGCTGTCCCTATTATCTATGTAACGTATACGTACTTGAATCTTTCTCTCTATCTATTTCACTCACTTCATAGTCCTTATAAGCATTGATTGCTGTATTTACTTCTACTGCTTTAATCTTAAATAATATACATATAGTGCTTGCAATAAATAATATTCCTAAACTTAACCATACTACCTTCTTCATCTTTACCTCCTTATACTAATGTGTCATCTCAAGCATTTCTACTGCCACCTCATAACTTTCTGCTCTAATAAGCTTAAAAAATTTAGTTATTCATTATGTTATATAGAGAAACCAACTAAAACCTTGAAATATACATGTAGGTAAATAGGTTTCTCTCAATGATTTCACACGACTAAAAATCATGAATAACTAAATTTTATAAATGTGAAATCTATAGCTATGTGAAATTTATAATATACTTTAATTTTCTAAAAATTATATCATTTTTTATTAATATTTTCTACATGTTTCAAAAATAACACTTATTTTTCTTGTTTTTATTAAAGGCCAAAAGCAAAAGTACGCCACATTATTCATGTAAGCGTACTTTTTAAATAGCTAATATATACTCGTTGGTATGTAAAATAAAAATGGTGCTGTAAATACGGCAAGTGCTATAGCTAATTTCTTCTTATTTCCTTCTTCCATCTCTAATTTTCTAAAACTGATTTTATAATTAAAGATATAAATACAAAAGCTACTTATAATCACACATATTGTCACCCAAATAATAGACCATATACTTTCAAAAGCATTATAAGATACTGGCATTGCAATATAGTCATACCACTACTTTCCAATGGCTGTATCATATTCCCATAAATGATCTATTAATAGTGCCAGAACCATAAAGGCTGTTCCTATAAAATCAGATAAAAATCCAAAGCCCCACACCTTTAAGATAGCTTTTTTATAATTTTGCTTTATATTCCCTACTTTAAGAAGCCTTAAGGTAATTAATACCACCAAACTATCAATTATAAAGTTTGCCGGTAACACAACAATCCATGTTAATGGAAATACCCATAATAGCCAAATTGGAAAAATCAAATTATACAGCCTTATGCCTTGCTTTTCTTCCATATTCTCCCCCTAATTTCACCATTTACACTTTTTATGTTTACATTATTCTAACAATTATATGCTTAAAAGTAAATATAGCGAAACCACAAAATTACTTATGTGTATTATAAAAATCCTTTAATTCTTGTTTCTTTTCTTCTGCCAGTGCAGTTTTTCTAATGCCTTCTATAGCGCCTTCTAGGGCATATAACCTATTAATACATGCTGATTCATCAATTTCCTTAATTTTAAGCCAGGCAGCTTTGCTCCCTACTTCTTTTAGTGCTTCGTAAGAATAAATCCCTACTTTATTAAGCTGTTCTTCTACCGTACTTCCGATATTCGGAAGTTTTGCAAGTTCTCCCATCTACTTTCCTCCTCATGTTTGCTATGTCTTATATTTCTTTAGATTATTTCCACGCCTATGTTATTTATATAGCTCTCTTCTTATTTTTTAAATTTTAAAAGAGCTAAGTATGTAGTACATGACTTAACTCTTTTATCGTCTTTATTGGATTATTTTAAAGTATATTATTATATTTTTCGAAAATATCTAGATTTATTATTTTATTGTCCATTGATATTTTTAATATACACTTCATTAGGAATCATTGGTGTTTCTATTTCTTTAATGGTTTCTTGTGCTAATTTTCCAGTCATATTGTATTCTTCCCCAGCTTTTTTAATCTTTTCTAGCAAAGGGCTCGCTACAGCTTCTGCTTCTTTTACATTAAACATAGGTGCTTCTGAAATACAAATAGTCACTGTCTCTTTTCCAAAGCAGTTCTTAAATTGTGCAACAGCTGGTGCAAAGTTCCCTTCAAAGTCAGGAAAACCACACCCTGAAATCATTATATACTTTTTAGAGGATAAATCTACTTTTGATTCATGAACAACTTTGCCCTCTTCTTCTCTCATTGCTAGATTTGAAAGCGGTAGTAAACGGTCACATACTGCTTTTAAATGAGATGGCATCCCATAACAATATAATGGAAAGCTCCATATTATAAGATCTGAAGCTACAATTTCCTTTAATATGCCTTGCATATCATCATTTTGTATGCAACATATGTCGGCAGACTGCCAGCAGTTAAAACATCCTAAACAAGGCTTAATCTTTTGTTCTATAACCTTTATTACTTTTATTTCATGCATTTGTTTTTTATTTAAGCCTTCTAGAAATGCATTTGTTATGTGCATTGTATCACTTTGTGCCTTAGGGCTACCATTTAAAACTAATACTTTCATTTCAATCCCCCCAATTATTTATAACCTATATCTTTAGTATAAATATTGGAAGATGTACTTTCAATAAACGCTCCGTAGAGTTATTTATTTGATTTTCTTCGTCTTAAAAATAATATACTGCCAACTGCTATTGCTAAAGCAATGACTGTCATACTTACACCAAAAATGATTTCTTTAGTATAACTTACATTTTCTATACAAAATGTTTGTGTATTTCCTGCCATATCTACACAGATATAGCTGCCATTATTTTTAGCCGTAAGCTTTTTCCAAGTGCCATCTTGCTGTAAGCCATAAATATTAGTTTTTCCACTGACAGCTTTTAATAAGCGTAAACTATAACTCTTTTCTTTATTATAAGTCTTGCCAGTAAGGACTACCTTCCAAACTTCACCTTTTCCTTTTACCTCTTTTGGCAGAGCCGTTTCAGACGGCATGACATTTAATACTGTATCTGGGGCAAAAGTCCCTTCTACTAATGCAAGTGGTTTACCGTCTCTTGCTGTACTGCTTGCAATGACTGAAGTATAAGGTGTATAAATAGCTTCTAACGTCTCTGAAAATGTCAATGCATTATACTCAAATTCAGGCCACGTACCATAATAACCTTCTTTTTCCGGCACTTCAGGTAACTTACTTGTATCAATACTTCCACCAAATTGGAATGGTATTTGTGCCACTGTTTCCCCATCTACTACAAAGGTTACTTGTAAAGTCGTAAATGCTGTTGGCAATCCTTGTACTTTAGTAAATGCTTCATAAGAAATAGGTTCTGCCTTTCCTGTATAACTTATCCCATCAATACCTGCAACCTTGCGGTCTACAAAGTAGTTCTGATTTTGTGCATCAAGGCTCTCCACCTCACCTGCAATGGCACCCTTTGTTTCTACTGCATTTGTTATGGCTACCATGGCATAATTATTTGTTAGCTTAGAGGCATACCCTGCTATACCGCCTACATGCTTTTTACCCGAAAGCACCGCCATCGCAAAGCTGTTTCTAATATGACTATATGTCCCACCGGCTATACCGCCTACATATTCTCCATCATTACTTGTAATATTACCATAACCCATACTGTTAATGACTGTTCCTAAGTCCATACGTCCTACAATACCACCTACATAATTCTTCTTAGAAGTCACCGCTCCTTTATTGGTACATTGTCTAATGACACTTCTCGCAAGATACTGGAATTTTAGAGAACTACTTCCAACCTTTGTCACATCATCCTCTGGATCAAAATCATACTCAATGGCCATAGCACCTGCTATGTCCCCTACATTCACATCACCTTGTACTTGTCCTACATTGGTACTTTTTGTAACCTTACCTTGGATATTGCCTTCTGTATCCGCATCAGAAATATCTGCTTTATAATCACTTAAATCCAGCGGATTTTCTTCATTTGTTAGCGTCATCTCAATAAGTAAGTTCGTAACCACAAAAAATTGATTACTGATACTTTGTATGTCTGAAAGAATCAAATCATTATAACTTGAAACACTTCTATCAAGCCCACCTAATGCATTAGAAATATCCCCTAATGTAGTTGTAAGCTGATTGGCATTATTCATATATTCACTATCTAAATTAGGAATTGTAAGCGTTGGCTGATTGGCCAGATTTGTGACCACCTCATTGATATCTGTTAAAACAGCCGTTGTCTTAATGGATATGCCTTGCAATTTCTGTACTACTTCTTTGATTTTTGCCATAGCTTCATCAGTTGCGACTATAGTATCTCCAGTCACACTAATTACTTTCTTTAACTCTGAAATCACTGAAGTTGTTTGCGCCATAGCACCTATCAACTGATCCATAGCAGCTTCTAACTGATTGTGCGCTGATTCAATCTTAGTACTATCAATATTTCCTGCTGCGCCGTTCATAGCATCTTGAATGGCGGATACTGCCTGAGCGAGCTTTCCTAGCCCTTCTTTAATATTCTCCATTCCCTTTTGAAGCTTAACGATACTTTCTGAAGCTTCTCCTGCAACACCACTTTGTTTGATTTCTTCCAATGCTATGCGCATCTTATCTCCAGCATTTTGTGCCTTTTCCAGTGCTGCTGACACACTTTTTAAAGCCTCTTGTAAATCAGCTTTTGCCGCTTCTGCCTCCTCATTAGAAATAGCCTCTTTCAATAATTCTAATGCTTTTTCTATATTTTCAAGGCCTATTTGTAAATCTGCTACAGCTTCATTAAGCTCTTGTTGAATTGCCTCTAGATCACTTTCCTTATATCCTCTACATTAATTTTTGCCAAAGCATTTTTTAGATGCACAGCTGCTGCCGCACCATTTTCAGTAGCTTGTTGTAAACTTATAAGCGCCGCCTCTACACTTGCTAAATCTGTTGCACTTATTATGGCTTCTACAGCTACCTGTGCCTGCATGATTGCCATGTTCATTTCTTCTAAGGCTTCTCCCACTTCATCAAAGCCCTCTACTAAACTTTCCCAACTTTCATCTGTTTGAACCCAATTTTTAAGTTGTGCCATCTCCTCTGAAATCTCATTAAATCCTTTACCGATTAACTTTACACTTGTTCCCAACGTCTTAAAAGCTTGACTTAATTCCTCAAGTGCCAGTCTCATCTCATTCTCATCACCAATAGCTGCTTTTAGTTGTTTAAATGCTGCTGATAGATGCGCCATGGCTTTTATATAATCTTCTACATTATCTTGCGTACTATCTAAAGTTTTTTCTAACTGATTAAGCACCTTTTTTCCTTCAGTAGAAGTCACTTCTAAGGCTGAAATGACTTCTGCTAACTGCACGAGCGCCTGAGATAACTCTTCATTAATTACTGTGGTCTGTGCCATAATCGGTACTAGTCTTTCTAGGGTATCACTTACTCTCGCGCTTAAATCATTGATATTATCTACACTTTCATTATAAATATCACCTGTCTGATTTATCAGTGTATTGGTCGTTTCTAATGCAGAATCAATATACCCTTTTGTTGTATTTAACCGACTTGAAACCTCTGATGAATAATCACTTGCATCTGCAATTGTTTTATTCATTAAACTTTGCAAGCGATTTAATTCATCTTGCAAATCAGAAATCTTATCCTCAGAAAACTTCAGTGATATATACGGTTCCATTTGCCCAGCTATACCGCCTACATCTTTTCTCCCATATACTTCACCATAATTTGTACAATCACTGATATATCCAGATTGTCTTCCCACTATGCCGCCTATGTTATAACCAATATGCTTATAACCTACTATGCCATAGTTTTTACAACCTTGTATAATACCTGTTGAAAACCCTGTAATACCCCCCACATCTGTTTTAGTTGTCGTATTTTCTGTAGAATTTAATTCTCCTAACTCTATTTTTTCTAATGTCTCCAAGCTTACCTTTTCCTCAGTAGCCGAAGTATTCACACTCATTTTATTGATGCTCTCTAAAATGATTCCTAAATTTTCACCCGCTATGCCACCTATATAGTGCTCGCCAACTACCATTCCTTGTGAAATCGCTTCAATGATTTTCCCTGTAGATTCATTAATCCCAGCAATCCCACCAATATAGCTTTCGCCACTTACACTACCTATAAATTGACATCCTTTAATGGTTCCAGCATTTTTACCTGCTATACCACCTATTGTTTTCTTAGTCCCACTTGGAACAACATTTCCTTTTACAGTGAGATTTTTAACAATGGCGCCTTCCTTAATATAGCGAAAAAGTCCTTGTACGGAACCGCTAGTACTAATATTTAAACCTGTAATCGTATAGCCATTCCCCTCAAAGGTTCCACTAAAAATAGGAATGCCTTCAAAATCTATTTCGGAAACATCAATATTAGTAGTGAGCTTTATAGTTTTCCCCTCACTCCATGTATCTAAAGTGCAGTTTTCAGCTAATTGAATTAGCTCTGTCACACTGCCAATAGCAACAACATTTTCATCTGCACCAAAAATTGTCTCCACATTTCCAAATAAAGAAACCACTAAAGACAGTATCAAAATCCATGTTGTCCATCTATTATGCCTTCTCATCCTTAGCTTCCTCCTTTTCTTCTTGGGACCTTTCAGCACCTTCAGACCTTTGAGGTTCTGTCACCGGTATAATAGTCCCTTCTAAAATACCTTGTATCTGCGCATCAACTCTACCTGATACATAACCTTTCACATGTCCATCTAATTCTAAGTATCTTTTTTCCATCTGCAAGCGATTTGGCAGACTAATTGTAAAAGCTGTTTTTTCAATAATAAAGTCTCCTAATATTAAAAGCTGTGGTAAAACACCCATCACTAAAATAATAGAAATAATAGTCCCTCTTCCTAGACAAATCCCAATAGAAGAAATAGCTTCTTCTGAAGATAGTACCCCAATTAAAAGACCCGCTGCTGCTAAAATAGATCCCGACGTAATAATTGTCGGAAATACCTGATTTAAGGTCTCCACTATTGCCTCTTTTTGGGGCATCTTTTTCTTTAATTCTTGATAACGATTGGTAATCACTATAGCATAGTCAATATTAGCACCCATTTGAATAGAACTTACAATAAGGTAACTCATAAAAAACATATTAGTATGTGTTAACACAGGTACGGAGAAATTCATCCAAATACTACCTTCTATAATCATCATCAATAAAATAGGAAGTCCCGCTGATTGAAAAGTAAAGAGTAAAATGACTGTCACAAACAGTGCTGATAAGATATTAATCACTGCATTATCTCTTATAAAACTGGTTCCTAAATCATTATCACTTGTAGAATCTCCTACAATATAAGTATCCTGTGGATAGTATTTTTGAATAATGGCATGTAATTCATCTAGGGCTACAAATGTCTCTTCGCCTTCTTCAGGTAAACTTGTATTCAGTAGCATGCGACTATAATCTTGACCTTGAAGTTGTAATTTTGCATCATTAAGCTGCGTATTAATCTCTTCAATCTCATCATTCATTTCATCATCCAAAGTGATATAACCTTGTTCTTTTTGCTCATACAAGAAACCAAACATATCAATAAGTGGTACCCTATACTGATCAATACCACTAATAATTTCACCATAGCTTTCTTTTTTTGCTGCATAAGCTGAATAGAGTAATTTTGCTTCCTCAATATCTAAATCTGTAAGTTCTGCAAACTGACGTGGTATCAATGCATCTGTTAATACATAACCAGCCATTGCCTCAATATTTGCAAGTCCCATGGCCGAATCCACATACTCTAATTTTTCTAGTTCTTGGATCAATTTTTCTTCTTGCTTATAATTTCCATTAGGTACCATTATAACGAGTAAATTGTTTTTCCCAAAAGTTTCTTCAATCTTTTTCTCGGCAATTTGGCTTTCATTTTTTTTAATGGTTGATAGTGTCGTATAGCCATATACGAAGGTACAATTATTTGAGATAAGGAAACTTGCGATTAGCAAAATCATAAAAATAGGTGGGATGATATAACGCGTCTTTACACTTAATTTTCCCCAGCTTGTAATATTGGGTACAAAATTCTTATGGTGTGACTTATCGATCCATGATGAAAATAACATTAACAATCCTGGCATTAAGGTAAATACAGACAAAAGACTAAACAGTATTGCCTTGATTAAAACAATGCCTAAGTCAAATCCCAAGCCAAATTGCATAAACATAAGTGCTACCATCCCTGAAATTGTGGTTAAGCTAGATGACGAAATTTCAGGAACCGCCTTACTTAATGCAATAATAACTGCTTCTCGAGGTGCTAAATGAGTTCTCTCTTCCATATAGCGATGACATAAAATAATAGCATAATCAATAGCCAAAGCTAACTGCAGTACAACTCCGATTGAATTAGAAACAAAGGAAATCTCACCAAATAAAAAGTTAGTTCCCATATTCAGTAAGGCTGCCATTCCAAAGGTAATCAAAAGTACTGGAATCTCCATATAAGTATGGCTCGTAAATAAAAGGACACACAGAATAATAACCATGACAACCACCATGACAATATTCATTTCTGACTGAATAAGTGCGGCTAATCCTGCACCTACTTCACTAGAAATATATGTGTCATAAGATACTAGCATTTCTTTCATCTGGTTCATTGCTTCTATGCTAATATCATCTGTTTCTCCTCCACTAAACGTAATATTAAAGAGGGCTGCTGCCCCCTTATAATGTTCATTATTGTCCTCAAAAACTACTTCTTTAATCCCTGGTATCTGGGAAATTTCATCTGCAATTTGTTGAGCTTGTAGAAAAGTGACATTATCAATCATCACTTCTGCCATCCCATAAGTTACAAACTCCTCCTCCATAATTATAAGACCCTGCCTTGTTTCAGTAGTCTCAGGTAAATAGGTTGTAATGTCTTCATTGACCTTTACCCAACTTGAGGAAAAAGCACAAAAAACAGCTGCCACTAAAAAAGCCAAAAATATGCCATTCCGTTTGTCTACAATAAAGGTTGCCATCTTTTCCATAAAACTTATTTTGTTGTTCGTTCTTGTCACTTTACTGTCCTCCTTTATTTTTAGTAGCTATGCAACACGCTTCCCGACAATGCACATAGGCTTGCGTCTAGGTGCTACACCTTCCCCCTTTATTTTTCCTTCTTCATCCACCACTACATTGACATCTAACTCTAATTTTCCAAAAGGTAATGGAACTGTCACATGGAATAAAAAGTTATTAACATTGTTAATTTGACCCTTATCAAAGACACATTCCTTTCCCATAATTTGCGTTTTACCATGGAATGCATTTTCACCCTCACGTGTAATATCTACAATAGCTTTAATCCCCCCTACTGGTGCTTTTACTTCTATTTCATATTGTTGTTTTAAATCTAATAAATTCATTTTATACTCCTTTATTTTTTCATTATATTCTTTAATCTTGGAACTAACTCCAAGGCATTCGTTGTAAAGACCATCTGTTTTTCTTCATCTGTTAATTTATTGGTATCTTCTAATGCTTCTGTTTGTCCTATGCATGCCTCAATAGGCGTATAAGGCGTATCACTTCCATAAACTAAATGACTTACCGCTACATTTCTTAAAAGCATTTCAATTTGCTTAGGTTCACTAAATCCCGCCACATCATAGTAAACATGTGCCATACTTTTCAGAATATCTACACCAAGTGTTGGATTTTGGAAACGTAACATAAGTGCAAAACTATCAAAACGGTCTGCCAGAATACTAATAAAAGCACCCGCATGTGGTAATACCCATTTAATATCTGGATAACGTTCAAATAAATCATGTATCACCATATTGCTAAAAGTACGGGTTGTTTCAAAAAAGTATTCCATAGTGGGAATAGACATCCCCTCACATACATTAGGAACCACTACTGCCGGCTCTGTAGGGTGTAAAACAACTAAAGCTTTACGCTTATTAAGTTCTGCCATTAATGGCTCTAGACTTGAATCGCCTAAATACATACCGCCGTAATTCGTCATAAGTCCAATGCCATCTGCATTTAATGTATCTAATGCATAAATTGTTTCTGCGATACTCTCTTCAATATAAGGTAATGGCACAGTGGCAATAAATCCTAATTGCTGTAAATTTCTGCTTACAATCTGTGCACCTTCTTCATTCACCCTTCTTGCAAAATCACATGTTTTTTGTTTATCCTTTGTATAAAGGCTTGGTGAAGACACCGTTAAAAGTGCAAATGCAATCCCTAAATCCGCCATTAATTCCTTTTGTATTTCTTCATCCCACTCTGGTGTGGGGAAACCATCCGGCATAGATAATCCTTGACTATCAAGGAATTCATAATATGTAGGTGGTAAGTAGTGTGCTTGAAAATCTATTTTTTGATTGTACTTCATAAGAAGTACCTCCTTTTCTCTCCTCGTTAAATTAAAGCACTTAAAATGCTTATCTTTGCTGTTTTATTGTATCTGTAATGACACTACATTAAAATCTACAATCCTCTAACAAATGTAAAAAACTAGACAAAGTGATTGCCTTTGTCTAGTTTTTCTATACTTAACGTTTATTTTATTTTTAGATAATGCTATATTAAAATATATGAAAGGAGCCATTATATGAAACAAGAAGAAATCTCTAGACTCACGCGGGAACGTATGGCCTATTCCCTCAAAAAATATATGGCTAAAAAACCCTTAGAAAAAATCACTGTCCGTGAAATTACAGAAGACTGTGATCTTAATCGCCAAACCTTTTATTATCATTTCCAAGATATCTATGACCTTACTATTTGGATGTTTCAACAAGAAGCTATTGAACTTTTAAAGCAAAGTAAAAGTTGCGAGACATGGCAGGATGGTATTTTACTCCTTCTTCGTTATATTCAAGAAAATGTAGCCGTATGGATTTGTGCCCTCAATAGTTTAGGTCGTATTAACCTAAAAAGCATTTTTTATCAGGATGCCAAGCATATTATAGACCTTATTATTAATGAACTCATTGGTGATATGAAAATCTCAGATCAATATCTACAGTTTCTTTCAGATTTTTATATTGATGCTGTTTTAGGTCAAGTCATCAATTGGTGTATTGCTGAAACACCTCTAAGTGCTGACCTTTTAATGCACTACTTAGATGTCACGCTCTATGGCAACCTAGAAAACGCCCTAGAACGTGCACAAGCTGAACACTTATAAAACGCTTATACGAGAATGTAATGCTAACCACTTTCGCCTAACATCTACAAGTTCAAAATCGAACAAGTCTATAAAAATGCCACGAACTGATATTGTCTCATTTCATGGCATTTATTCTCTATTATTAAATAACCTTCTATCATTTGTAGTACCTACTCTACTTGCCTCTCCTTACGCTTTGCAATCGTATAATATCCTGCAGTAATCTATAAAAGCTCTTTGCAGTTGCCCCGCCTGCTCTTCTTCCCATACTTTTGCATACAAATACTTATTATGCCCTGCTCATCCACCTCTTCATATTTTTTATAAAGTCCTTGACTGACTGCTACTTCCATCTTTTGAAAAAAGTCAGCTCTTACAGCCATTATACCATACTATAAAAACAAAAATGTACGCCTAAAGGTATAAACTAAAAAGTCTTCTATCTTTCGGCGTACATTTTTTTACTTATCTTGGCATAGAACCACTGATAAGCTTACCATCATAAAATACGGCTACCTTAGTTGCATCATTACATGAGAAATCATTACTTTGATCAAAATTTGACCAGTTATTATTGGCTGTACGTGTTGCAATTTCCATCTTACCTGCTTGATTGAGCTGTGCACCTGAGTCAAAGGTCAAACTAAGATATGTATTAGCTGTCTCTGTTGGTACGTCCATTTTTACAATATTAGCCGTTACATTACTCGTTATACTCATATACCATGGATCACATGTATATTGAATAGATGCATTATCAATCCAGCATGTTTGACCAATTGTCATATCTTCTGCTGTAAAATAGTAACGAATATCTAATTTAGATAAGTCAAATTCACTCTCATCTGTTACTTGTAATTTAAAGTTATTGCTTAATGTATTCGTGCTTACTGAGCTATTTGAAGTAAGTTCTACGCTAATTGCACCTTCTGCTACTGGTGTTGTTTCTTTAATAACAAGTGTAACAACTTGCATTTCACCTGCACTAAAGTCAAATTTAAGTTCATAATTACCATTTGCTAAGCTCATAAGATAACTTACTGGGAATGTGACACCTTCACTTGTTACAACATAATCCTCATCCGCTACTAACACTGTATCATCAAGCTTAATAGCTTCTAATGTATTTCCATTAAATGCTATATTTAAGTTGACATCCCTTAATACTTCGCCACTTTCTGAATCTACATATTTATCAAAGATTACTTCGTTAGGTGTCACTACTGAATCTTTTTCAGCTGAGTTAATGACTTTAACAATTAAATTTGCTACTTCACCTTCATTAAATTCAAAGGCAAATGTATAGTTTCCTCTTTCTAATGTTGCAAGATAATCTGCTTTAAAAGTCACCTGATCATCTACTATCCTGTAATCTTCACCTGCTACTAAAGTTATTTCCCCATTTTTAATAGCTGTTAAAGTATTACCTTTTAAATCTAAATTAGCTGTAATATCAGCTACTTGCGCTTTATCAAATATTGCATTAGATGGCGAAACAGATGCATTTTGAACGGTATTAGTAACTGTAATCATTAATGAACGATTTACGCCAGCACTAAATACAAAGGTTAAATTTGCTTTACCTGTCGCTAATGACATGAGATAAGCTTCAGAAATTGTTACTGTACTGCCTTCTACTGTATAGTCTTTCCCTTCTACTAATGCTTCTGCACCATTTAAAATAGCCGTTAACGTATTCTCATTTAATGTCATTTCAACTTTAACTTCACTTGGTGCTTTTTTTTCAAAAGTAGCTGTTGTAGGTGCAATCACTGAGTTAGATGACGCCACAATCGGTGATGTATCACCAATTGCAATATTAATAACAGGATTAACACCCGCATCGTAAACTAATGTCAATTGCACTTTACCTTTTTCAAGTGTACTTAAATATGCTTTTGTAATGGTTAACTGATTTCCTGATACTACATAGTCCTTATCAGCTTTTAAAACAACATCTTTATTTTTAACTGAAACTAATGTATTTGTTTTAGAATCTAATGTAAAGACTAAGTCCTCTTGTTTACTTACATTTTTATCAAAGACAGCAATAGTCGGTGTAACTGAAGCTGATAACTCAGATTCAGGGCCATAAATACCTACTTCAAAAATAGAATAACCCCATGTATAACCATATTTTTGTGTACAATAAATTCTAACATAGCGACCTGTGGCATCTACTGCAATTTCTTCTAGACCACCCTTGCCGTTATATGTTCTATAAGCATCTTTCCAAGTCTGTTTATCATCTGAAACCTGAATTTGATATTGTGTGGCATAAGCATTTTCCCAATCAATGAGCACCTTATTAATTTCTTTTGTCTCACCTAAATCAATCATTATCCAATCTGTTTGAGAATTAGCATCAGATGCCCAACGTGTATCCATATTCCCGTCTGTTACATTGCTGCCTTCATAAGCTGCACCTTCTTTGGTAGAATAGGTTACAGCTTTACCCCCTGCAAGGTTCCCTGCTGCTAATGGTGCTTCTGGTAAGCTAGCTGGAAGACCTGTTAACATTGAAGCTGGTCTTTGAACAAGATTTGCAAGGGCATATTTATCATCAAATACCATTTCTTTTGCCCAATCTTGCATTGTATCAAATGTGCCATCTGTCGTCATATCTAAGAATGTCTGAGGACTGTTACCAGGACCCCATGACCAAATCAAATAACCAATCTCATATTTCGCACAGTATTCCATAATTGTTTTATAAGGAATCTGCCCTTGCTCTGTCTGCTCCCATTGATTTGCAAATTCACCCACTACAAGTGGTAATCCCATTTCTGCTGTTTCTGTAAGTTCATCAATAACTTCTTGTGCTGTATGGCCATACATATAAGGCCACCACAAATGGGCAGAAAACATTAAGTTTGCATCTGGGTCAGCAGCTAAAATATCTGGGCCACATGCTTGAAGCTTATTAATATCTTGCCCCCAAGAAGAACCATCAATAATTAATGGCACATGAATACCAGCTTCTCGCATTCTTATGACTGCTTCTATATAACTTTCCTTAAATGTTGCATCAGAAACATTACCGTCACCCACTTCGTTACCGATATTAATTAAAAGATACTCCTGATGCTTCTTAATAACCTCTACTGTCGCTGGATCCACCCACCAGTCTACAAGGCTAGATAACTGGCTGAAATTACCTGTCGCATCATGAAGCTCTACCATGGGAATCATATGTTCGCTGCGACAATTTGTGATAGCTTTATCTAATTCTGCTGCTGTACCATCTTTCATCGTCCATACGATTCTGACACAATTTGCGCCAGTTTTAGCAATTTCAGAAAAGGATGGGTCACCATCTTTGTCCATCCAAACAACCATTTTGTTAATGCCATACAAAATAGTCTTTTCACCTTGGTTGTCATAAAGGAATCTGCCCTCTACTCTAAATCCAGGGTGGTTTACATCTGTAGCTGCCAAAATACTCGTGCTATTTAGCATTATAACAGACATAAAGAGTGCAAAAAACAAGCCTAAAAAACCATGTTTTTTCATTACACAACGCCTCCTATTATTATATTTCAGAATATATTGTAAATTAGAGAATTTGTAAATACAACAAAAGCTCCCAACATGTTACAATTAGAAGCCTTTTATGATGATAAATTATATTATCTTAAAAATGTCACTTTATTTTCAGCCTTCTCATTCACCTTTTCTTATGCTATATCCAGCTTCTTCTAAAGCAACTAAAGCTTTTTTAAAGTTTTCTTCCTTAACTAATATATAATCCGTATTAAAAGTAGATACTGCAAAAATTCCAATCTTATTTTCAGCTAACACCGTTGCTATCTTTGACAAAATACCAATGAGTGAAAAGTCTAAAACACCTTCGATGCGAAAAGCTTTCCAACCATCTTCCCTATTTATAGTATTACTTGGTACAAATAGCGTCTTGCAAACAAGTGATAATTCCTCATCTGTTTTTAAAAGAAAGCAAAAATCATCTTCAAACTTTACTTCTTTTGTGTCTTTAATTTGGCATACTGTAAAATCTTCATGAATTACTTTAAGTTCCATAGTTCCCCCCAACTGAATGTCTTATAATTTAATAAAGTATTATAAGATATATATTATTCCATAATCTAAACATTAGCAAACAAAAAGCACTATGAATTAACTTCTAGTGCTCTTTAACTGACCTTATTTATTTAATTTTATTGCCTGCGCCATATATACAATGCTCAATTTGCTGGGCACTTGCTGGACTATCATAAGTAACCTTTACTACTTCACCTGAACTATCAATAGAAGCATGTTTTACACCCTCTATCTTTTCTAATGAATTAAGTAATTGATTTTTAGCTTGAGATTTAGATAAAGCACGAATCTCTATTTTTTCCTCTTTCATAAGGGGATCATCTCCTTAAATAAATTTACCCTTTTATTTTGCCTTTCTTCTAAAATTCTATGAGATACAATAGTTTCCATTTATTTATGAGTTTATAGCTTTTGCAATAACATGTGCTACTTCATCTAATACTTCTTTTGTATGCGTTGCCATAAGGGCAATGCGAAGTCTTGCTTCTCCTTGTTTAACTGTAGGATAACGAATAGCTGAAACATAATAGCCTTCATCCAATAGTTGATTTGCTATTTCACAGGCTTTTTTTGCATCACCAATATGAATAGGAATAATAGCTGTTGATGAGACGGCTGAAACACCTTGTTTTTTAAGCATCTCACAGAAATAGCTAACATTTTCTTGAAGTTTTTTTACACGCCAAGGTTCCGCTTCTATGATTTCTAATGCCTTAAGTGCTGCCGCCACATTTACAGGTGCAAGTGCTGTGGAAAAAATAAAACTTCTTGCTTTATTGCGTAAATAATCAATCAAAAGCTTAGATCCACATACAAATCCTCCTTCACTACCGAGAGCCTTACTTAAAGTTCCCATCAAAATATCTGGCATAGCCTCATCTTTATAATAACTGACAATACCTTTGCCACCTTCCCCTATCACGCCTGTTGCATGGGCTTCATCAATCATAGAGAATAAACCATACTTTTTTGCAATCTTAACAAGCAAAGGCAAGTTAACAATATCACCATCCATACTAAAAACAGCATCGCTTACTATAAGCCCCTTCTCGCAAGGATTGGCTTTCACTTTCTCTTCTAAATCTGCCATATCATTATGGGCATATATAATGATTTTAGCACCACTTAACCTCGCCCCATCTATAATGCTCGCATGATTTAATGCATCACTAAAAATAACACTTTGCTTATCACATAAAGCTGTAATAATCCCCACATTTGCCATATATCCTGTATTAAATAACAAGGCTGCCTCTGTTCCTTTAAACTGCGCTAATCGTTCTTCCAACATTCTATATAATGTTGTATTCCCTGTTGTAAGTCTTGCACCACCTGAACCGACCCCATATTTTTGTAAAGCTTCAGCTGCAAAGGCTTTGATACGTGTCTCATTGCATAAATCTAGATAACTATTTGACGCCAACATTAAAACCTGTCTTCCCTTATAAGTTACATACGCACTTTGTGCACTTTCGAGCTCGCGCATTTGCCTATAAAGTTCTTTTTGCTTTAATCCCTTAATTTCTGCTTCAAGCCTTTCCCATTTATCTTTTTTTAAAATATTAGGACTAGAGATTGTATTCTTCTGAGGCATATTTTTTACAATGACTTTTTGTTTTTCCAAATAATGAATACATGCTGGTACTTCATCTTGGCTCCCTTTATATAGGAATATACGCCCACCATTCGGACTTCCCTTTTCTTTTAACTGACTAATGCGTACATAACCTAGTGTAGCACTTGCAATATAACCCGTTACATAATCAGGATCATCTGAAATGCAAATTTCTGCAATAATACCTGGTGCATGTGCAACTTTAGTCGCTAATACCAAGGCTTCTTGAAAATGATTCTTATAAGCCGGAAAGCGCCCTTGCATTTCTTCTTGATCCATATAAGTTGCTCTTAATCCTCTTTCTTCATCTGGCTCTAGACGTTGCATTGTATCGACATTTAAAAGCATCGCCCCTCGCATACCATAGGTTTCTTGCATTTTTTCTAAAATAACCTCTACATGTGGCACATCTATTTCTTCTAATAATGACTTAAGCTTCCAAGTACCTTCTAGAGGATTGTTAACTACAATAGTACTTACAGGTAATGCCTCTAAATATAAGATTTCTTCATGTGCTACCTTTTCTACCTTTAAATTAATAAAATCAGCTTGTCCCTTCGAATGATATAATGCCCGATCTAAAAATGCACTTGTACATGCTACTAAATTTTTTTCTGACACAAGTTTTTCAGCCCCCGAAATATGTATAGACTTTTCTTTTTCCTGACGCGCACCTCTCATTTTTACACTATATAATGTCATATGCTCTCCCCATTTCTTTAGTAGAATCTTTCCTCTTAAGATATCTTTTAAACACCGTAATCCTTACAATTTTATATATGATAGGATATAAAACATTTGCCCCAACAGCTGTAAAAATCATTCCTGGTATTGCCCCTATAATGAGCGTCCATGCACTTACATTCAGAATAACAGCTAATATCATACGTGCCATTAATGTCCCTACAGGGCCACTTATACTTAAAGAAAGCAAATTGGGTTTAAAAATCTCAATTATTCCACCTGCCACAACCCTAAATACTAAAGAAACAATAATATTAACAATCGTATGGGTACCTAGTGCAAAATTTAGCGTACTTGCAATAATTCCTGTAATGAAATACCTTTTAAATCCAAAACACGCCGCCAACACAACTGCTAAGGGCGCTGAAAGCTGAAATTCTGCTCCAGGAATAAAAGCGGGCATTTTAATCATTCCTGAAATTGCCAACAATACCCCTAATATAGCATTTAAAACCATGCCATATACTTTTTCTTTATTTTTCATCATCCCGTCCCCTTTTTTATCATTTTTTATAAAATTATGATAAAATACTCTTTAGCAATTGTCAACTTAAATATTATATTGAGTTTACAATACTTCACATGAACCCCTTAACAACTTCTATAATATACCGCTTTAGGCATACAGAAAGTATAAAACACCACCTCAATCTCATGGCTCAATTGCATAATCAAAAAGCGACCTTCCAAACTATTAGGAATGTCGCTTTTCTAGTACGCATAACTCTATCTATTTTTAATCTATATCTTTAATTCATTTTACTTTTCTTCTCTCCTCTATTCCTCTTTTAAAAATTACTCACTTATTCTAAATGTATCAATTACTTCTTCTCCTTCTTGATCGTAAACAGGAATTTCCCTCACTCCTGGCCTACTATTTTGCCATTCAATAGCTTCTTCTGGTGTCTTAAAGTCAATCCCCGCTAAATCTTCCGATCTAACATATCCATATACGCCATTTTCCCCGATGGCTGCCATTAAATCTGGTTCATAACCTAGCTCAGGATTATTAGTGCCATAGGTTTCACCATTTTCATTTACTTGATATGCTTCATCGTCTTCCTCTTTCTCATCCATCTTACTTATATTAACCTTGCCATGCTCTTCTAGTGCCACATTTGCCATAGCCACTACTGACATTAATACAAAACCTACAACACCGCCTAATAATTTAAGTCTTGTCATCTTATTCCCTCCTTATGGATTGGTCTCCTATCTTACGACTTACTGATAGCTTATTTTATGTCCATGCCTTGGCAAATATACTTAAATACTACAAGCTCTAAGGCCGCTTTATTATATAAATTTATTGATGATAGCCTAATCTAAATTACGCACAAATCCAAGATAACGTGTCCCTTGAAAAGTTAACTTTCCTCGATCTTGTTCTACCAACATGCCATACTCTTGCCCCTGTACTATAAATTCCATTCGATCCCCACTTTCAACTTCGAATGTTATATAATAGGTGGTTGACGTTGTACTTGGCATATTCTCTTAGTTATGTTGCTGCTACTGGAAAAGGCTCATGGGATTTTGGCAGTCTTATAACTACGCGTACAAAAACATTAACATTTAAATCACTTTATACTGGAAATGCTAATGTGGCTATTTTCGCAACAAAATTAACAGTATATTATGTAGTTAATGGTGAACCTAAATCATCCGATATCATTCAGCCATCAACTAAAACAGCAAACACTTGCCCTACAAGCACAACTACATGTTGTGAAACTTGTAATAATGATTACGAAGAAGCTGTTATTGATAGTTCATGTGAAGACTATGTAGAACAAACGGTAACACCTACCCTACTTTCATATGGAAGAAGACTTGCTGTACACCTCGACATGCCTCCTGTTTGTCAAAAAAAGGATATTAATGTCGGTATATTTGTAACGGAATTACAAAGTGATGGTGTAACAGAAGTACCTTTTGCTCATAAAATTATTAGACTACCAGCTACAGCTACAGGAAATAGCTGTGCTAATGATAGAGATTGCCATTGTGTAAACTTTATGATTGATGATACAGCTGCTACTGCATGTGCAGCTAGAACTTTTAGAATTAGAACTATAGCACATTATGTAGATAACAATGATGTTCAACAGTGTCAATGTGATACTTGCCCAACATCAGAAGATTAATCAATTAGCCATAGACTATAATAAAAGCACGGAGTTTGAATCTCCGTGCTTCTTATATTTTATACAAAATCTGATTTTAACATTAAGTCTCCAAAGTAACTTCAACATTCTCTAAATAGCTAAAGAACTCCTAATAAATAGTCGTTAAGCAACTTTTCTAACAATAGTCCTTTAGACAAAAAAAAAAAACTCCAATGATGATATACTTAGCATGTTTGTACATCATCACTGAAAGTCCTTGTACGTCATCACTGACGCTATTTTTATAACTATATTTTTACCAATCCCTTGACTATCAAAGGATTACTCTTCATCCCAATTGTGATACACGTTCTGAACGTCATCATCATCTTCAAGAAGATCAAGCATCCTTGAGTGTAGCATATTGTTCTGTGTAGACTTTGAGGTTCAAAACGTGTAAGGTGTTGAGAATTGTTATTAGTAAATTTTATATTTAATAATACTGCTATTTTTAACTGTGATGTATATCACAAAGAAAATAATACCATAATTGCTTACTGATAGCAATTTTTTATTAATTCTTTTCAATTGGAATTAGTATTTATAACTGCTTAATTAATGATTTATTCTACTGGAATTCCACATATATATTAAAACAAATCTCTACATATTTACTTTATGCTTATTTAACTTTCTTACATATATATCTCCATCTATATCCCTTACAACTGAATACTCTCCAAAATGGACAAACTCACCACAAATTAAATCATAGATAAACATTTGCATACATTTTGGTTGTTCCATAATTAAACTGTATCCTGCAAGCACTTCCCATAAATCTACTTCCCCGTACAAGCTTAATTTTTTATATTTATTTTCTGCGTAACCTATATATCTTTGTAATCTTCTTGTGATTTTAACACCTTTAAATTCTTTATGCATAAACGTTACACCCCTCTTAATGTTTTCTCATTGTAAATCTATTTTAATCACCCGCTTAATGCGTGTGCTTTATCCTTCTTATGGCATTATAATACACCTATTAACCATCAATCGCATTATGGAAAATATGCAAAACGTATATTAAAAACCTCACAAGCTAATACTACTCATAGCAAAGGAGGGCTTTGTATGGATAAAAATGAACAAAAGAAAATAGCTGGTGCTAAACTTAGAGAACTTCGCAAAGCGACAAAGCTTTCCGTTTTTAAAGTTGGTCGTGCAATAAATATGTCAGGAAATTATATTAGTCAAATTGAAAGAGGGGAAAGACCTGCGTCAGATGCAGCATTGGTTGCAATAGCAGATTTGTATGGTGTGGATAAAAAAGAGCTATTCGCCTTATATGGCAAACTTCCTAATGATGAAATAGATATGATTATGCAAATGCCTGAGCTTAGACATCTATTTACTGAGGTTACTAGTAAAAAAGGCGTAACTGATGAAGATAGAAAAGAAATGCTAGAAGAATTTAAAATGATAGCCCAAAAATACTACAATAAAGGAGACACTACATGATGTTTAGTCAGTTGGTTCAACCCTACTCACGTTGGATGGTTTCAACCTTTGGATTTGAAAGAGCCGTACTTATAGAAGATGGTATAACGAATATTTGTATCTTTGTTTTAGGTATGCTCACAATGGCATTAATTTCTAGTAACTTTATATTAAAGCTACACTCTATTGAAGACTTTGGTAAAAGTAAAATTAAATTAGTTCAAGTTGATCGTGGTAAGCATACTAAACTTATTATCCACATCACAAATATATGGTCAGCCTTTGAAAGAGGATGTGAAGAAAAGTCTGTAAATTAAAATCCTAACACAGCTTTCTATGATAA
>DYCF01000040.1 GCA_019418225.1 Clostridiales bacterium | reverse complement strand
TCAACCCACACTCGGGACTTTCACCCGTTAGACTACGCCCATGCTGGGCACACTATAAAAAGGACTAGCTCTCTTTATGAGAACTAGTCCTTTTTATGTGTTAGATTTCTTCTATCACATTATTTGTAATTTGCACGATTCTAATTATGCTGCAAGATCAGCTAAAATTTTAGCTACATCTGCACTATTTATATAAGTTGCATTATTTCTAAGCTCTAAAGCTGTTGATAATTTTCCTGTTAAAGAAGAATCTGCATCCTTCGCTGTATATTCAGCTTGACCCACTGTGAAAGTAATTGTTACATCTGCTTTAGTTGCAACAATTTGTTTGTTATCATATTTTACTTCAAAGTTTTGTCCTTGTAAGTAGCTTCTAAGTGCAACAACTTTGTTTGTTACTTCTACCTTTTCTTCTGTCACAACTTCTGCTGGTGCTTCTGTTACAACTGTCATACGTGGTGAGAACTCACCAGTTACTGTACCTATTTTTTCTACATATGCTAAAAGTGTATCCATTAAAGTATTGTATTCAGCTTTAATTGGGTAAGCTTTAAACATTGTGTAATCATCGCCACCTGCTGCCATGAAATCATTTGTTGCAAGTGTGTACATTTTGTCAGGATCTACTGGAATACCATTTATTTTAAGATCACTAATGCGATTTCCTACTTCTTTGTAAGCATTTAATGTAAATGTCATACCTGCTGTATGAGGAAAAGCACCTTTTTCATTTGGATATTCACTTACACCATGTTCAAGTGCTGCTTTAATATCGCTACCTTTGATTTCTTTTACCATGATTGTGTTACCAAATGGAAATACTGTTACCATATCTTGCATTGTGATATCACCTGCTTCGATAGATGCACGAATACCACCACCGTTTGTAATTGCAACATCAGCACCTGTTAAATCAATCATCGCATCTGTTGCAAGTTGACCTAAGTTTGTTTCACCTGTTCTTACAACACTTCTATCGCCTACTAATTTAACTGCAGCTGTTCCTACAACACGTTCAAGAAGTGGGGCTTGAGCTGCTTCTACTTCTTCAATAGCTTTTAAAACTGTTTCATCTGGTACAACATCTGCAAAATCATTGTATCCTAAAAGAGAAGCTGTTTTACTTTCTACTTTACCGTCTTCTACAACAATTTCAACACGACCTACATTATTGAATTTTTCACCTGTACTTGCAATTAATGTTCCATTAACCATACGGCCTTCTTCAAGTGTAGTATGACTATGGCCATCAATAATAACATCAATCCCTTCTACCGCTTGTGCTACAAGGTCAGATGTGTAATCCCCTTCATCAAGTCCTAAGTGTGAAAGCATTACAACAACATCAACGCCTTCTTTTTCACGTAATACCTTAACAGCTTCTTTTGCTTCTGCAATCATGTCTGTAAAAGTATAACCTACAACATTATCTGGGTGTGTTTTGAAAGCAGTTTCTTCAGTAGCCATACCAAATACCCCTACCTTAACACCGTCAAATTCTTTAACCATATATGTATCTACTGCATTATTACCTTGTGCATCTTTAAGGTTTGCAGCAAGTACTTTATAGTTTAATTGACTTACAATATCAAAGAAGTTCTTTGCACCAAAATCAAATTCATGATTTCCTACTGTCATGGCATCATAACCTGCAGCATTGGCAAGTTTAATGATACTTTGGCCATTTTCAAGGTTTGCAAATGGCATGCCTTGGAACATGTCACCAGCATCTAAAATAAGTGCATTTTCATTGCTTTTTACTTCATTTGCATAAGTTGCAAACTTAGCAAATCCAATAACTTTACTACCATCATCTTTTACATTAGCATGTGTGTCGTTTGTATGAATAAGTGTAATTGTTGTTGCATCTTTTGCAAAAAGAGGTGTAACACTCATACAAGCAACAGCCATCATGGCAGTGAATAACTTTAAAGTTGCTTTTTTCATCTTATTGTCTCCTTATGTAAATCATTTTTTATGTCTATTAATTTATAACATAGTTCGATATATTTTGCAATATATCCCATGAATTTTTCTAAAATAATCTTTAACACGTATAAATATCTGAATTTTCCTCACTTTTGAGCATCAATTCTCGAACATTAAAATTACAAATCATATGTAACGTTCGTTATTAATTTTTTTAAATATTTTTTGTCAATTGACTCATATTATTCTCCAATTTTATTTGTAATCTTTCCAATCCCTTCAATCTCACAGCAGACTTCATCTCCTTCTTTCAAAAAACGTGGTGGTTCAAATCCCATCCCTACACCTGCTGGTGTCCCCATAGCAATGATCGTTCCTGCTTTTAAAGTCATCCCTTCTGAAAGTTCATGAATCACATGTGGAATATCAAATATTAAAAGATCTGTTGTAGCATTTTGACGAAGCTCCCCATTAACATATGAAAGAATTCCTAATACAGGTGGTCTTTCAAAACATTCTTCTGTTACAATCCAAGGCCCCATCGGTACAAATCCATCTAAGCTTTTGCCAAAATACCATTGTTTATGACGTGTTTGAATCTCTCTGGCACTTACATCATTAATAATGGTATAACCAAAGATATACTCAAAAGCATCTTCTTCAGCTACATCTTTAGCATCTTTTCCAATAATCACGGCAAGTTCTACTTCATAATCTAAACTTCCCATAAGCTTTTTATAACTTGGAATGATTCCCCCATCAGCTACTGCTTCATTGACACGTTTTGAAAAATATACGGCATAAGGTCTTTCACCACCAAAGGCTTCTTTTTTATAGCGTGCTGATTCTTCGGCATGAGCCATATAATTAATACCAAGACAAATAATATCTTGTTTAGGTACTGGAATAGGGGCACACATTTGAATATTTTCAAGCTTGATCCCTTCATTACTTTCTGAAAGCAACTTTAATTTTTGTTTTTCTTCCTGAGTTAACTTCTCGATGACTTCATTCATGCAACTATAAGGAAGCCCAACTGCGCCTATCGGACAAACAACTTGCTCATTTTTTCCCAGTACACCTACCTGCTCTTTTCCGTCTACTTTATAAGTCAAAAACTTCATTTCCAACCTCCATTTTACTTATTTTTAAATATTATATTATAAAATAAATATTTTTTATAGTTTTTATTAAAATTTTTCAACAAAAATAAGAGTTATTACGATAACTCTTATCAGGCTGTAGACAATTAACTTTTCCATAGTATTTTACTAGTCTAGAAATAGAAAACAGAGGTAAAAATGGACCTAAACTGCTCTTTTTACCCCTATTTTAATAGATTTTCTTGAATAATCCTCACTTAATTTGTGAGTTTATTTTGGGAAAATTCATTTGTCAACAATCTGATAAGAGTTATTACGATAACTCTTATTTCTCAGCATATCTTTTAATTCCTTTTAGCCTTTATCAATACGAGTATTTATTTATCTTTAGTAATAAATACTGAGAGAGGTGGATAATTAGGTCTATTATATAACTCACTGACTATAACTGTATATTTTTTTGTATCCAATGTCTTTAAGTATGCCATCAACGCATTTTTTTCTTCAAATCCGGTATCCCCGCCATGATAAATACAAAGACTCATCACACCTTTTTTCTTTAAAAGTTCAAGGCCACATGTAATAGCTGCAATACTACTTTCAGCATGGGTACAAATAGTATGATCACCACCTGGTAAGTAGCCAAAATTAAACATAATGCCATCTACGCTTTCAGCTGCTTTATAGCGATTCATATTTACATGACTTTCTAAGCGTACTTCTGCCTTAAAACCACGTTCTTCTAAAAGGTCTCTTGTGCTTTTAACTGCATCTTCTTGAATATCAAAAGCAAGTACCTGACCACTATCTCCTACAAGTTCACATAAAAAGGCTGTATCAAACCCTCTTCCAGCTGTCGCATCAATGCAACATGCACCTTCCTTAATATATTGTGTCATCAAATGATGTGCTAATGTAATTGTATTTAATCGCTCTAATGCTATCATATTGTTTCCTTTCTTATCACAAAATAAGCTCCAATCCAGTGCATGCGTCACCATCTTGGAGCTTATTTTTGACGCTTCTTATTCATAGTACTCTCAAACTATATCATAAGAAAGGTCACTTTTAAACTTATTCTGTAATTTCATTTAAAAAAGTTGCTGGTACAATGAAACCGCGAAGGCCTAAATTTGATTTATAAATTTCTTTTGCCACTAGGTCTGCCACTACATTTGAACCATAATGATTTAAATGCGTATTATCAACCTTATTTTCTTTCTTTTCGTTATAAACTGCATGAAGATAAACTGTACGCTCTGTACCTAATTTATTATATAGTGCTTCTGTTTGTGCATTAAGATCAAGTAGTGTTATATCTAACTTTTGAGCCAATTGACGCATCACCTCATCATAGCTTATTACCTTTTCAGCTTCTACTGCTGAATAGTGACTAGAAACTATTTTTTCATCCTCAAAGTTTCTCCTTACAATTGGTGTAAGAAGCACTGGTGTTGCACCTTTTTCTTGAGCTAATTTAATATAATAATTATATAAGTAATATTGATAGCTACCTTCTGTTTTTTCATCTCCAACTGGTGATGTATGACGATAAAGTTTACTTGTATCTGTAGCTGTTAAATCATCTATTTTTTCATCATTATGACCAAATTGAATAAATAAGTAATCCCCTGCTTTTAAGCTATTTTTTAGTATTGTATAATTTTCTTCATAAGTGAAACTTCTTGAACTTCTACCTGAAAGCGCTAAGTTTACAACTTTTACATCATTATGATTAAAGTAATGATCAAGACTTTCTCCCCAACCAGAACGTTCAATCATATAATTTGCCGAATCATCTCCATACTCACAAGCTGTAGAATCTCCTACAATATAAATATTTGTGCTACGTGCTATTGTTTCTTTTAGCTCCTCTTTAAGTGCTAAATCAGAAACTTTGATTTCTTCTGCAATAAGCCCGGCTACCATTTTTGAACCAATATCATTTAAATGCGTATTATCAACTTTATTTTCTTTTTTACTATTGTATAATGCGTGTAAACTAATCGTAACCTCTTCTCCAAGTTTATTGTATAATGCTTCAGTTTTAGCATTTAAATCAATTAGTGCCACATTTAATTTCTTAGCAAGTGTACGCATACTCTCATCATAACTTATTGTTTTTTCATTTTCTAATGCTGAATAATGTGTATCTTTCACTTTACCATTTTCAAATTCTCTTCTTACAATTGGTGTTACAAGTACAGGAATTGCTCCTTTATCTTGTGCCATTTTTATATAATATGTATATAAATAATATTGATAACTCTCTTTGACTGATTCATCTCCAAGAGGCGAGCTATGACGATAGCGTTTACTTGTATCTTCTAATGATAAATCATCTGCCTTAGCATCATTATGACCAAATTGAATAAACAAGTAATCCCCTGCTTTAATGTCTTTTAAAAGTGTTTCATATTTTGCTTCATATGTAAAACTTCTTGCACTTCTTCCTGAAATAGCCAAATTAACAAATTTTACATTATCATTAAAATAGCTACCAATATTTTCACCCCAACCAGCACGCTCTACATCATAATTATTTGAGTCATCACCATATTCACATACAGTTGAATCTCCAACTAAGTATACTGTTACAGCTTTTGTTTTACTTACATCTTGTGCAAACAATGTGCCTACACACAAGGTTAAAACCATCATAATAGCCACAAGCTTAGTAAGTAGTCTTTTTTTAGTCATATCTATTTCCTCCTATGTATTATAAAACCCATAATACTTTCTTATACCTAGTATACGTTGTAGATTTTCAAATTAATTTTATTATTTTAGGTATAAATATAAAAATAAGTATTATTCATAAAATTAATTATAATATTTTAAACAAAAAAGTCAACATTTTTGTCGTTTTTATAGTTATTTTGTGTTGAACTTATGAATATCCTTATCTATATTATGATATTTTAGTGTTAACCCAATCATTCTATATGTATTTTGCATACTCCTCCTAAAATTCATCAAAACTAATACTTGACATACCCCCATATTTGCAAGGATAATTAGAGGTTGTATATGCTATTTATTACTCAGCAATTTATATAAAAGATAAGGATGATAAAAATGTCACAAGAAACATCAATGTATCAAGATGAAGTGCAAAAAAGAAGAACTTTTGCCATTATTTCTCACCCTGATGCAGGGAAAACTACACTTACAGAAAAGTTCCTTTTATATGGAGGAGCAATTCGTTCAGCTGGTTCTGTTAAATCTAGAAGAACACAAAAACATGCTGTATCTGACTGGATGGAAATCGAAAAACAAAGAGGAATCTCTGTTACTTCCAGTGTACTTCAATTCAACTACGATGGCTTCTGTATCAATATTCTAGATACACCAGGTCACCAAGACTTCAGTGAGGACACTTACCGCACGCTCGTTGCTGCAGATAGTGCCGTAATGGTTATTGATGCTGCTAAAGGGGTCGAAGCACAAACTAAAAAGCTTTTCAAAGTTTGTAAAATGCGTGGTATTCCTATTTTCACATTCATTAATAAAATGGACTCTCATGGTAAAGATCCTTTCGAACTTATGGAAGACATTGAAAATGTCCTTGGCATTCGTTCTTATCCTATGGACTGGCCTATCGGTAGCGGAAAGGACTTTAAAGGGGTTTATAACCGTCGTAAAAAACAAATCGAACTCTTTGATGATGGTAATCATGGGCAATCTATTGCACAGGCTATTACAGGGGAAGTAGATGATCCTAAGTTTACAGAACTTTTAGGTTCTGCTCTTCATGACAAACTTCTTGAGGATATTGAGCTTTTAGATATGGCTGGTGATGACTTCAACTTAGAGCAAATCTTAAAAGGAGAACTTACACCCGTATTCTTTGGTAGTGCACTTACAAACTTCGGTGTTGAGCCATTCCTTGAGGCCTTCCTCGATATTACAATGCCACCTCAACCTCGCCCAAGTAATCTTGGTGAGATTCCAACAAATGCACCTTATTTCTCTGGATTTATCTTTAAAATCCAAGCAAATATGAATCCAGCGCACCGTGACCGTATTGCGTTCCTACGTATTTGTTCTGGTAAATTCGAAAAAGGTATGATGGTTAACCACGTGCAAAAAGGCAAAAAGGTAAAGCTTGCACAACCTCAACAATTCTTAGCCCAAGACCGCGCAACTGTGGATGAGGCTTATCCTGGTGATATCATTGGTATTCACGATCCTGGTATCTTCAATATTGGTGATACTTTATGTAGTGATAATATCAAGTTGCAATTTGAAGGTATTCCACAATTCGCGCCAGAACACTTTATGCGCGTTTCTACAACAAATGCCTTAAAACGTAAACAATTCCTAAAAGGTATCTTACAACTTGCAGAAGAAGGTTCTATTCAAGTCTTTAAGCCTCACCTTACAGGAACCGAAGAAGTTATTGTAGGAGTTGTAGGGGTACTTCAATTTGAAGTATTAGAATACCGCCTTAAAAATGAATACGGTGTTGATATTAAAATGCAGCGCCTACCATATCGCTTCATTCGTTGGATTGAAGCTGAAAACTTTGACTTTGATCACTTTAAAGGGTCTATGGATTCTACACTTGTTGAAACAGAAGATGGCGATCCAGTTATGCTTTGTGAATTTGAATGGTCAATTCGTCAAATTGCGGAACGTAATCCAGATGTTACATTCCGCGAAACACACCTTAAAACCAACTAAGGTTTAGGCCAACAAAATACCATTTAAAAGCTAGAAATATTCGTTTAAAATATATAAAAGGCGTCTTACTAAAAGTAAGACGCCTTTTATATATTTTGCTTATTATTCTGACTATGCAAGAAGAGACTTTAAGTAAGCTGCCATTTCTTCATCTTGACAGTTTGTAAAGAAATATTCCTCAAATTTTGCACCACTAATTGTTTGTTTTAAGAAGTCTTGATCAATTTCTTTAAGAATTGTCATCATATCTACATGAGTGATTTTTTTCACATCATTAAGGATATTTCTATTTTTAGCCATAATTTGTGCACGTTCTTTTGGATAACCTTGTCCCATTTCTTGACCAAATAATTTTTCAAAGATATATTGAAGGTTTAATTCTGCACCCCATCCAAATCCTTTAGCAAATGGTAATGCTAGTGCATTTCCAGCATTGATTTGTGAGAATGTGAAAGCATCAACAGGATCTTGTGCATGACCACATACAACACCTGGGAATGAGTTAGCTGCAAGCATTGCACCCATACCTGTGCCACAACCTGTCACAACAAAATCTACTGCTTTTGAATTAAGTAAGATTGCTGTAAGTAAACCTACTTGTACATATGTAAGTTGTGCTTCATCCTCTACACTGTACATCCCATAGTTCACCACTTCATGCCCCATTGGTTCTACTACCTTTGTAAGTGCATCATATATAATACTATTTTTAGCTGCTTGACTGTTTTCGTTAATTAATGCAATTTTCATTTCGATTGCTCCTATCTAAAATTTTCTTATTTATTATAAAATATTTTTAGTTTAAGGGCAATACCTAAAAAAAACTTATATTTTTATACAATGTGCACAACATTTTTAGATAGATTGATTATATATAAGTTTAACATGCTCTCTATTTTTTAACATAATACCTAATGCTCCCATAAATTCTATGGCCATAAACCCTAAAACAATATATGGAATAGGCATAAATTCACCTAAAATGCCCCCAACAAATTGTCCTAATATAGAACCTGCCATTGTTGCCATCATAAAAATGCCATTAAAGCGTCCACGCTTTTCATTGGGCACATAATTTTGTGTCCCTGAAATACGAATATTATAAGAAGTCACACCTAGTATTCCTATAATTAATGAAATTCCTAACATTACAAAATATGGCATAAATAAAATCATACCATTTAAAATAGACAACGTAAGATACACACATACTGCAATTGTATACTTTTTATCCGCAGGATAACGATAGCGATAATGTACAAGTCCACCTATGCAACGCCCAAATGTCATAACTGCCATCATCATAGAATATTGCGTAACAGTATGATCTGGACTAGCTGTAAAGAATGGCAAATATAAAGTTTGTGTAATACTGCCTGCCATAGTCGCTATGCAAAAGTATGCTGTAATGCTCATCAAACCACGTTCTTTTTTTAAATATGCAATACCTTCCTTGAAATCTTCTTTATAGCTTGATGCAATCTTTGACTGTGACTTACGTTGACTTAAATGTGATTCTTCTGCTACAATAAATCGCTCTATGGCCTGTGTAATAAAGAAGGTAATCCCATTAAATAAGAATAATGGTGCTACGCCTATAGACTCATAAGCAAACCCTGCAACAGGTACCATAATCGTCGTAGCTATAGGATAAATTAATGAACTAATTGAATAAGCTTTCGAAAAATTCCCTTCCGTGATAAATTCTGGATACAAACTTTCATAAGCTACGTTATAAATACTATCTAAAGTTCCAAGTGTAATGCCTAAAAGTACAAATAAAGGATAACTATAAAGATCTTTATAAATAATATAAGCAAAAACGGCAAAGATAAAACCATAAATCGTATCAATCGTCACAATAATATTCTTACGTGATCTACGATCAACAAATGGCCCAATCATAAGTGGTATTATGATTTTAGGCAATGCTGCAATAATCATAAATAGAGAATATAAAAAGGTTGACTGCGTAGCATTAAAAACAATCAACCCTAGCGCAAAGTTACTTACTGCGTTTCCCATTGTAGAAATCAAACTTCCTACAGTAATAATGGTAAAATTTTTTGTCCAAAGTTTGTGCGTCATGTTGTTCCTCCCTCTGTATACAAAGCACGTCTTCTCCTCCAGTAAAACATTAGTCTTATAGACATAAAAAATGCATTCCAAAAAATTATATAATAATATGAACAATTTTTAAAGTTATTTCGACAAATTTATTATAATATTTAGATATACGAATGATTTTTAAATATAAAAAGCAACTACGCTTATATGATCGTAGTTGCTTTTTATACTTTTAATTATTATTTAAACATCTATTATTTAGTGTCCTTTTTATTAAAGTCATCTAAGAAATGATATGATTTCTCTTTATCATGATACCCTATAATTGTTTCTAAATTTACATCATGCACACTTTTAAAGATATTCATTTCAATATGTGGATTAGTTTGTCTAAACTTCTTAATAAGCATTTTCATTTCATTACGTTTAGAACCACCACCTTGACCATTTACACTGCAATTTTCTGTTAAACGGCATGCACATTGAATGAAACGAAGATCGTTATAACGTGACCACGCAATAATATCTTCTTCTTTAACAAGGTATAGCGGACGAATAAGCTCCATGCCTTCAAAGTTTGTACTATGAAGTTTAGGCATCATTGTTTTAATCTGCCCACTATATAACATACTCATTAAAATTGTTTCAATAACATCATCAAAATGATGTCCTAATGCAATCTTATTGCAACCTAAAGCTTGTGCTTCTTTGTAAAGATAACCACGACGCATTCTTGCACATAAATAACAAGGTGTTTCCTCTACATCTGCCACAATATCAAATATAGGTGATTCAAATACAGTAATTGGGATATTTAAATCTTTAGCATTATCTTCAATTACTTGTCTATTGTATTCATTATAACCAGGATCCATAACTAAAAATACTAGTTCAAATTTCACAACCCAGTGACGTTGTAATTCTTGCATACATTTTGCAAGAAGCATAGAGTCCTTTCCACCGGAAATACAAACCGCTATTTTATCCCCTTCTTGAATAAGATCATAATCATTCACACCACGGATAAATCGTTTCCAAATTTCTTTACGGTATTTTTTGATAATACTTTTTTCTATTTCTTTATATCTTTCCATTGTCTCATCCTTTAATCTCTTAATTTCCTACAGCTATTAACCATTTAATACTTCATTAAATGCCGCAATAAATGTTTCGACTTCTTCCCTTGTTGTTAAATGACTCAAGCTTATACGAAGTGTAGACATAGCACGTTTACGATCCTTCGTAATCGCCATCACACTACGTGAAGGTGTATTTAACGTTGAACATGCTGATTTCGTAGAAATATAGATTTCCTTTTCTGCTAAAGCTTCTTGTACCTCTACAGCCTTTTTGTCTTTAACACTAATATTAATAATAAATGGCACCGCATCTTTAGGACTATTAATCGCCACCTTAGGATTTTTGATTAAACTGCTACGTAACATCTCATTCAATTCAACCACATAATCATAGCGTTCTTTTTGATTTATGACATAGGTACTAAGTGCGACCTTTGTAGCCTCAATCAACGCTGCTGTCGGTGTCCCACTCCTAAAAATCGTTGTACTTACACCGCCATGAATTAATGGTTCAATACGCAATGGTTGTTTTTTAATTAACACCCCACACCCATGTAAACCATAAAACTTATGCGGTGCAAAGGTCATTAAATCAACGCCTTCTACAGAAACTGGTATTTTTGCTACCGCTTGCGTTGCATCTACATGAAATCTACAATGTTCATATTCACTTAAAATAGCTGCTATTTCTTTTATTGGTTGTTTGGTTCCAAGTTCACTATCTACAGCACATACCGAAACCAAAATAGTATCTTTTCTTAAAAGCTCTTTTAGATGGTCTAAATCAATTTGTCCACTTGGTAGAATGTCTACATAATCCACTTCATAACCTTCTTGTACCAGGGCATTCATAGGTCCTGTCACTGAAGAATGTTCTAAATAAGAAGTAATCATATGTTTCCCATAACGACGCTGACTTGTGGCAACACCTTTAATTGCTAAATTATTAGATTCTGTTGCCCCTGATGTAAAAATTACTTCTTCGGGTGCAACTTGACAGTATACTGCTATCTCATTTGTTGCTTGTGCTATACACATTTTAGCTGCTACCCCTAATGCATGATGTGCATTAGGATTTGCAATGTAAGTTTTAGCTGCACTGCAAAAGGCATCAAGCACCTCAGGCGCAACAGGTGTATCTGCTGCATAATCTAAATATATCATGGTCTTCCCTCACTTATATTTCACACTTATTTAATGCATTTACTCTGCATTAAATGATACTTTTCTTATCCTTATTTGTCAATGTTTTACCCTATTTATCCCCTAAAAGACACATAAAAATACCGCTTTAATAGTTTCTCTCTATTTAAGCGGTATTTCAAGAAGTATTTCTCATCTTTTATCTGCTATTGGATTCTTCTTCAATGCAAATCAGATTTCGCCAACATCTCGTTACGCATAAGCCGCAACCTATGCATTTATTTTTATTTATAATATAGGGTGTTCCTTTACTGATGGCATGAACATGACAAATCGTCTTACATGCACCACATCCAACGCACCCTTCTAAAATCACAAACTTTTTTTTGCTACGCTTCAAGGCCAGGCCTCCTTACGCATCAAAATCCACGTGATATTTACTAACTGGTGTATGAATATCAATATATGATAAATTAAACTCTTCTTCCATTACATCAATTTTATATTCAAAAAGCACATTATCTTCTTTTTTAGACATAAAAATGTAGCTTCCCACTTCTTTTTCTTCGATTTCTTCACAAATTTCATCATAAATTTCTTCACCATCTACCATGCCTTGGTATCCAGCTGCTTTAATTTTATCTTCTATGGCTTTGTATAATTCTTCCACGCTTGCCACCTCTTTCTTTGTTATATGCTTAGTCTATCTTTAATCCTTGCTTCTTGTCAATAGCTATTTTATAGCTCAAGCAGCTTTGCTGCATTAAGTCCCATTAACTTCTCAATATCTTCTTCCTTAAGTCCACTACTCATAAGTCCCTTTTCATAACGCTGTGGTGACAAAAGTGGATAATCACTGCCAAATACCACCTTATCCATTAATCCCATTTCTTTCACAATGTGATAAATTTGAGAATCATATAAAAACACCGTGGCAGCATTATCGTAATAAACATTTTCAAACTTCTGTCTTACTTCTTTCATAAGTTCATACATAAAAACACCGCCCCCCCAATGGGCTAAAATAATTTTAAGTTGTGGATGATGGGTGATAAAAGCATCTAAATCTTTTAAAGGCGTATCCGTCTTTCCTACATAATCATGTCCAATCGGCTCATTTGTATGCACAATAACTGGTAATTCATAATGCTGAGCAGCTTTTGCCATCTGAGTCGTATCTTTTATATTGGCAATATCAAAATTCTGCCCAGCTGGAAATAATTCACCAATTCCTTTAAGCCCTTTATTGACACAGCGTTCAATTTCATAAGCTACTTTAGGATGATTAGGTACAACAGCTGCAAATCCAATAAGCTCCTCAGGATACTTTTGAACTTGTTCAATTACATAGTCATTTACATATTCACAAAGTCCCATATCTTGAAAACTAAAGCCAAAAACCACACTTTTATCAATCCCCACTTCTCTCATATGTTCTACAATTTGTTTTGCATCTGCAAATTTATTTTTCTTACTTGTTGAGAGCATATTAAAATATGGTTCCTTTTGTCCTATTTTTATATAGTCCCTTATAATATCTGGGGGCGTTACATGCACATGCATATCTATTTTCATTTAAATCCCTCCTTTTATTTGATTTTATTATAGTACAACCTCTCCTACTATGCCACTTCTAAAAACTTATGTGCTTTATCCTATATATTTTAAGCTTTACAAGATGTATCATTTATGGCATGCTAAATTAAAAAGACTTCAAAAGGAGAATCCTTATGAATATACTCGTTAGTGCTTGTTTATTGGGTGTAAACTGTCGTTATGATGGTACAGGGCAACTTACTGAGCCCCTACTCTCTCTTTTAAATGAGCATACACTTATCCCCGTTTGCCCAGAACAACTAGGCGGATTACAAACACCACGCCCTCCTTCTGAGCTAAAAAATAATCTCGTTGTAACAAAAGCTGGTCAGGATGTGACAACTGCCTTTAAGAAGGGTGCAGAAGAAACGCTTAAGCTAGCTCAACTTTATCACTGTAACTTGGCTATCTTAAAAGAACGTAGCCCTTCTTGCGGTGCTAAACAAATCTATGATGGTAGTTTCTCTGCTCACCTTATAAAAGGTATGGGTGTAACGGCCTCCCTTCTTATGGCACATGGCATTCAAGTTATTGGTGAATCTGAAATCACTAATTTTTTCAATAAATCTTAAAATAATCATCTTATAAAATGGGTATCACAAATTTCACGATACCCATTTTTTTACTTTCAAAATTACTTATTAACTTTTTCTTTTTTTATCTATGCTTCTTTATACGCAATCAAAATAACATTTTGCTCTTTATGCCATACTTCTTCAACTTTTGAAAAGCCAGCCTCCTTAAGAAGTTTTTTTTGATTTGCAACTGTACAAGGCGTGTCATAATGATAGTATCCTTGTGTAATTCCTTGACTTAACTTAATCTTTTCATATTCACTAAAGAAAAAATCCTCTTCTTCTTGATGCATCACCATATAATCGCATTCTACATAACGTCCATTTGTCGTAAGTGCTGCATAAACTTTTTTATATAGTGTTAATTTTTCAGCTGGATTGAAATGATGCATAGTCATTACAGAAGTGGCCCCATCAAATGTATTTTCCCCAAAGTCATATACCATATAATCCCCTTGAATGAGTGTAATATTTTGTGTTTCATACTTTTCTTTAAGCTTATCCAACATCCCTTGGGAAAGATCAATGCCTGTAACTGTAATGTGAGGAAAACGTTTAAATATCTCTTTTAGCTCAAGGCCTGTGCCACATCCAAAATCCACCAAACGCTTCGTATCTTCTCCTAAGAAGTGGGCAATTAAATTTTTACTTTCCATCCCACCACCAATCATTGCGGGATGTACTGTATCATACTCCTTAGCACGCATGTCAAAAAATGCTTTCATCTCCATAATCTCTTTTATTTCTCCCATCTTTATGCCCCTTTATTTTCCTTTCATTATAGTTATTATACGTCTATAACATATAAAAAATAAAGAAGTGTTACAAAACCATTTATCTAGTTTTGCAATGCTTCTTTGTTTTTCAAAGTAACTTATATTAACGTTTTGGACTTTTACTATATTTAATGGCATAGCCACAGCGCTGACAAAGTGATTCGACTGCACGTCTATTTGAAAACCCCTCATAAAGGCGCTTAGCCCTTGGTGAATGAATAATTTCCTCAAGAGGCGTTTCAAAAATATTTCCTAAAGCTATATGCCCTTCACTATCTAAACAGCACGGTACTACCGTCCCATCGACGTGAATACCAATTTGATCGCGTAAGCCATAGCAAAAGACTTCTTCTTCTAAAATATCTTTTTCCTGGTCTGGCCATTCAAACTTATCTGCCATATTCAGATACACATTATTTTTTAGCTTAATACCATTTTTTTGCTGCAAGGCCTCTACAATATCTAAATCTAGACTTAACTGTTCCTCTAACATACGAATAATATAGGCATTTAAACTATTTTTAGCCTTAAGTGTCTCACTATCCATATTCCAAAGTCGTAAACTGCAAATCACTTGACTTTCTTTAGTTGCTAAATTCACAAAATCTGTAATCCCTTGAATGTAATCTTCTACCTTGACATGAGGGTCATTGACCTCAAAACTATGCAAGGAAATATTAATCTGCCTTAAAGCCTTTGCACCAATCAAATCCTTTTGGACCTTATGAATAAGGGTGCCATTAGTCGTTAAATTTACTTTTAAACCTTCTTGCCCACTCATTTCCAAATATTCTCTCAAAAGCGGATGGGTTGTAGGTTCCCCCATTAGATGTAAATAAATATAATCTGTATAAGGCTTTACTGCTTGTAATATATGATGAAAATCTTCTTTTGTATTTCTTTTGAGTACCCGACTTGTTTTTGGACAAAATTCACAACTCAAATTACAAATATTAGTGATTTCAATATATACTTTTTTAAATCGTTTCATCCCGCTCTCCTAGTCTTTACTTAAACTCTCTTCATTGCTGTATTACTTATTGTAGCGAGAAAGCGCATTTTTTACAAGTTCTATTTTTTACAAACTAATGCTCACCAATCTCACTTTCTTTAAATTTCTCTATGGCCTTTTTCATCAATTGATTGATTGGTTGTTTCAAAACAACAGCTATCAATATGGCACCTACAAGATATATGAGTAAAAAACTTATACTTCTGCTATATATAGCTACTACAACGCCTCCTATAGCCTCACGATTAATAGCAATACCATAAGTAAATGGCAAAAATGGATTTAATATCTGAAAAAATTGTGGTGTCATTTGAATTGGAAATGTACCACCCGAACCTGCAACTTGCAATACTAGCAATATAATTGCAATAACCTTACCAATATTTCCAAAAACAGAAACCAATGAATACACCAATGTTGCAAAGGTCAATCCTACAAAGCAATTACTAAGTACAAATAAAAGAGGTTGCTTGCAATAAATCTTCAGTAAATATAAGTCACCCATAGATACAATAAGTGCCTGTACAATACCAATTGTTACAAATAACAACAATTTACCAAAGTAAATCTCATTTGCACCATACTCACCTTTGGCTTCTACTGTTAATATTGATGCTAAAAGCAGTCCGCCTACCCACAAACAAAGTACCGTATAAAACGGTGTCATACTTGTACCATAATTATGCATAGGATAAAGTATTTCTTCTGTAATCTCTATAGGGTTTGCTAAGAATCCACTACGTGCATTCACATCTGCCTTTAAAAGCTCTACAATTTTTTCTAAATCACCTTCATTTTGAATGGTCCCTATTTTAGCAACAAGGTTATTAACCATATTTTCTGCTTTTGGTAAGGCCTGTTTAACGTAAGCGATTCCATCTTCCCCTTTTTGAGCGGCTTCATCGACTACTATTAATAGGTCATTTACTTCAGGTAAGCTGTTTTGTGCTTTTATTAGGACAGCTTCTGCATTGCTTGCTGTTTCATACGCTTTATCAAAAATTTGTGCAATAGGTCCCATAAGTTCATCATCAAATCCATTATATAAATTTGTGGTAATATCACTTAAGTCATTGCCTACTGTTACGACCTGATCTAAAATAGGATTTATTTTTTCCGGTGCCGCTTCTATATTTTCACTTGCTTCGCCTAATAAATTACTTGCTGTTTCTAAGTTATTCACAGATGTATCAAACTTATCAATTGCAGTTTCTAAATGCGCATTCGATGCGACCTTATCAAGTGCCTTTAATAACCTATTCATACTTTCCACAAGCGTTTTTAAACCTATTACTTTCTTCTGAAGGGCATTAAGTAATGCAGGTACCTGTTCAGAGTTCCCAGATATTTCTGCTTTAAGCCCCATAGCGCCACTGCTAATTTCCTGTGCTATATTTCCTATTATTTGAATGTCTTGTTTAATTGTTGGACCTATTTGGTTCGTCGTTTTCTTAGAAGCGTTCATAAAATCTTGAATACTTTGTGTAAATCCCCTAGCATTTTCAAAGGTCTGGCTAATATCAGGCATATCTTCTTCTAATTGCTCAATTAAACTTTGAAGCTTTGTAATCCCTTCATCCGTCAAACTTACTGTCTGATTAATTTCTTCAAACTTACTTTGTAGTTTCACAAGTTGGTTATAGACCATTGTAACAGTAGGAATTTGTGATTCCAAGTCAACGCCAAGCTCATTGCCCACTCCAAATATAACTTCACTTACGGTTTGTACAACTTGCTCAGAAATCATATTCTGTAAGCTTGAAACCCCCTTATCAGTTAATTTAGGTGCAATGGCATTTAATTTTTCATTTACTGTATATATTATTTGCCCTTTTTGAATATTGGAACTAACAATAGATGTTAAATCCTGTGAAAAATTAAACGGCAATGTAATGGTTGCATAGTATTTTCCCATTACTAATGCCTCATGTGCCGCATCGGCATTTACAAATTGCCATCCTAGCTGTGTATTCTTCTTAAGTTCTTCTATTACTTTATCACCAATATTAATTGTATTTCCTTCTAAGGTTGTCCCCTTATCTTCATTGACCACACCTATTTTTACCCCTTTTGTAGCTGCTTCAGAATACGGATCCCATGAAGCCTTAATATTAAACCATGCATAAAGGGAAGGTAATATACACAAAGCTAATATAACTACAAAAGCTGCATAATTTTTAAATATAGCTTCAAGGTCGCGTTTATAAATTGCCAAGCAATTTTTCATAAAATACCTCCTTACTTATTTTAGCTTATTTTTTACAGCCTACTTTTTCTTATGCATTTCATTTAAATAGCTATTTTTTAGAAAGGCCTAGCAGGTTCAAAATACTTCTTTTTTGCAGCTACCGCTACAATCTCTTTTTCTGGATATCTTATAGCTGTTAGCTTTCCACCAAATATACACCCTGTATCAATATTAATAGTATTATTTACAATCTTTACCATGCGTTGTGGTGTATGCCCATAGACGACAAAAGCTTTTCCTCTATAATGTTTGTTCCAATCTAATCGAATAGGTAAACCTAATTTATCTATTTTACCTGTCGTTTCACCAAACATTGCTAAATCTCTTATTTTCTTAGACTCTCTACCATGGAATTTTTCTTTAAGTCCTGCATGAACTGCCACTAATCTTCCTTCATCAAAAACATAATGACTGACAAGTCCTGCTAAAAACCGCTTAACTGCTTCTATAAATTCTGTCGGTTCCGCTTCAAGTTGTTGTAATGTTTCGCCTAATCCATGAATCACTTTTACATTAGCACCATTTAACTTACGCAACAATTTACCATCATGATTACCTAGAGTACAATAAGCTTCTTCTCTAGAGGTCATGTTCATTACAAGTTTTAATACCTCTGGGCTTTTAGGTCCCCGGTCCACTAAATCTCCTAAAAAAACGACTTTACGCCCTTGTACAGATTTAGCTATACATTTTTTCTTATGCACCTCATATCCTAACTTTTCAAGAAGTTCACACAGTTCATCATAACACCCATGAATATCGCCTATTAAATCAAAAGGTCCATGTACGTTTTTTTGATTGCTCGCAAGTTTCATACGCACTACCTCAATTTCTTCAAGGTAATGCTTCCTATTTTTTAAACCCTTCTGTAAATTTTCTCTTCCTGGATCTAAGCTATAAACTTTTTGAAATCCTTTTTTTGTTAAGGTATTTATTAATAGCTCTAATACACCTGTTTCATAAGGCATTTCATCCAACAAAATTGCAATTGCCATACAGTCATATTTCTTTGAAATTCGTATAATCCTCTCATAATCATCTTCTTCTATCTTACATACATCTATCCCAGTAAACTTGCCTTCTTCTAGTCTTTTCGTACCTATACTCTCTAATTCTTTCAAGGCAATAACTTCTGATTCATGAAAATACTTTTGAATAAACATCTTCTTTTCTTTTTTATTTTCACCTATTAAAGCAACACATGCAAACTCTGGTAATTCTATTTTCATAGCATAATACTCCTTGTTATACACTTATACTTTGCGCATCTAGTGATTTATGTTAGCTCATACATCTCATATCACATATTTTATATAGATAACCTATTAATAATATGTGCAAAGTTACACACCTTCATTTAAGGAATAACTTCCACTTTTACCGCAAAAAATATAAAATAAGGGTTAAGAAAGGTGGTGCAATATGACTTATATTATTTTTGACCTAGAATTCAATCAAGACTTCTCATCTTTACAGAACTTTGTTCCTAACGTTTCACGTTATCCCTTCGAAATTATTCAAATAGGCGCAATTAAATTGGATGAACAGTTAAATACACTTGAAACCTTTAATACTTATGTAAAACCTACTTTTTACGGTGCTATAAATCCTTTTATCACTGAGCTTACGAGTATCACAATGAATCAGCTTATACGTGAAGAAACTTTTCCAAGTGTTTATAAAAACTATATGGATTTTATTCAGACCAAAGAAGCCATTTTTATTATCTGGGGCATGTCAGATATCAAGGAACTATTCCGAAATGTCAACTATCATGCACTTGAAAATGATTTACTTCCTAGACAGTTTATTAATATTCAGCCGTATGTTTCAAAATATCTAGGTCTTTCCGCTAAAAAGCTGCTTAAACTAGAAGATGCCACTAATCAGTTGCAAATTCCTATCCTAGTGCCATTTCATAATGCCCTTAATGATGCTTATTACACAGCTGAAATTTTCAAAAAAATCTACACGCCGATTATTAAGCCTACTTATTATGACCCAACTTATAGCCCACAACGACCACCTAAGCCTCGCCAAAAAGTAGATTTTGAAAAGCTGATTAGTCAATTTGAAAAAATGTATGACCGTGAGATGACCGAGGAAGAAAAGAGCATCATTAAATTAGCTTATAACATGGGAAAAACTCATCAATTTCTTACTTAAAGCCCTTAAACTTGTACGACACATGATATCTACCTATTTATGCCATCCAAAAAAGCCTAGGTCAACAAATCATTTTGTCTAACCTAGGCTTTTAAAGTTTATTATTTAATTGAAAATAATCCTGCACCCTTTACAATTTCTTGTTCTTCAAAAAGACTATTTACAGCTGCTTCATAATCCTGCAGTCTTTGTGCCTTCCGAATCTTCTTGGCATATTTTTCAGCATTTGAAAAGATATGCATCATATAAAACCAGTTTTCTTTCATTTTAAATAATACATTGCGATCTCCTGACATAATCTCCTGATAACCTTCGTACATCTTATCATGAAAAGCTTTTAAAACCACTTTATCTACGGTTTCACCTGTTGTAATCTCTGTAATGAGCCCTGGACTTGCAATCAACCCTCGTCCTAACATGACTCGTTCTACATCTGGGCACATTACTTTAAACTTTTCATAACCTTGAGCTGTAAAAATGTCCCCATTATAACACACTGGATTTTTACTTTCAGCTAAGGCCACCCTAAAAACTTCCATATTGGGTGTATTACGATAATAATCTTTTTGTACACGAGGATGAATAATGAGTTCTTCTAAAGGATATTTATTATAAATTTGCATAAGCTCCTCAAACTCTTCAGGTTCATCACGGCCAATTCGTGTTTTAATAGATATTTTAGTCACAGCTTCACCGAATACAGCTTCTAAAAATTGGTCTAGCTCTTCTTTCTTGGCTAAAAAACCTGATCCTTTACCTTTTGCCACAACAGTTCCAGATGGGCAACCTAAATTTAAATTAATCTCATCATAACCAAATTCTTTAAGCTGCACCATCGTGCGAATAAAATCCTCTGCATTATTCGTTAAAATTTGCGGCACCACTGTATAGCCTTTATTATGTTCTGGTAAAATATCATTTAATTCTCTTGATGATAGCTTACCATGTTGATTTGCAGCAATAAAAGGGGTAAAGTATTTATCGACATTATTAAAAAAAGCAGCATGGGCATTTCTATAAACATACCCTGTTACACCTTCCATTGGGGCGAAGTAAAATTTCATTTCTATAATAACTCCTTTATTTCTAGAACTTACTAAATTTATGTTTCTTAGCTATTATACAACAAAATAAGTCCTTCATCTAGTAGCCCCCTTAGCCGCACTTGCTTATAATACCTGGTTTATAGCTGTCATACATTTTAAAATAACCTTATCTATTTCCTCTTCTGTAATAGTTAATGGCGGATTAAAATAAAGTACATTTCCTAGTGGTCTTAAAATAAGTCCTTCTTCCAAAGCTTTTTTGTAAATTTGATACCCCATTCTTAGCTTGCCCTCAAAACCTTGTTTAGATGATTTATCCGTCACTAACTCCATGGCATTAATTAAACCTAAACTTCTAATCTCACCTATATTGGGATGTCCACCTAATGCTTCATTTAGCTGTTTATGTAAATAACTTGCACGTTTTTCAGCCTTTTCAAGTATTTTTTCTTCTCTCAGTACTTTTTGAACAGCTAAGGCTGCTGCGCATCCTAATGGATTACCACTATAAGTATGACTATGCATAAAAGCCTTTCCTTCATTATAATCTGCATAAAAGGCATTATAGACCTCATCTGTTGTGATGGTAATGGCCATTGGCATATACCCTCCTGTTAACCCCTTAGAGATACACATAATATCAGGACTTACACCTGCATGATCAAAAGCAAACATCTTTCCTGTCCGTCCAAATCCTGTAGCAATTTCATCTGCAATAAGTAATACGTCATAAGCATCACATAATGCTCTTAATTTCGTTAAATACAATGGTGGATACATACGCATCCCAGCACTTCCTTGAAGGAGTGGTTCTACAATCATCGCACAAGTTTCTTCTCCGTACTTAGCAAAGGCTTCTTCTGCTTTCCTAAAGCATTCCACTTGACAATTATCTCTACACTTTCCATAAGGACAGCGATAACAGTCTGGTGCTTCAATATGAATGGCATCCATAAGCATTGGCTTATAAATTTTAGCATATAAATCCAAACTCCCTACAGATAAAGCACCTATTGTTTCCCCATGATAACCTTCTGTAAAACACATAAACTTCGTTTTATAACTATGCCCAGTCTGATACTGATATTGAAAACTCATCTTGAGCGCGCATTCTACAGCTGCTGAACCATTATCAGAGAAATTAAATTTACTTAGGCCTTTTGGAATAACCTTCATCAGCTCTTCACATAACCTAATAGCTCCCTCATGTGAAAAATTTGCAAAGATAACATGTTCCAGCCTATCTAGCTGAGCTTTAATCTCTTCATTAATTTTAGGATGGCAATGCCCTAATAAATTACACCACCAAGAACTTACAATATCCATATATTCTTTATTCTCTTGATCGTATAAATAAACACCTTTACCATGATCAATAATTATAGGTTTGAGCTCTTCATAATCTTTCATTTGTGAACAAGGATGCCATATATACTTTAGGTCTTTTTCAATTAAATTCATTTCGTCACCTCATCTATTTTTTCATTAACTCTTTTATCAAAAATATGTTTAAGCATAAAGTTTAATAAGTTCACTTACTTCTATTTCTAAATCCTCATCATTGTCTCCTACTGTAGCAATAACAGGAATCCCGGTCACACGTTCAATCATCTTAAGATTGTCTTCTTCCATTTGATTCCCCTTATGATAATGATTAAGTATAATGCCCTTCACCTCCATGCCATGATTTTTAATATAAGTTTCTGTAAGCGCCACTTGATTAATTGTCCCAAGCCCTGCATCCGCCACTATTAATGTCTCTAATCCAAGTCCCTTAATAATATCTTCTAGCCAAATTTCCTTTTCTGCATCCAATCGAATAGGACAAACAATTCCTCCACTGCCCTCTACAGTCATAAATTCATATTTGGTGGCTTGCCTTAAATAATCAGCTACTACCTTTTCTATTTCAACTGGATTTCCCTCGATTTGCGCTGCTAAATGGGGAGAGACTGCATTTTCATAAACATAAGAAACCATTTTATCCATTGGCTCTTCTAGTCCTGCTATTTCTTTAACATATTGTACATCTCCTGGTATTAACCTGTTACCTACTTTCTTCGCCCCACTTAACGCCGCCTTATAATAACCTGCCTTAAAACCTGCCTCACATAGTTTTTTTACAATTAAACCTGTTACATAAGTTTTTCCAACATCTGTTCCTGTTGCTGTAATAAATAACCCTTTGCTCATTTTAATTCCCCTTATACTTGCTTTATTTTCCAAAAAACATAATTATATCTAAAAATTTTATAATTTAAACTTTACTTTTAAAATAATATAAAACTTAATCTTTATTTTGTCAACTTATTTATTTGTTTAGGTTTACAATGTAATCAAAAGATCTAGACATACACATCTAGCTCTTGTAAAAGTATTTAAAAAGCTATTGTAATCTCTTTAAAGGATGTATAATAAAGACATCTTAAGTAAAAAGGAGAGCATATTATGTTAGAGTCAATTTATAATCAAGCTGTACTAGCTACAAACGAACTCTGTGAAAAAGCCAATTTACATGCCGGGCAAATTGTTATTATCGGCTGTTCTTCAAGTGAAGTAGGGGGCGACACCATTGGTACACATTCAAGCCCTGAAATTGCAGAAGCTGTTTTTAATGGGATCTATAGCGTCCTTTCAGAAAAAGACATTTATTTAGCTGCACAATGCTGCGAACACTTAAATCGTGCTATTATTGTTGAACGTAGTGCCGTACCTTGTGCTGAAATTGTTAATGTTATCCCACAGCCAAAAGCCGGTGGTTCTTTTGCCACTAAAGCTTATCATACATTTAAAGACCCAGTTGCCTTAGAAGAAATTAAAGCTGATGCAGGACTAGATATTGGTGGAACACTCATTGGCATGCACCTAAAAAAAGTTGCTGTACCTATACGCCTTAGTCTAGACCACATTGGTAATGCCATTCTACTTGCTGCAAGAACTAGACCAAAATTCATTGGGGGCGTACGTGCCATTTATGATGAGCATAAGCTCTAATTAAGATCTATTAATAAAGGGCCAATGCCACTAGATTTTTCAAAATAGTGACATTGACCCTTTATTTAACTGAATATTCATTAAGGTACTTATTGATTACGCCTTTTTATTTATTATTGATAATCTTATATCCCTCGTATTTAAAACCTTCTATTTGTGACCAGTCCTTATTTGCAAAGCGTGTTTGAATTGTAATACGGTCTTCTTTTGAATCTATTGTACATGCATTATCTAAATTAATATCTAAATAATACTTACCATCTTCCTCACCAAAACTTCCTTTTACTGCTGAAGTCAAATCTACATACCAAGGTGCTATATTTAATGCTTTACCTGCATAATCACACCAAAATGCCATTTCGCACATATCTGTTTTAGTAAAATAGTAACGCAAAGTATATCCTGATAAATCTATGCTTTCTTCTGCTGTAATTGTAAAAGTAGGCTGAATACTATTGTCCATTTGATGAGCCACTTCCACTTGAAAAGTTGGCGCTGTCTCTTCTACTACTTCTGGAATCCATTTTTGACAAAGTCCACCCCAATATGACCATTGATTAACATTTCCGCCATTCTCCATGCTAAAGTTGAATACATCTAATGCAGATGTAAGATTAGATGCTTTTGTTAAAATAGCATAAGAGCCATCACCATTATTAGCAATCATAAATTTTTGACTATCATCGCCTATATAAGGTGCTTCAATAACATTTGTACCATCTGTTGGACTGCCGCCTTCTACTGTTAATGCACTCTTATAATCTGAACTTGCTGTTAGCAAGGCACTATAGCCATCCTCATCTGTGATTAATTTAAAGTTTTGTGCTGTTTCACTATTATTTTCCCATTGGTCAATGTTTGTGCCTTCTTCAGCAGAATCATTAGACACGTTGATATAAAGCTTACTATTTAAGTTCTTAAAACGATATGTACCTTCTTCTAAATCTGCAATATAAATAGACGGTGACTGCGTTAATGTAGTCTTTCCTGCACTTCCCCAAATCGTTACATTATTAGAGCCAACAGCTGTAAAAGTCATCACTTCTTGGGCCTTTTCAGATTCTTGATATTGTTTTAAGAAAACCCCTTTATAAGTTACACCATCATATGTAAAGCTCATATATGGTGTTCCTTCTTTCATCTCCCATGTACCATTTACACTACCGTTTACACTGCCATCTTTATTTAAACTAATATTAACAGGAATTTCATATGTGTAACCCCCAATTTGTGCGCCATCTAAATAAGGCTGATCTGGACGATGTACAATAAATTCATAATCACCAACTACTTCATCTTTGCTATATCCCGTTTCAGAAATTTCTTCGCCTCTATATTCATAAGGTGCTACAACAAGCCATCCATCCTCATTTAGGAACATTTGATGAACACGTACTTCATGCATCTCATTATTATATTCGGCACCATTATTTGTATAAGTCCCATCATCAAATCGTGTATGATAAACGACATAATACTTACCATCTTCATCCGTTAAAGCAGAGTTATGGCCTTGAGATAATTGTGCTTTATCCATACATGACCACCTGTAATTACTCATCAATCTTACCCCAACATTTCCCATTGTATTGGAAGCACCTACAGCTTTTGTATAAGTCGCATAATTGCCTTCCACATCTACATATGGTCCTGTTACATCTTTAGCTCGGAAAACTCTCATATTATAACCGCCATTAGAATCTAAACCACCATAAGTTGCAAATAAATAGTAATAATCATCAATCTTTTCGATATAAGAGCCTTCTCCTGAAGCACCTAATCCACCCGCAATCCTTATTCCTAGATAAGGATCAGCTGCTACGCCATCTGCTGCATCATTATCTAAGTCATAGCTTACGCTATAATCTCTAAGTCCTGTTGTTTCATCTAACTCCAAAAGGAAAAGTCCCCCAAACCAAGAGCCATATGTCATCCATAGCTTCCCATCTGCATCATAAAAAACTGTTGGGTCAATAGCATTCGTACCATATTGTGAATTCCATTTGCCATCCTTTAAATAACGACTTATGTCCGCATCTTCACCACATACCTTATAATAATCCGTCATTTCTACAGGATGTGTTTTTTCTGTAAATCCTGAATAAACTACCGTCCCTGCATAAGTATAAGGCCCCTCAATCTGATCTGCTGTACAAAGCGCAATAGATGAATTCCAATCTACACCATTAACGCTCATATATAAGCACCATTTTTTCATAACAGGATTATAAATAACATCCGGTGCCCATGTATTTCCTGTCACATCATACGCTGCGTCATTAGTAGCTGACCACTTTGCGCCTTCAGCAAATAACGTTTTATACTCTTCATTAATGTTATTTGTAAATAAAGACCAATTGCTTAAATCACTCGTTTTTGCAAATGCACGGTGTGAACCAAAAACGTAATATGCACCATTATCAGCTTTTACAATTGATGGATCATGAACTGTAACATGTGTTACTGTATTACCTGCTGCAAAAGTAGTTGTAGAAAAACCACCCACTAAACTCACTGCTGTACATGCCGCTACAGCATATCTTGCAAAACAACTTCTGAATCTTTTAATATGCATTTTGCTTCCTCCTCTTTTTCTCTTTGTTTTTATATTATATATAATAAACTATTTTATATTTTTGTAAATATTATATTTTTTACAATTTTAAATAAATTTTATATACTTTTCATCTAATATTTAGTTATTTTTTATATTTTTCCCTTTGGTTAAAATGCACTAGTGTCTTGTCATTCAAAGCTTTTGTAGATTATTATTTTAAATTTAAATTTATCCCTTTTTCTTTTCTTTTTCATTTTAGATATCGTTAAATTATTCAATTAGAATTTAAACGTAATATCAAATAATAAATACTCTAGTTGCACGCTCTATTTTTACAACAAAAAATGAGTTATTGCAAAATATTTATAACTTCGCAATAACTCATTTTTTGTTGTAAGTTAGAATTCAATTGAGTTTAATATGGACTATAAAAGTACTATCACCCTATTTTCATATTATTCAATGACCTTAATCCATCCTTTTGGTGCTTCAATGCGGCCCATTTGAATATCTGTAAGAGTTTCATAGAGTTTTTTAGTAATAGGTCCCATTTCATTCATACCACTTGGGAAGCAGATTTCTTTACCATGATCATTAATCTTACCAACTGGTGAAATAACGGCAGCAGTGCCACAAAGACCACACTCTGCAAAATCTTTTACTTCTTCAAATAATACTTCTCGTTCTTCAACTTCTAAACCCAAATATTCTTTTGCTACAACCATTAAAGAGCGTCTTGTAATAGAAGGTAAGATGCTATTTGATTTAGGTGTCACAACTTTATTATCTTTAGTTACAAATAAGAAGTTTGCACCACCTGTTTCTTCTACTTTTGTACGTGTTGCTGCATCAAGATACATATTTTCATCAAAACCGGCTTCATGAGCTGCAACAATTGGATGAAGACTCATAGCATAGTTAAGGCCAGCTTTAATATGACCTGTACCATGTGGTGCTGCACGATCAAAATCACTTACACATAATGTGAGTGGTTTTACCCCTCCCTTAAAGTATGGACCTACTGGTGTTGTAAAGATTCTAAATTGATATTCTTCAGCTGGTTTTACACCAATTACTGGACTACTACCAAACATATAAGGACGAATATAAAGTGTTGCGCCTGAACCATATGGTGGTACAAATTCTGCATTAGCTTTTACTGTTTCTACAACGGCTTCTACAAAGCGATCTTCTGGAAATACAGGCATTTCTAATCTTCTTGCTGTATTTGCCATACGTTCTGCGTTTAAATCAGGTCTAAATACAACAATTTGGCCTTGTTCTGTTGTATAAGCTTTAAGACCTTCAAAACATGTCTGTGCATATTGAAGCACACCTGCTGATTCATTAATAATGACATTTGCATCTTCTGTAAGGATGCCATTATCCCATTCACCATTTTTAAAATTAGAAACATAACGTTTATTTGTTTCTCTATAAGCAAATCCAATATTTGCCCAATCTAAATTTTTCTTTTCCATATTATCAGCCTCATTCTTATTATGATTGATCGCATTTTAACGATACTTATTTTTGTTTAAATAATTATACAACTATAATAAATTATATACAAGTGTCCACATTATTTTTTTGTTTAAATTTTTATTAAAATGCAATTTTTACTTTAAGTAGACATCTCACATTCTCAGCCTTTTCCACATATAATAAATAATGTAATAAGTATGAAAGGGGAATAATAATGGGACTTTTCGGAAGAAGAAACACCATGCCTTATAGCAAATATCCTCAAAATAATTCAAGTGTTCAAAATAATAGACGTAATCGTGCTGCCCAAATGGCTGCTGCAAATACATCAAATATGATGCAGAATGCACCTACTGAACTTAAAGATTACGGTCCTAACCCTTTTGCAATTGATATAGATAAAGCAACCAAAGAAAATCCAAACTTTCGTCTCGCACTATGGTCTGGCCCACACCTTCAAGTTACCTTAATGAGTATCCCACCAGGAGGAGAAATTGGCCTTGAAAACCATTCTAACCTTGATCAATTCTTACGTTTAGAAGCTGGTGAAGGACTTGTTATGATGGGCGATACAAAAGATAATTTAGATTTTAAACAAAGAGTTACGGATGGTTCTGCCTTCATAGTGCCAGCTAATACCTGGCATAATCTAATTAATATCGGAAATACACCTATTAAGCTTTATTCAATCTATGCCCCACCAAAGCATCCATTTGGCACAGTACATCCCACAAAAGCTGATGCGGATGCAGCTGAAGAATAGCACTTTGTTATAATTTTAACCCTCAAAAAAGCCACCACCAAACCCTAAATGATTTGGTGGTAGCTCCAGTTTGCCTTATTTAAATTAATTGTTTATCCTTTGACTGCACCAGCTACCATACCTTTTATAATTTGTTTACTAAATCCAAAGTATAAAACAACGATAGGTGCCATAGTCAAAAGCATAGCTGACATAATTTTAGGATAATCTGACGCAAATTGACCTTTAAACATGGTCATAGCGAGTGGGACTGTTTGTAAGTTTGCATCTTGAATTAAAACTAACGCAAATGAGAATTCATTCCAACACGCGAAGGTTTGAATGATAGCTATTGTTACCAGAATAGGTTTTGTAACCGGTAATATAATCTGGAATAGTGTCTTAGAAAACGAACAGCCATCAATAGCTGCTGCTTCTTCTAATTCTACTGGAATAGCCTTAACAAATGCCTCCACAAGAAATATTGCAATAGGTAAGCCGAAAGCTACATAGGGTATAATAAGTGTAAACCATTTATTGTTTAAATTAGCACTTTTAAATACCACATAAATAGGGACTAATAAAGAATGCACTGGAATTAACATGCCCATTAAAAACATTACATACAGCAAACGATTTCCCTTAAATTTTATTCTTGCTAAAATATAACCTACAATAAAACCAAATAACACAATAAGTGCTAATGAAATAGCTGTTGTTCTGAAGCTGTTAAACATAGATGCACCTAAATGATAATCTGAGTTTGTTGTAATTTTAACATAATTTATGAGGGTTGGACTTTGAGGCAAGCCAATAATATCAGCATTAAATTCTCTTTTTTCCTTTAAAGAAGAGTAAAACATCCAGACTAATGGAAAGATACAGGATGCTGAAAAAACAATCAAGAAGAGATTTAGGAAAAATGATAAGGTGCCTGTCTTAAAACGTTCCATCGGCGTTCTTCCACCATAATTTTTCTTCTTTTCATTTTGAACAGTCGCTATGCTTGGCATTTATTCCACCCCCTTATCTTTCATTAAAAGGTTCATTAACTTCTGTACACCTGCAATAACAATCAAGCTGACAACAAAAATGCCGACAGAAATCGCACTACCATAGCCCATATTTTGTTGTGCAAAAGAAACCTTATAACCGTACATCGCCATAACCATAGATGAGTTACCTGGTCCACCTTGTGTCATTGTATAAATATGATCAAACACCTTCATATTCCCTGCTACACATAAAGTAATACACACAAGAATTGTATTTTTAATAAGTGGAAATACAATATAGATAGCACGTTGGAATGCACTAGCACCATCTAATTCTGCAACTTCAAATATTTCTGGGTCTACTGATGAAATAGCTGAAAGTAAAATAACCATATAGTAACCAATAAATTGCCAAATAAGCGGAATACATATTAAAAATAGTACTAGCTTAGGTTCATTTAACCAAACTCTTACAAGATCTCCTTTTCCCATTATCTCTAATGCCCAGTTTAAAATTCCTCTTTTATAATCGTAAATCATCATCCAAATGAAACCAATACATACTGCTGAAACTGTACTTGGGAAAAATGCAAATGTACGATGAATACCTTTGAACTTTGCAAGCTTAGAATTTACCATAAGTACAATAATAAATGCTAGGCCTATTTGCCCGATGATACAAGCAATCACTATATAAATATTATTTACAAATGCTCCCCAAAACACATCATCTTTAAAAAGTGTTATGTAATTTTGTATACCAATGAATGTTTTATTAGGTCCCCCTTTCCACTCGAAGAAACTATAAAACATAGCTGTAATAAGTGGTACAAATACTGAAAACACATACCATATAACTGGTATACACAAATAAAGAGCTATTGTTCTAGCCTTTGGTTTAATAGCACTTAACATATAACTTCTCCCTCCCCTTCTTTAAAAATGGGGCCTACCCAAACTATAGGTAAGGCCCCATGCTTACACGCATTATATGCAATCACGTAAACTGATTAATAGTTTGCTTCGTATGCTTCTTCAGTCTTTTCAGCAACTGTTTGAGGGTCTACATCTCCATTTAACATATCTTGAAGTTGTGTATTAAAGATATCCCATACAGCACCATTTACATAAGAATCATAAATTTCACATGTATTGGTATCAACATAAGAATAATTATAGAAATCTTGTGTCACTTGGTCAAAGGCACTAAGATCTACATTATCAACTTTTGTAACACCACTAAGTGCATAATTAGAAGCTACATAATTTGAGAAATCACTACCTGTTAATTTGTATACTAAATCGATAGCTGCTGCTAATTTTTCTGGATCATCGGCAAGTTTTGGATTAAGTGCAACGCCATATCCCATACCAATGTTTTGAGCATTTGTAAGTCCTGTTGCATTAGATGGTGTTGGGAAAGTTGCAAAGCCGATATTATCATATTTTTCCTGATCTGCCTCTAAAAGAGTTGCCATAATATATGAGACATCCCAGTTACCGCCAATAAATGCTGCAGCATCTCCTGAAATATAGTACTCACGTGCATCTTCATTTGTAATAGCATTAAAGTCTGCATTAAATACACCAGATTTAAATGCATCCTGTGTAAATTGAAGGGCATCTACAAAAGCCTTATCTGTGAATTTTGCACCAGCTTTATCAATAATAGATTGATACCAATCATTACCCGTGAAAAGTGAACCTACAGTTGACATGAAGCATGAGTTAGCCTGCCATTTACCACCGTTACCAAAGGCAATTGTATCAACGCCTTGCTCTGTAAAGTAATCTTTTGCTTTTAAAACTTCATCCCAAGTTGTAGGGAACGTATCATACCCCGCATCTTTCCACAGTTGTTTATCATATACAACAACTGTACATGTACCACCAGTTAAAGCTGGAATCGCATATTCTTTATCACCATCTTTAAATGGTGTGAACATGGCTTGATTATAATTTGCACTATCTGGAGAATCTGAAATAATTTGCGTCATATCCATAATAAGTCCTTCTTTTGCCCACTGTTTTGTATTCATCCCTTGTAATAAGAATACATCAGGTAGGTCTCCTGCACCTGCTAACGTAGCAATTTGCGTCTTATACTCTGCATTTGCTAAAACATTTTCAACTAAATTGACATTTGGATTAGCTTCCTTCCACTGAGCAATCATTGTACGGAAACCATCAGAACCACCATTTCCTTGTGATTCTTCAGATGTTGAGAAATGCATAATTGATAAATCTCCAGAATATGTAACACCACTTGAAGCGTTAGCTGTATCCGCCGATTCAGTTGACTGTGTTGTCTCTGGCGAAGTTGTATCTCCTGCTGTACTGCTAGTATCGGCAGCACCACTACCACCACAACCTACTAACATTGTCATACCCATTGCTGCAATTAATAGCATACTTACTATTTTTTTACTCATTATCTTTCGACCCCCTTATTAATAAGTAAAACTTCATTTGTTCAGATGATTACTTATTGTCCCCTCACCTTTACAATTTAATTATATAAACTTTATAATTTTCAGTCAAGTTTATATTGTTTTAATTATACAATTATTTTATTTTCTAATAGCACTATGCAGTAATTTTGCACATATACACCCTTGTATTTGTTGGTATTTTTCAAATTAAACAAATAATCATTTATTCTTTATAGATTTTACATTAAAATGCGTTCACTCAGCTTCGATAATACCTCTTTTAATAACTTGTCTTCAAATTGACTATTATTATAATATGTATGAAAAGAACCTTGTATCAATACGGATAAGGCAATGCTTTTTTCCATACTATTTTTATATTCTGGGTACTTTTCAAAAATAAATCGCTTAATTTCCTTTTCTAACTTATTAACAAATATCCCCATTCTATTATCTGCAAATAAAATCTTTGTCATCTTTTCCTCTTTGCTGAACACCTCAATAAAAAGCTTAGTAATTTCGTAGGGATTGCAAAGCTCATAACCTGACTGAGACACTTGTTCAACTACTGATTTTATTAACTCATTTTCTATACACTCTGACAAATGATAAATATCATTAAAATGAAGATAAAAAGTAGCTTTATTAATCATTGCTTGATCTGCTAATTCTTTTACTGTAATTTTTTCTAAAGGCTTTTTAGAACGAATTTCTATGAATGCATCAAAAATGCTTTTTCTTGTTTTCTTAACTCTAAGATCCATCTCATCACTCCTGTAATACGACTCATTTTAATTTGTGTTGTTTAAACAACCTTTAATCTATACTGATTATAGAATCTTCAGATATTTATATTATAATATACTATATACAATTAAACGACTGTAGTCAATTAAATGAGGTGAGTCACACTATGAATATGAATGATTTTTACGCTGGTAAAGAATTTAATGCTTATGATTATTTAGGTGCGCATAAAGCAGAAAATGGTATCGTTTTCCGTACTTATGCACCTAATGCAAGTAAAGTCTCACTTATTGGCAGCTTTAATACTTGGCAAGAAATACCTATGCAAAAGATAAATAATCAGTTCTATGAATGCTATATTCCGCAAGCTGAAGAAGGTATGCTCTATAAATACCGTATCTATGATTGTAGTGGTCAATTTATTGATCACTGCGATCCTTATGGTTTTGGTATGGAACTAAGACCACAAACAGCTTCTATCATACGCGACCTATCAGCTTATACATTTCACGATCATACATGGTTAGAAACACGTAATACATGCTTTGACAAACCACTCAATATTTATGAACTCCATTTAGGCTCCTGGCATACTAATTTTCAAAATGAAAATGGCTGGTTTACCTATAGTGATATAGCTGACCAGCTTATCCATTATGTCAAAACAAATGGCTATAACTATATAGAACTTATGCCACTCAGCGAACATCCTTGTGATGAATCATGGGGCTATCAGAATACTGGTTTTTTCAGTCCCACCTCAAGATATGGGACAGCTACTGAATTAATGCTACTTATCGATAAATGTCATGAGAATAATATTGGGGTTATTATGGATTTTGTACCTGTTCATTTTGCTATAGATGGATTTGCACTGGCACGTTATGATGGTTCATTCTTATATGAATATCCACATACTGATGTAGGGGTCAGCGAATGGGGAAGCTATAACTTTATGCACTCCCGTGGTGAAGTACGTAGTTTCTTGCAATCAGCTGCTAACTACTGGTTAACAGTTTATCATATTGATGGCTTACGTATGGATGCCATTAGTCGTATTATTTATTGGCAAGGCGAACCTTCACGCGGTGTCAATGCGAATGCTGTTGACTTTATTAAAACGATGAATGCAGGTTTAAAGCAAAAACATCCTACAGCCCTTTTAATTGCCGAGGATTCTACTAACTTTCCTATGGTTACCAAATCTGTTGATGAGGGTGGATTAGGTTTTGATTATAAATGGGATATGGGATGGATGAATGATACTTTAGATTATTTTAAAAAAACACCTGATGAACGCCATGAAAACTATCATAAACTTACCTTTTCCATGATGTATTATTATAATGAAAAATACTTACTCCCCCTTTCTCATGATGAAGTCGTACATGGTAAAGCAACTATTTTACAAAAAATGTACGGGGATTATGATGATAAATTTCCACAAGCTAGAGCTTTTTACATGTATATGTATGCACATCCTGGTAAGAAGCTTAATTTTATGGGAAATGAATTTGGTCAGCTTAGGGAATGGGATGAAAAAAGACAACAGGATTGGGATATTCTTACATACCCTCTTCATGATGCCTTTCATCGTTTTATGATAACACTTCATCATATTTATTTAAGTCACCCCGCACTATATGGCGAGGATTACAAATTAGAAGGATTTACTTGGTTAGACTGTCATCAAGAAAATAACTGTATTTATGCATTTCAAAGAAAATGTAAAGATGAAATGCTCATTGCTCTTTTTAACTTTTCGAATACTGACTTAGAGGAATATGAACTTTATATTCCTTCTGCTACGCACCTAGAAATGTTGTTAAATAGTAATGACGATATCTTTGGTGGAACTAACGCCTGTTCTTCTCTAACCTTATTAACACCACCTTCTATTGATCCTAATCTATTTAAAATTAACTTGCCTAGGTATTCTGCAGTTTATTTTATAAGTCATGAATAGTTCATTTAGAAGCCAAAAGGGACTGTATTTTACAGCAGCCCCTTTTACGTTAGTCAATAGATTGTGTATTTTAAAAGGCCTGCCCCTACCTAGGTGCAAATTATTTTTATGTTTTAGTTATTGTGCTAATTAATTACTTATTTAGATAATATATATATTTATTTCATCCTTGTGAATTCCTTTCAAGTAACAAAACAAGAGGAATAAACTATATCTTCAGTATAGTTTATTCCTCTTATTTTAATGTCCACTTTTTATTGGAGTGTATATGCAAAATCCTCTGTAACTGTTCCATTACCTTGGAATCCAAAACTTACACTACCACCTGCACTAATTGTTGCATTCCATGACATAGGTCTTATAATCAGATACTCTCCTGACTCAGTTACCTCCGCACACCATATATTACTAATATCAAAATCAGCTTTGTTTACCTTTAGTTCCCATCCATTTACAGTCTCATTACTAGTATTTGTAATATTAACTGTCATAGTATAGCCTGTATTCCATGTACTAAGAACTGTATCTAATTTCAATACCCCATCTACTGGAGCCTCTGGCGCTTCTGGTTCAGTTGGTACCTCAGGTTCTACTGGCTCTGTTGGAGTTTCTGGCTCTGTTGGTACCTCTGCTTCTACTGGTTTATCTTCTGCTGAGAGTATGCTACTTAGTGTCTCATACCATCTATCACACATTTTTTGACTACCAGAGCTATTTGGATGTGCCCCATCATATGTATCTTGATCCACATTAAAACCAGTAAACTGGTCACATAATATAATAGGTGATTCGCTCGTTGTTAATTCATTTGCCCAATCTACCATAGCACTATTAAGATCACGGATAATAAAATCGTAATCCAATGTATCATTTGGATGCATTGGTATAATTTGTGCCACTACAATAATCATATTAGGATTGTTAGCTCGCATCTGACCTACTAAGGTTGTATAGGCATCTAATATTTTATCTGTTCCTGCATTTCCCCAACAGTCATTGGTTCCAAAATGCATCATGACAATATCCGGGTTAGAGGCAGCAAGCCACTCACTAAGCTGCGTGGTTTGGGCTAAATTTGTGACACACATCCCACTATGCCCTTCATGGTTACCATACTGCGTTCCAACTGATTGAACATCATAGCCATTATCAGCAAGCTTATTAAATAACATCGTACGCCAAAAGTCACAATCTGTAATAGAATCTCCTAATGGCATAATTTTCGTTGGCGTTGTTGCTGCATAAGTTACTGAAGTAGCTGGGGTAAAGACCATACTTACAAATAAAAATACCATACTTATTCTAGCAAGCAGACGAATTATTGATTTTTGTTTACGTTTCATAAAACTCCTTCTTTCTTTTAACATTGTTTTAATTACAGCTATACTATAAGTACAGTATAGCTACAAACCATTTTATCGTCTGTTTATTTTCTTAAGATGTCACTTTTTTCCCCTTAAATTGCTTCTTACTTAAAACTTGCTTTATCCACTAATACACAAGCACTTTGGGCTGGAAGTATTAATCTATCCTCTTTAATCTCTCCCAATTTATTAATACCTGCTTTTTCTTTATTGACAACAATCACCCAATTTTTATGAGGTAGTATTACTTCTACTGTCTCTTTATTGGTGTTAAAGGCTACAGCTATTTGTTGCCATGACTCTTCTATCTCCTGGTCACAAGTTAATGTATAAGCTATTACATTGGCCTTATCTACCTTTATAAATTTTAAGCATCTCTGTATTTGTGCTGTCGTTTTTAATCTAAATGCTGGATGCTTGCTTCTCAGCTGAATAAGTCCTTTATAATAATGATATAAGTCCATATTTTCCGCTTTTCTCTGCCAGCCAATGGCATTTACCTCATCACTTGCATTATAACTATTTTCATTCAATGTACCGTCTTCATTTACCTTTGTTCTAGCAAATTCTTCCCCTGATAACATAAAAGGAATACCTTGTGAAGTATAAATTACTGCTGCAGCAATTTTATTCATGGCTAAAAGTTCTTCCTTACTTGCTAAAGGCCTTGTTGTCTTTAACTTGTCCCATAGTGTGAAATTGTCATGGCATGAAGCATAGGTAATCGTTTGATAAGGCTGTACTGCCCATGATTTACTACTACCTTTAATCTTCGAATAGTCAAGCTGAGAATTTTCAGTTGCTGCCACAATGGCAAATTTAATAGTTTCTTCAAAGCCAGCTTCACCTTGGAGAAATGCTGCTTCTTCAGAATTAAAAACATGTCCTCTTAACCCATCTCGCATATCATCACTAAATGCAGCTATCTGTTTAGTACCAAATGCCTTTGATATAGATTTTTTAAGCGACTGCTTTTCCTTGCTTAAGGCACTTGGTCCACCTGTCCATCCTTCACCCAGCATAATAATAGAAGAATCAATTTTATCTAACGCATCACGTATAGCTAACATTGTCTTTTGATCATGCACACCCATTAAATCAAATCTAAAACCATCTATGTGATATTCCTTAGCCCAATAAGTTACTGAATCTACTATAAACTTATTAACCATTGTTCGCTCAGAGGCTACCTCATTCCCACATCCTGAACCATTTGAAAAAGTACCATCTGCATTACATCTATAATAATAGCCTGGCACAGCTAAATTAAAATTTGAATCCATTACCTTAGATGTATGATTATATACAACATCCATAATCACCTTAATCCCATTTTTATGCATCTCATAAATAAGCTTCTTTAACTGACTTATTCTAATACTGCCATCATCAGGATCTGTTGCATATGATCCCTCTGGTACATTATAATTTTGTGGGTCATATCCCCAATTAAACTGTAGAATATCTAATTTTTCTTCATCAACTGAATCATAATCAAAGGTCGGCATAATTTGGACTGTATTAATGCCAAGTTCTAACAAATGTGCCATTCCAGTTTTAATATTAGTATTTGGAAGTGTAGCTGCCTCCCGCCAAACTCCCTCATACTTTCCATTATAGTGCGTATTGCCATAATCTAGTTCTATAGTAAAATCCCTAATATGCATTTCATAAATCATAGCATCTGTCACTGCCTTTAACTGAGGACGCTTATCATCCTCCCATCCTTCTGGATTTGTTGTCTCTAGGTCAATAACCATCCCACACTTTCCATTCACACCTACTGCTTTTGCATAGGGATCTACCACTTCATGTGTTTTGCCATCTACTGTAATTAAATAATTATAATAAACATGAGATAAGTCTCCATTTTGAGTCCATTGCCATATTCCTTTTTTAGACTTTATCATATCCATTTTTAATAGGTCCGCCTCATTGGAAACGTTTCCATTTTTGCCATATAAAATAAGCTGAACATTACTTGCTGTAGGTGCCCAGATTACAAATTTCGTACACTGCTCTGTATAAATTGCACCTAATGGACCGCGATATGTATAATGCTTTTCAAATTTTTTTCTACCAAATCTACTATTAAACATTCTATTCCATGAAAGTAACCTATTATCCATTTCTTTTATATTATTAGACAAATCATCATCTCCCTTATATTCTTAATTTTTAATTATATTATACATATCTTTATTCTATTTGGCGATATATTTTATATATCTTCTTTTCCTAAAAAGATTAAACACAACAAAAAACTTAGAGGTTTTTAACGCCTCTAAGTCTTGGTATTACTAGGGTTTATTTAGATAGCTTTACTACAGTTTCAACGTGCGTGGATTGTTGGCCGTAGTCACAATAACTAGAAAAGATGTAGTATTGTTTACCTACTCTATTTTGCTAAGTTCATCAATAAATGCTGGTCTTCTTTTATTTTCTTTTTTTAATGTATCAATAAGGTTCTTAACATTTTGTTCATCTTCATATCTTCTATAATCCATTATCATGTAACATACATCTCTATACATATTTCTAGCACAGGCCTTTACCGCTCTATCTTGGATATTTTTTCTATAAATTACTAACACCTCATTACCATATTTATTCATAAGCAGCTTAATATATTTTGATACTGTTGATGGATCTTCTCTAACAACATTCATAAGTTCTTCTAAATCATTTTCTTCTTCTATTAGCTGCCTAAATATGCTATATTCCCCTGTTCCTACCTTAGTTCGTAATTCTTCTTTTAAGTGATTATAAAAGCTAGTATAATCCTTCTTATAGAAGTTTTTCAACTCTTCGTAATATTCAAATTCACCTCGTAGTAAAAATTCTTTTGCTAGTGCCTCTTGATTTTTTCTATCTCCCAGTGCTTTATAAGCTTCATATCTGATTTTCTGCCACTTGTTCAATCCAAAACTATACGCTTTATTCTTTTCTTCGCCTTCGATTGCTATTTGAATAGCCTTTTTATACTGTTGCCTTTCCATGAGCTTTTCTAAAAATAGTTCTCTAAAGGTGTCCATCTCTATATGTTCTTCTATATACTGTTCAATCTCTTCTTCTGTACCATGATATTGTAATAATTCAAACAGCATTACACTGAGTGCTTCTATGGTGTAACGTCTTGCTTCCTGTGCAACTTCTAATCTTTTATTTACTTCTGTGTAAAGTATCTCTCTATAGACTGGGTTTGCCCCATAGATTAATAGACCTCGTAAAAGCTGGATTCCATAATCATCCCACTCTTGAAATCTTGGTTCATGAGTTTTTACAATAACTTTTTTCACTATTTGCTGCTTGAGTTTTTCATCATATACTTTACTTTCTGCTATAAAAACATTTATACGACTCAAAACATCATCAACAAATACGCTAACTGTACCATCTGAATCGTCAATATACTCATACGAATCTATTCCTTGTTCCAGCAGTAAAAAAAGCATATCTAATGCAAGAAGTATTTTCCCCTCTGCCCCATGCAAAGTTTCTACATAATCTACTAAACTCCATAGCTTGTCTATACATTCTGCTCCTTCTCTATCATAAAGATATTCACCTGCATTAGCATATTTTCTTACAATAGAATCTATTAATCTTTCCATTCGCTTTAGTTCTTGACTAGCATCTATCTCTCCATGCTTCAACAATATTTTTTCTTCTAATGTTTTATCCTTTTTTATAATGGGTAATAGTACCTGTATTAATTGCTCTTTTGTAAGTGTATTTAATACTTCTCCGATATTTTGTTTCTTTTTCAGTTTCTTTTCTTTCTCCTCACCATCCAAATATTCTCGAAGTCTAAAATACGCAGCAACTTCATGCTTACATACTGTCCCATAATCATAAGGACAATTACAATACGAATAGACAATTTCTTCATCTTTCTCTAACTGTACAACTACTTGGTAATCCTCTGTTCCCTCTATTTCAAAAATATAAGTTCCTTCTTGCTGCTCGTAAAGTTCAAGAATATGACCATCTTGGTAATAGTCATAGCCTCTCCCTAAAATGACCTTATCTACATGATCTTCAAAATCTTCAATATTCACTTAAATACCTCCACTAAAATGGTAACCCATTTGTTTTATCATAAAGTTTGTTTTAGTTCTTCAGCTATTTCCATACTATCTATTCTCATAATTGTTTCAGATTCCTGTCCATATCCTAGCAAATGAATATTTCCATACCACACAATTCTTTGATCTATGACGCTAAACTTTTGATAAACATCTTCTTTAAATACAACCTCACAGCCTATTTGGGTTAGCTCATTTACTATCCTTGTAATTGTACCTTTACTTATCTCTTTATATTGATAGAGTGGTTTTGTAATAATCTGCATCTTTATCCCCACTATACATTTATCAGCTAAGTATTTTTTTACTTCTGTAAATCTTTTTCTATTCAAAGATGGACTCACGATTAAAACACTCTGTTCTGCCTCATTGATGTCTTTAAAAAACATCGTGGTAAAGCTTTCACTCTCATAGATGGTCTGTACATTTTGACGAGCCTTGTTGTCCCATACTTTATATCCTATGGAAGCATAACCTTTTACTCTCTTATGATACATCTTTTCTAAAGTTCCTACCTGAATATCTACATAATCATAAACTAAAACATCTTCCTTCCCTTCATATGCCCTGTGTAATCGCCCTGTATATTGTGCTAGTGTCCCTTTCCATGCAATAGGCATAGCTAAAAATAGTGCATCCAGTCTTGGAAAGTCAAATCCTTCACCAATATATTTCCCAGTCGCTATAATAGCCATCTCTTCATTATGTGGAATAGCCTGTAACCTAGCGATCATTTCAGTTCGTTCTCTGATTTTTAGTTGCCCTGTTAAAACAATAATATTTTTACATTGTTTTTGTAGTTTATCAGCTAAATACTGAACATGCTCAGTTCTTTCAGAAATAATAATAGGTGTTCTCCCTTTCTTTAGAGCTTGCACAACATCTCCTATAATTAAACTATTTCTGAGTTCATTTTCACATAAGTATTTGTAAATAGTGTTAATTCCATATTTTTCATGTTCTAGTTCTGTAGACATTTTAACAGATGTAAATCTTGGAACAAGGTAATGTTCGAAAGGTCTTTCTTCCGCCTGTTTCTTGGCATCTACTCTGTATCTAATAGGACCACATTGCATAAATATAATAGGATGATGACCATCTTGCCTTGTAGGAGTAGCTGTTAAACCATAAACATATCTTGCTGTCGTACCTTTAATTACTTGTTCAAAGCTAAAAGCAGATATATGATGACACTCATCTACTATAATCATCCCATATATTTTTATAAGCTCTTTCATTTCCTCTTTTTTAATAAGTGATTGAATAATAGCCACATCTACAATGCCACATGCCTTATTTTTACCCCCGCCAATTTTTCCAATAATACTCCTTACTTTTTTCCTACGTTTACTATCTGCACTTTCAGGTATCTCCTCATTAATGATTAGAAATTCCTTTAGCCTTTCTTCCCACTGTTCAAGTAGTTGCTTATTATGCACCAAAATAAGTGTATTAACTTTTCTAGTTGCTATAAGATATGCTCCTATTACTGTTTTTCCAAATGCAGTTGTTGCAGCTAAAACGCCATTCTCATGTTTTAACATCTCAGCAATTGCTGGAACTTGTTCATCTCTTAATTTACCATTAAATACTACATCTATACTACGTCCTATGTTTCTTTGATCTTGTAGTACAACTTTTATATTCTGCTTTCTTAATACTTCTAAGAAATTTTCTTCACACCCTCTTGGTAATATTAATGTCTCTTTTGTTTCATCAAATCCATAAATGACTCTCGGCTTATCATAAGTAGGCATTCTCATAGCTTGAGCTTTGAAGAAGTCTGGATTATTAAAAGCAGCCATTCTCTTGAATTGGTTTAGTGCTCTTGCACTTATCCCTATTTTATCTATATGAAGCATATTACTCTTTATAACTTTTACTTCTTTAGGAAAATCATTTGTAGATAGTTCTATTGTTTTAAGCGTCTTCCACTCTTCTTTATTCTCTTCATCTACTGATTTACTTTCACTCACTCCTCCTACCAATCTCTCTAATTTATCAATGTGCCTTTCTACTTCTTTAATAGCTAATAAGTAGCATGTATCATCTTCCATGAGAGGAAATAATCCGACCACATCTCTCCCCAGCTCATCCATTCCTCTTAAATGCTTCTCTATAACCTTACTATCTAATGCTACTAACTGTCTATTTTGACACTTATCACATTTAACTAATCTTTTATTGCATACCCCTGTTTTCCATTCATTAGCACATACTGGTGAATAACCTTTTTTACCTTCTTTACTCTCCCATCTTTTTGCATAGACATCTTCCCGCCCTTTAAATAAAGACATATAAAGTTGCAACTTTTCTTCTTTTGGACTATATTTATTGAAACCACTACTATATTCCTCACATACTTCTACTTTTTCTTGAATTACAGGCAGTGCGAGTTTTTCTCTTAATGCTTTATTTTCATACTCAAGTTCTGCATAGGCCTTTAGCAGTATATTATATTTATTAAGTAGTTCCTCATAATTCATGACTATTATGCTTCCTTTCAACTATTTTAGATACAACAAATCCCTTCTCGATGAAGGGACTGTTTCATACACTTATATGCTTATTTATGATATTTTTCATTTTTCTGTAACAATCAATCGACATTTTTGTGTTTGTGAATCTACTTGTACTGAAAACTTATGACTTCTGATATAATCTCTTCTTTCTTTAGCCTCTGGACTTAATGGCGTCCTCTTTAATATTTTTTCTGTTGTAGTATAAGTTGTATTTGCTGAGTATACATAATTCATATAAATACCTCACTATATAATCTTTATTATTCATAAAATAAATCCCTTCTCAAGGAAGGGACTACTAAATGCTCTATTTACTATTTAGAACTTTAACGTATTACATATTAATACAAAATTTAACTCTGTGAAATTTCATACAAGAGTGGAAACCGGTCATGAACATCAAATGTTGTATAGATTTTGATATCCCCACAATCACTTCTATGCCATTTCTTTAAGAATTCTAAGTTCTTCTGTTGTAAGACCAGTGAGTTTGATAATTTTTTCATCTTCTAATCCCATCTTAATGGCCTCTTTTGCTGTTTCAATAGCCTTTTTCTTTTTACCTTCCTCAATGCCTTCTTTAATTAAGCTTTTACCTAGTTCTGTCATCTTTAACTCCTCCTTTATATCCTCTAATTCTTTACCTTCTAAGAATTTATTAGCGAAGGCATATAAAATAGATTGGACATCATATCTATACTCCTTATCTATAGTCATTGTCATTTTGATTGCCTTTAAAATCTTCTCTTGCTTACTCATAGTACCACCCATAATCGGTGTAAAAGCAAGTGCAATAACATCTTGCTTTGTAGTTTCTATCCCCTTATTAAGTTTATCCTTAATCGTGTCAAATATTTCATTAACATCTTGACCTACTAGAGTAACAGTTTTTACCACATAAGTATTTATTCCTGTCTCCAATCTACTCATTGGCGTAGTAATACCATTTGAATAAATAACATAGGTCTCTACATCTTTATTAGTCTGATGACTCAGTAACGCTTCATAAGCTCTAAATCTTCTTAAGTCCAAAGCTCTTTTATCCGTTGTTTGAAATTCAAAATGAATATAGGAATCATCCTCCATCAAGAAGGTATAATCCATATGGAGATTTTTAGTTTCTAATACAACCAGCTCTGTTGGTCCAATTTCCTTAACCTTTTTCTCAATGCCAAAATATTTTAATCCTTCTTCAGCAAATAAGTCCATGGCTCTTTTCATAATGAGATCTTCATAATTCTGCTTCTTCATTTTTTATTTCACCTCAATCTATTATTATATTAATTCAAAAGTTAAGGAAAGGCAATGTATTTAGTATTTATATTTCTCATATCTATCTGCAGTCATTGTCTCCTTATCATTATACTTCTTATACAACGCTTGCCAATTACTCTCATTTCAAAACAGCTCCTTAAGGCATCCATGAGGTTTGATATGATCTACGACTGTTGCTTTACTCGCCATTTCTCTTCCTTACAGTACTCACACAAAGGATGTATTTCAAAGAACATTTGCTGAGCTTGTGCTCTGGTACGTCACTTCTCATGGAATATCCATTCCTTCTTAATGGCACTATGAAATGATTCGATACAAGCGTTATCACAACAACTTCCTTTACGTGTACAGTATCTGTAATGCTTACCCTCTCAAATATTTTTTTTAACGCATCATATGCCTTATTATCATACCAATAAACAGTCCACTTTGTCTTTTTCCCTATATGTTTAATTATCTCTCTAGCCTATATTATATGGCCAATTATATTGTATGCCAAATATTTATGAGCTAATATTAAAACAAGGGCTTCCTAAAGTTCTAAGTAGCCCATATTTATTTAAATTTATTTAAATTTATTTAACTTTGCAACAGTTTCCACGTGCGTTGTTTGTGGAAATCAAAGATTTTATTGTATCTTATCATCACATATTAAATCTTACAACGCCTTTATTTGCAAGGTTTTAAAGGAAACAGAAAATCTTTTTATCACTTATTATAACTTACAGTATGCCTACAATAACTCTGCCAACGTAGGCAAATCGTAGGCAATGCCGACAATCTTATAGAACTATGTTTGCATTACTTACTAAATGACTGTACATCTTAGTAATATCAAAATACTTTGTATAGCTCACATCCAAATAAATAGTCTTAATACCATCTGAATTATATGTGATAACAATGTATGGTTTAATGGTTCTAGTTACCTTCTCTTTTGTTCTTCCACCGATAGCTGCACCAATAGGACCTGCCACCATTGCCCCAGCAATTGCTCCACCTACAGATGATACATTTTGACGCTGTATATCTACATCCGAAGATTCTGCTACACTAACAAGTTTTTCTACTGGTATTGTAAATGTAGGACCATCAGGAATCACAATATTTATGTTCTGGCCAAAGAATGCCTGACAAAGTGTATTCTCTGGTACCGGTAACCCACTAACCACCTTTGGCACAATCCACTTTGAAGCACCGAACTGTTTAGCCATCTCATCAATTCTTTTTTCTACTTTACTTTTCCCAAATAACCCCATAACTCATATCTCCTTCCGTTTGTATATATTATTCACATTATAATCCAATTACAAACATTTTAGAAATACTTTTTCTATTATATTCCATTTTCTATTCTCTGTTTACATATTTAGGAGAAATAGAAATCCATCCTGCTCTACTCTTCAAGTATCCCCAATTTCCACTAACTTTCGTAATGGTGTACCTATATCCTTTTTTACATCCATTCTTCTTAACGATTACGCCACTAGGTGTTTTTCTGATATTCAAATCATCAAGGCATTTTACTACAAACGGACACTTAATAGATGGTGCTGTGGTTGTCTGTGATGCTCCATTTTGAGGTTTATTCTCATTAGGCAATAAAGTGTTAGCTGATAGCCTAAAATTTGAAATAAGGGCATTTACAATAGCCTGTGCAATCCTTTCACGATTTCCTGTATATATTTTCATATCATCAGCATCATCAATAAAGCAAATCTCAACCAATGCACTCTGGGAAGATGCCTTGAATGCTTTATTAATAACACTGTAATTTGCTCTCTTAACACCACGATTTTTAAAGCCGAGTGCTGCAATTGCATTAACAATAGCTTGTTCGGTTGCTGTTGTTCCGTCTGCCTTTGTCACATAGATTTCTGTACCGGTAGTAAAGCCATTTCCTTTTAGATCCTTTACACATGCATTAAAATGTACTTCAAGCACATAATCATAATTTGCAAAATTGACCTGTACACATCCATTTTTTACATCCTGGAATGCGTTTCTATTTGTTGGATAGCAATCTACATGAGCATACTTACTTAATAAAATATAAATCAGATTAACCATTTTTATTGTTTCATCGCATTCTCTGTATGTAACACCATTAATCTTTGCACATGCTCCACTATCTCCTGCTCCATGACCACTAATCAATAATATTTTCATATCCTTTTCTCCTCGTATTTTATTATTCATCAATATTTGTCTTTTGATCTATTAATTTTTCTGCAATATCTAACCCTTTAATCAGGTAAGCCGGAACCTTAATATTCATCTCAACACAATTCTCTACAATACTTCGAGTCTCATTAATCAAATATGTTGCTAGTGTGAACCATCCAAGCATGACCATAAATGATAAATTAATTGATAATATGTCTCCCAATTTTACAAAGCATAATGCCATAAAAAATGAAATACCAATGATGATCCAGTAAGACACCTTTTTCCAAATTCCCTTTGCTCCAATTGCACTTGATTCATTCTTATTGTAGAATTTTGCTTTAATAAATCCTGTGATGTAGTCTACAAAGTTAAGTACTAAGAATCCTAAAAACTAGAACCAGTACACACCAAATATAGCCACCATTAATGTTACAAATGCTCCCCATATTAAATTTGCTTTTTCTAAAACTTTCATATGTCTTTCCTCTTTTCTTTGTATTAAAAAAGGCACCCTTTTGGGTGCCACAGATTGTTGACAAATGAATTTTCCCAAAATAAACTCACAAATTAAGTGAGGATT